>JABDHA010000053.1 GCA_013285705.1 Acidobacteriota bacterium
GCTCGAACCATTGCCTCCGATATAGGTGGAATAGATCAGAGCGGACCCAGTAGCGTTCAACTTGCTGACGAAACCGACCGATGTATAGAAATTCCCTACGGATTCGATGCATGGATTGCAAAGTTGAATGCTGCTGGAACAGCTCTTCTTTACTCTACGTATCTGGGCGGAACTGCCCACGTGTTTGGCAATGCAAATGTGTATGGAGATGCCGGGTTAAGCATTACTATGGATCCAAATGGCGATGCGTTTGTTGCAGGATACGCGCGGTCCATCGATTTTCCTGTAACCGCGGGTGCGTTTCAATCCGTCAACAAGGCTTCGGCAAACTACGGAACAAATGCGTGGATCGCCGAAGTGAATCCCGATGGCACTGCCCTCATTTTCTCCACCTATCTCGGAGGAAGCGGGAATCCACTCTACTATTCGTTCATTCCTCTCGATGCCGTCAACGGGATGGCCCTCAATACAACTGGAGACATCTTTGTCAGCGGTCTTACGGTTTCTTCTGATTTTCCGGTTACCAGCGGAGCCTTTCAAACCGTCAGCAAAGCCGCGCCAAACAACCTGACCACCGGCTTCGTTGCCGAGTTTAATCCCACAGGTAATGGCCTTATCTATTCCACGCTGGTGGGCGGTAGCGGCACAAAAGGTGTTCCAAACGGTTCGGCTCTACCGGGTTTGGGCGATGTGCCTATTGCCATGGCGCTGGATGGGTCGAACAATGTTTTTCTCGCTGGAACGACAGCCTCCACTGATTTCCCTGTCACTACCGGAGCGTTTCAGACGGTGGATAAGGAGGCGACGGCCGGCTTGCCCACCGGATTTGTGTGCAAATTGAATGCAACAGGGAGCGCTCTGACCTACGCCACCTATCTGGGGGGAAGTGGCGATGTTGACGGCGAGCGCGCTCAACGCATTATCTTCGATGACTCGGGAAACGCTTATGTAACCGGATATACCAACTCTCCCGATTTTCCTGTGACCTCCGACGCCTATCAGTCGACCAACAAAGGCCTCCCAAACCATGCGGCAAATGCGTTTCTCACGGAACTGAATCCGGGCGGAACTGCGCTAGTTTACTCCACCTATTTTGGAGGCTCCGGAAACACCTCCGAGCGCCCTTTGGGCACTAGCGGGGATGCGGGATATGGCATCTTTCGCGATGCATCCGGCGCCATTTACATCGCAGGAACTACGTATTCTTCTGATTTTCCCACGACGGCGGGCGCATTCCAGACAACAAACAAAGGCGCTCCCGGCGGAAATTCGAATGCTTTTATAACGAAGTTTACGCTGGGGACAACCACAACTCTGATTGGCACGACTACCAGTCTCTCGGCTGATGCGAACCCGCAGTTGCTTGGCACAAAGGTGACCTTCACTGCAAATGTGACGACTGCATCCGGAACAGGTGTTCCCACCGGTAAGGTCACATTTGGTATCGACGGCGCCGCAGGCACGGCAGTCACTCTGGATAGTACCGCCCACGCCAGTTATGCAACCAGTTCGCTGGCAGCAGGCAGTCACACCATTACGGCCCGTTATTCTGGAGACACGACATACTCAGCCAGCACCGGCACTTTGACGGAGACGATTATCGGTGCCGCAGCTACGATCAGTGTTGTTTCCGGATCAGGTCAAACAGCGAACGTGGGAACAGCTTTCAGTCAGCCTTTGGTTGTCATTGTCAAAGATGCGAACGGTAATCCTGTCCCCGGCGTCATCGTTAATTTCGTCGGTTCCGCATTGAGCTTTTCCAGCGCGACAGCAACTACCGCTGCGGATGGTACTGCGTCGGTGATGGCTATCCCAACCGCGGCAGCAGCTCTGACGGCGGCTGCAACTACAACCGGAGTAACCGGTTCTGCAAACTTTGCCCTAGCTGGAGTGGCCGTTCCGCCTCCGGTAACAGCAACTCCGACCTTTTCACCGGCAGCCGGAACCTACACTTCGATCCAAAGCGTGACTATCAGCGACTCTACTACTGGCGCCATGATTTTCTATACTACGGACGGCTCCACGCCAACCAGTAGCTCCACGCCTTACACTGCTCCAATCACCGTAAGCCACGCAGAAACAATACAGGCCATCGCAGTTGCCAGCGGATTCGCCAACAGCACTGTTGCATCTGCCACTTACACCATCAATCTGCCGCCCCCGACGTTTACCCTCTCTGCCTCCCCCACAGGCGCAACCGTTCAGTCTGGACAATCGACAGGAGTAACGCTGACGATTACGCCGCAAAATGGATTCACACAAACCATCAGCTTTGCCTGCTCCGGACTGCCGGCTGGCGGCGGATGCAGTTTCTCGCCGAATACAGTAACTCCAGGAAGCGGGGCTGTCACGGATATGATGACGATTTCAACTTCTTCCAGCAGCGCGAAGACCGAGCCAACTCTTGTGCCATTCTGGATAAAGCTAGCTGCCGGCGTGACCATGGCGCTGCTTATCTGGCCATTCCGGAAGCGGCGCGCCTGGCGGTTGTGGGCTTTTCTGTTCCTGATAACCATGGGTGCGCTCTTTGTAGGTTGTGGCGGAGGCAAGAAGTCCCAGACCTACTCCGTGAATGTAACCGCATCCGGCGGCAACGTAACCCAGTCGGCCACAATCTCTCTGGACGTGACAAAGTAGGACAGGTAGTTTCGGGGCCGCAAGCGAAAAGGCTCTATCAATCTCCGCGGACAACATCCGGAAATGGTTCACAACAGATGCTGCGCGTTGCCTATAACGTCATATATCAATTGCCACGCAAGGCCAAACGTAACGAGTATTCGGTTAAGAATGATTCCTTACCATAGCCGAAGACACCAATTAGCCCCCGGTGTTTCCGCGCATTTTTCGGCGGTCCCGCTATCATCCTTAAACTTTGGAGTCGTACTTACAAGGTGTGTAAATCGGCGTAGACTGGCTGCCATGAATCGCCGCCTGAAAATCTATGCTGTCGTCATTCTGCTGGCGAGGGCCACACTTTCATGCGCCCCAATGGCATCAGGTCAAGTGAAGGACACCTGTAGCGTGGTTGCCGCCACCGATGCCGAAGCCGTGCTCGGTGAGCCGGTAATGCCACCCCAAAAGGAATCGCATAACTCCAGCACGCTTCAGATCTCAACGTGCAGATTTCTCCCATCCCGATCCCAAGGCAAAATGCTTTCGGTGATGTTGCACCTGACTACGGCTAGCAATAGCGCCAACATCCTCCCAATGGCCGCTTACCTCAAGAATATGAATTTCGCCAGCGTGCAGCAGCTGTCAGGAATAGGAACCGATGCGGCATGGGGATCGATCACCGTGGCTGGCAAATTGATCTGCCAGATGTACGCACGCAAGGACGCAACCAGATGGATTGCCATTATCGTCACAGGCGTTCCGGATAACCCCGACACACTGACGCGGGTAAAGACTCTGGCCAATCAGGTACTTTCAAAGCTTGAGTGACCCCGCCGTGTTTCGTCGTTGGTATTCGCAGTCAACTTATCCGGCAGTTTGCCATTATCCCCCCATATCCCATGCCAAGATATCTTCATTGATGGAGTGATATCCATACCTGAGTTCGGATATGAGATTCTGCTTAGTTACGCGCAAGGGAAAGCCTACATGCGGTCCAAGGCTCTCTTGAGACAGTTGGCCTCCATAATTCTGTCGACGGGAGTTGATGAGGGGTATACCTTTCCTACATGTCAAGAACAGGCTAGCGGGCCACCTTTTCCGGAGGTGCTATGAGAGGTATCAACGCAGCTAGTCCTTCTCGGTACAGAATGATCTATCTGCTGGGCGCGGCATGTCTTTTGGCGATTCTGACAACAGAACTGTTGCTGTCGTTGCGGCAGATGTCGCTCACACTCGATGAGAGCGCGCATCTTTATGCGGGTTACCAGCACTGGCGTGCCCGGGATTTCGGGGTCAACCCGGAGCATCCGCCACTAGTAAAGCTGGTGGCCGCTCTACCGCTGCTGGGAATGAATCTGAAGCAACCGCAGCCCCCAAACCCGTTCTTCATCGTGGAGGAATATGCGGGCGGCGAAGAGCTGATGCAGGCGAACAACATGAACCTGCTGGTGGTCCGCAGCCGAACAGCCGTGTGCGTCTTCACGCTGCTGCTGGGCGTTCTGGTCTTTGCCATGGGGTATGAGATGTTTGGGCCGGAGACGGCGATTCTGGCATTGGCGCTGTTTACCTTTGAGCCGACGGTGCTGGCACATGGAGTGCTGGTGACGACGGACATGGGGCTGGCTGCGTGTTTATGCGCCGCAGTGTATGCATTTTACCGGTACGTGAAGAAACCGGGCGCTGTACGCCTGCTGGTGTTTGGCGTTACGGTGGGGCTCGCCCTGGTTACGAAGATGAGCGGGGTCCTGATCCTGCCCATCGTGGTGGTATGCGCGGCGGCGGAGCTGATTCTCGTTTGGAATATGAGGCGTGCCTTACAGCTAGTAGGTGCGATCTGCGCGGGTGCCGCGATCGGGTACATGGTTCTGTGGGGCTTTTATGGGTTTCGTTATGCGGCACGCCCAGCCGGGCTGGTCATGATGCCTGCGCTTGCTCAGTTTGTACACATGATGCCTGGTAAGACTCAGACCTGGGTGGTGGTGCACCTGGCGCAATGGCGCCTCTTGCCGGAAGCGTACCTGTATGGCTGGACCAAGCTGCCTGCGGGCGTGACGCATGTGTCGGGATTCTTGTTTGGGAGACTGTATCCTCGAGGCTCGTGGATGTATTTTCCGGCCGCGTTGCTGATCAAGAGCAGCCTGACAATGCTGTTACTGACACTGCTGGCACCGATCCTGTTTGTGCGAGGTTTGTTGCCGTACCGGCGTGAGCTGGTCTTTCTGGGTGCATCGGTGCTGGTGTTTCTGGGCGCGAGCATGACATCGGATCTGAACATCGGCGTTCGTCACGTACTGCCCGTGTACCCGTTCGCGGCGGTGCTCGCTGGTGCATGCGCTTGGACGATTGCAAAGTCATCGAAGGTCGCAGCGTATGCTGTTGCGGCGGCGCTGCTGTTCCAGATGGTCTCGTCGCTGCATACCTATCCCAATTACATTCCATATGCCAACGAAGCGTTCGGCGGGCCAGACAAATCGCATCGGTATCTTGCGGACTCAAACGTTGACTGGGGGCAGACTCTGAAGCAGGTAAGTGCTTATCTTGCCGCTCACCAAATTATGGACTGCTGGATTGCGCACGCAGGTCTGAACGACGATCTCGCCGCCGCCGGAATTCCTTGCCGGCCTCTTCCCACAGGGTTGGCCCTGATGGCCAGAGAACCGCAGGCGGTGATCCCAACACACATCTCGGGAGTGGTGCTGGTGGGCGCACAGGATGCTTCCGGCATGCTATGGGGTGAGGGCGACATGAATCCATACAGGCAGTTCCAGGAGGGAAAACCGGAGGCCATGGTTGCGAGCGCGGTTCTGGTTTATCGCGGGAATTATGACGTAACGCTTGCGTCGGCGCAGAGCCATGTAAGCCAGGTACCGATGCTGTTGCAACAGGGCATGGCCGAGCGTGCGGTAGAGGAGGCACGGACAGCAGTAGCGCTTGTTCCTGACAGCGCGAGCTTGAAAGCACAACTGGGCGGTACTTTGAAAAAAGCACATCGCGATCAGGAGGCCAAACAAGCGTTTGCTGAAGCAATACAGATGGCGAAGATGCATCGGCCGAATGATCAGTCGAAGCAGATTACGAAATTGATTGCGGAGCTTCAGCAGCCGGATTTCTGATGTGCCGTCCTTGCTGGAGGTGCTCGTTCCTGTTGTTGGGATTCCACCGGCTCCTGGTCAACATCGAGATATACTTTTTTCTGAAGGTGGAGATTGGAAGATCTCCGGATGCACGGCATCCTTCATCATCCGCTCGTGGTGATACGTAGACAGTCGCATCGAAAGCATGTTTCTTGTTGACAGGGTTCCGTTACTCCGTCATTATATCTGCGGAATCAAGGATATTTCCCAAAAATGACGCCTATCAAGCAAACGGTTCTTTTGCCCGATGATGTCGCCCTGCGGCTTCGTCTTAAAGCTGCCGAAATGAATGTCAGTCAACAAGAGATCATGCTCGCCGCTATTCGGTCAGAGTTGAACCAAGACGACAAGGCATTAGCTGAGGAGCAGATACCGGATTCGGAAAGGGAGATCAATGTTGTTGTCGATCTGCTCCAAACATTCGATTTCGACACCGAGCAGTTGAAAGTTATTCACAAGGAACTTGGTCGGATGGTGACGGTTCCGAACCCTAAACGCAAGACAATCAAGAAAGTAGGTAAATAGTCCAGAACGTCAGCCATTTCCGAAAACAGTCGGGAATGACGGAATTGGACCCCAACTTTGGAAACGCTAAAATGCCGTTGAAGTGACCCAGCACATGCACGGAAATGCATGTATCACCATTTTTTGTGCACCTGCATCCAAACTCACAGACTCGACAAAGTGCCAAGGCACCAGCGCGGTGAGTCGATGAATTGGGGAATGATTCCGCATGGACGCTCGTCGGGCCGAGTTCGCGTATCACATGGAAGTATTGTCCAACCTCTTCTATCTAACAAACATGGAGGCTGAACACCCTGCCAAGGTAAGTTTGTTCATGTGCGAAGCTCAAATCCACTTAAAGGCCCTTGCCGGATTGTTGCTGGGAGATGCAGATAAAAACTTGCCCCAGGCATGAAATTTCAGTACATAATGCTCGATTATCGAGTACAGTAAATAAACAAAAATCTACATTTCCACGGACTACTCCAACTCGTGTTAATGCCGATTACGTAGGCCATTTTATGAACACGAATGATAAGTTCGCACATCGTAAAAATGTGGACGGTACCTTTGACTCTATCTGCCTAGCTTGTTATCGAACTATCGCGACCGCTGCTCAAGAATCCATGCTTTCAGTCGAAGAGCAATCGCATGTTTGTGTCCAGCACCAACCGTCTCCGACGAAGATCGACACGCATGCCCATTGTCCTCCCTCAAAATAGCTGAGATGACTCAGCAAACGCATGCACCGCAATCGATAGAGTTATTGCCCGCGACGATAGAAGACCGGTCCGTTCTCTCAAACCTGTATCAGCTTTACATCCACGATTTCACCGACTTCGTAGAGCGAGAGCTTGGTGATGACGGCAGATTTAACTATGATCCCCTCCCTCCCTATTGGGGGGAGCCGAATCGCTTTTCCATTTCTTGTCAGAGTGGAGCGCAAGTTGGCAGGCTTTGCTCTGGTGAAGAAGGGTTCCGACTTTTCTGGGAACACCGAAGTCTGGGATATGGCCGACTTCTTTGTTGTGCGTGGTGCCCGGCGCCGGGGTGTAGGGTATTTGGTCGCGGAGCAAATCTGGAGGAGATTTCCCGGACCATGGGAGGTTCGGGTCATGACCACAAATGCTCCCGCGATGGCCTTCTGGGCTCGGGCAGTGAGCAGATTTACTAGACAGGACATTAAACGGATGGCTGTTACGAAGGGTGAAGAAACCCGGTATCTTTTCAATTTTGAGTCGAAGGTTGAGTCCTCAGAAATATCGATGAAGTAATTTCCATTGCAAGCAGCGGCCGAATCTGCCATAAAAAGCGGCCGACACCGCATTGTCGATGACACAGAATATCTACCTCCTGATTCCTTCCAGGAATCTATGAATGTTACCATTGCCCGATGTTCAACTTCGGGAAGCCAAGGACAGAAGGCGATTGGATTGCCCATGTTGTGCTCGCTCTAGTGGCGCTGTTTCTTGTCTGGTGGATGCTGCGTGTCTACGTTCTTTAGCCGGTTGCTGGCATTTAGATCTCGCTGTCTTTTCAGGCGAGGAATAATCCGCTTAGTTCAGTCTCTTCGCCAGGGTATCGATAGATGAAAGCTGAAACCGCACCCATCCTCGACTTCATCTCACATTTAGTCTCGTCACTTGCATGGCCTTCTACTGTCCTGACAACCATTTTTCTTTTGCGGCGTCACATCCAAACTCTCGTTCCGCTGGTAAGAACGGTTAAATACAGCGATGTTGAGATACGGTTCGGACAAGAGCTGGCGGAGCTTAAACGCGCAACTGACATTAGCGAGTTGCCCAACGCTAAGCACTCAGCGAAGGCTGTCTCTCATTGGTTTTTTAGAGTTCCGGTTGTGTTGTCGGCAATACGTACATTTCAAGACGAAGGTTCCGTATTGCCGGTAATTCGTCCGCGACGCGATTTAAGAGCCTTGATCGTTTCTCGAGGAGCGCTCGATTTCCGCGTTGATCACTGCTCCGATAAGCAACGCTAGCCCGGTCGCATAGAGCCAGACCAAAAGAATCATCAATGCGCCCAATGACCCGTACGAGACGCTGTAATTATTAAAAAAATCCAGGTAGATACGGAATCCAAACGAAGCCGCCAGCCAGATAAACCCACCAAATGCCGCTCCAGGCGTAAACCAGTGCCAGCGACGGCGCTCTCTCAAGTCGGGACCGTAGCGATAAATCAACGAACACGATAGGGCAACGAAGAAGATAGCAGTTGGCCACTGAATAGCCTTCCAGACGAGGACGACGAACGGATTCAATCGAAGTCCTGCCCCTAACCAACCCACAAAGTGGCTACCTGCAAGCACCATAAACAAGGCCGTAAGAAGCAGAATTGAGGCTACTAGACTCAATACGAGTGCTATTGCGCGAGCTTTGAACCAGGGACGAGTCTCGCGGACATGAAACGCCGCATTCAGGAAGCAAATCATAGAACTTACGCAACTGGAGATACACCATAGGGCTGAAACTACGCCAAAAGTCAGTTTTCCTTGACTAGCGTGTGCCGCTATCTCAGTGGTTACTCCTCTCAAAAGTTGGAACGCAGTTGGTGGAAGAAACTCTGCGAAATAAGAAAGGAATTCGTTTTGAAGTTCGACACTATGTGAGGCGAACAGGCCGAACAATGTCATCATCAAGAATATCAGCGGAAAAAGGGCGAATAAGAAATAGAAGGCGAGCTCGGCTGCCCGTCCAAAGACGTTATTTGCGTCGATTTCCTCGAAAACAGCTCGACCCAGTTGCCCAAGAGTCAGACCTCCGAGCTTCCAAAGAGACCTGGCGGTAACGGAGGGCGGGCTTGTCATTGCTTGCACCGAACACCATATCGTATGGTTGGCATTACGGACATTTCAACGGCAAACTTCTGTATAGCCGGTGACACGGCCGTAGCTGGAAGCGATCAAAACTGGCAGTACCGCGCACAATCACGACAAGCAAGGCGCGCTTGGTGCGTGCTGCGCCGAGTCGGCAGCGTACACAGGGTTATTGTGCCTGAGTCCACTGAACGACTTGGGCCGTCGTGATAACATCCGTCCGCTTAGCAAGCAGGCGATCGAGAAGACAGGCGTGCAATTCAGGGTCGCTGTCCGCGCAAGCGTCACGGACAATCAGAACACGGTAGTCTTGGTCCATCGCCTCCAGTGCCGTCGAGAGCACAACGCCGCTGGTGATGATCCCGAACAGAACGAGCGTGTCTATGTCTTTCGCCCTGAGCAAAACCTTCAGGTCAGTGCCTTCAAAAGCACTGATGTGGGACTTTGCAATGACTGGTTCTTCAGTACGCACCTCCAAGGCGGGATGCAGATTAAGCAACTCGGTGTTCAGCATTTTGGCGTAATCGGGATTTTTGGTGAGAGACGAAAAGAGGCGGTTCCTCTCACTGACCTCCGGAAAACCCGGCCGGAAGCCGACTTTGACGTGAATTACCGTTGCATTCAGGCTACGCGCGCAGGCTAAGAGGGACGTAACCGCACCTACAAAGCCCTCTTTGGCGTAAAAGCCGACCAGAGCGGTCTGGACGTCGAGAGTGAGGAATGCGGTTCTGCGCGGATCCAACGTCGAGAGAAGTTCGCTCATTCTGCCTCAGCATTCTATGGGTTCGACTCCGAATTGTCAGCAATACGGACCTTTGACCTGTCCACGTCCGTGGAGCCGTTACTCGTCCGGAATAACCGAATCAAGCTAGTATTCTCGAAGAGTACATTGGCTGAAGAGGATACAGAGCCTCGTGACGCAATTGCGGATAGTCAGAAGCCCATCTGACGGCGTCCGTGTCGCGTTTATAGTTGAAAACGGCGCGCCCATCGAACTGCTCGAATTCACCCACCCCAACCCCGTTCTCTGGATTCATGCGGACCTCCAACATTTTGCGTGGGAAATCAAAAGATTTCTCTGGCGAGCGCGATATGCCTCTACAATTCGTAACTGCGTATGAACATAAAGACTGAGGGGTCTGAGAATGGCCGAGAAGGCGTTGATCGATAAGGCGGGAGAGACGGTTGGGATAGGGGTGGAGATGGTGTCGGATGTGGCAGGGGCCATCAAAACGGCAATCGGCGCAGCCGTGACCGCGGTGACAGAGGTTGCAAAGGAAACGCCTGCCAAGAAGGCCGAGAAGAAAGCTCCGGCTAAGAAAAGCACAAAGAAAGCGGTGGCAAAGAAGGCTGCCAAAGCGGCACCCGCGAAGAAGGCCGCGAAGAAAACTGCAGCCAAGAAGTCCCCGCCTAAGAAAGCTACGAAAAAGACGATAAAGAAAACCCCCGTCAAAAAGTCGGCAAAAAAATCTTCGGCCAAGGAAGCTGCTGCAGCTAAAAAAGCCGTCAAGAAGTCAGCGACGAAGACTGTCCGATCGAGACGGTGATCTCTATCGAATGCGGGACCATGACTCACCCCTCTGCGCTATGACGTAAAGACCGCCGAGTGCCTCCCGGTATTCAGGCGCTCCACTCAAAGCACGTGGCGCGGAATGTCCACCGCTAGTCGGTGCTACCCTCTCCTGCTATGTATAGGAAGGAGGACCATGGGAACGAAAAATACCATAAACAAGCAAGGAACGATATTCCTCCAATGCGACGCGAAGGCATCGGTGATCAAGCATGCAGTGAGCATCAGGAGTACCCAGATCGCGAAGCGAACAAACCGTTCCGTGGAATGCGTTGTACTTTGCATAGAGTCCCCTCACGGCTCCTCGATGGCTCTCAAACTCATTCAGTTTACGCTCTCAGTTGCGCAGGTCAAAAGAGGCGGGAAATCATCCGCGCTCAATAGAAAAGACCAGTAAAGGGTTTTTCTCGATTTGTTAGGGGTTACAAGCGGGAGAGGTATTGTCGGGCAGATTCAACCTTCAAGTCATTTTTTAACTTGATCGTCGTTAAGCGCGTGCATGGCATCTTGATATTCAAGGGGGACGCTATGGCAGTGAGGGCGCTGGTTGTCGATTATCAGCCGACTATTGCCTACACCCTTGCCCTGGTCCTAAGGGCTTCCGGGTATGAGGTCAGGACAGAGCACAGCGGTGAAGCTGCGTTGGTCACGGCGATGGGATGGCAACCGGATCTGCTCATCATAGAGTTCATTTTGGCAGACATGAACGGGCTGGAGTGCGCAACGCGAATTCGTCGACAATACGTGGATTGCGGCGTCATCCTACTGTATGTATGCGTAGGTGACAGTCTCCTTGAGGAAGTGCGGCGGCTTGGGTTTGGAGCATTTGAGAAACCGGTCAATCCGGAGATGCTTCTTGTCGCATCAGGCAATCTAACACGGGTGTCCGGGCCCCGGAGGGGTTCAGATGGCGAGTGAACAACATTTGAAAAGAGGCGACATGAAGGTCGAAGTTAGCTGGGAATTCAGCAAAGAAGAGATGGCGGCGATAGGAAATCACTTGGGCGAAGAAAAGGTGGACCGCGAAGGAATCAAGGATTTTCTGCAAATTGCTGTGAGGGAAGCGGTGGAACGCGCGATAGTAGAGCGCAACGCCTCAGACAATGATCCCTCGTCGAACACCGGACCATAGATCTAAGAGTCCTTCCCATAAGGTGCCCCTTCCCATTCCGAAGTCCCGAATTGCATCGGGATTCCTTTCTGATAAAGGACAACTTGGCGTCCATCGTCCGAGACCTGAGTAAACAGGTCGATCCGCTCGCCGGCCAGATCATAAGACGATCGTGCGGAGTATTCGCCGATCACATCCGTTCGTTCGAGTGTTGTGGATAGATGGAGGAATTGGCGGCGATTTCCTCGCCATGCCACCAGTCCCACCCTAGTAGAAGCGCCTTGTTTGACGTGCGCGGTCGCCAACAGTAGGTGCTTTGCCTGACCCGTAATATAGGGAAAGGCAAGAGCATGCGCGAACCGCTTGCCGCTGACCGTATGTACCGTGAGCAAGCTGCCCGTCCCTTCTTCCGCCAAATCCAAAGCCTCGATCGGTTCATCGAAGGCCAGATGATCAATCTCCGTCAACGTCGTCTGGCGAATTGCCATCCGCACCGCGGGAAATTCGCTAGGGAGCGTTTCCGAGGTAACGATCTGTGTAAGGTGAGCCGCAGACACGAACGGCCGATCGTCAAGGCCCATCAAGATCGCCGCGGCTGGCCCCCGACCTCTCAGGACCAAAGAAATGTTCATGCTGCCCCGTTGGTCTGCGAAGGCCTTCACCAATTCCACTCCGCTGTCTCGATCCCATACCGTCAGCTGCCTACCTTCCGCGAGACCGCGAAGCTGTATCTCCCACTGCTGCGCGCCCACGTTGCCCGCCTCCGGCGGACGTCCCAGCCATATCTTTTCCAGATAGCTCTTGAGCAACAGCGATGCGCTCAGGGCTTTGCAACGGCTGATACGCTGCGCCGCTTGCCCGGGCGTTTCTACAATCCGCCGGAATTTCGGCGGAGCTCCGAACTGATACTCCCGCACACCCCCATTCGTGAACAGCCGTAGCCGAAGCGGATATGGATTGTCGATGAACGGTTCAAATGCTTCCTTCCGCAACGTCGCGGTTGTCAGCGTCGCTTCCAACAGACACGGAACGCCGGGGAAATATACTTGCGTGTAATCGGTCGCCGCATCCTGATAAATCCCGAGGTTATCATTCAGCACCTGATACATCAGTGAAGTGCCGTCGGGTTGCAGGCCGTACTTTACAGAAATCGTCGGGCGGAGCACTGGCTGCGCCGTCGCACGATCCGTCCCATGTCCAGGCTCCAGCGCAAGCACCAGGCTGCCGTGGGCCGCGTGGCCCTTCCCGGGCTCGCACTTGTCCACCAGCACGAATCCTGAGAACCCTTCAAGATCCGCTGCCGTCAAACGTGGTAGCACAGCATCTGGTACATTCAGCACACCGCTCAGTAGCAGGCGATTGCCAGATCCGGTGCATTGCTTGAGCACTAGCCAGTCCTTGGTCAAATCGTTGCGTGAATCTAAGACCTGGTCGAACGCAAATCCGCCGCCGGGCAGTTTGGTCACCAACGGCTCCTTCCGCAACCGGTCTGCGACCACGCCTTGAACCAGGGCCTTGTCATAGCCGGCAAGCAACAGACTCACCGCCGCAAGGACCGCAAGGCCCTTGATCGGGAAGAGAAAATCAGACGCAAGCGCTCCAAGGCCGGCGCCCAGTTGACCGTGATCAGCGGCAGTAATCACCACCGCGCTTGGATCGAGCAAGATATTCCCGAGACACAGTCCTACATCGAAGTCATTCTTGGAAATGTCCAGGCCCAGCGTGCCGCGCAGCAGATTGTCATGTGGAACGTTCAAGTCTAGATTCAGGAATACTGTGAAGTGAATGGGAAATCCCGCGCAAGCATCGACAACAAGACCGTTCTTTGTCAGAACCAACCGAGGAGTCGAATCGCCAATAAATCCCGAGCGGATATTTCCGCTGAATTCCAACGGGCTTTCGTTCTTGATCGCCGGATTGACAGCTGCGCCAAGAGCAAGAGCTATTGCTTCGCCATCCAGATCTACCGACCAATCCCCGTCGGCCAAGTTTGTAACAAAGTCGGGCGAGAAGAAGTTCTGCCAGTCCGCCTCTCGGTCCTGCGGGGTCTGTCCCGAACCCGAAAATTCGAAGCGCATTACGATCGATCCATTGGCATCGCGCGTGATACCAGCGTTCACTACCTTGACGTTGCCTTCGGGAAAGATGACTTGCAGTTGGTCGGCAATCTCTATGGGAATAACCCTCGTGGTTGCGCGCTGGATCGCGGCAACAACTTGAGGCGGAAGACGAAGTTCGCCGATTAATGTCAGATCGGGCGACAGCAGAAACTGCGTCGTCCCCTTCGCGTCAACGAAAACGCGGGCGATCATACGGATGAAGCCGATGGGAATCGATTGAGTCAGAGACGGAGGTTGAGAAAGACCGGCCGATGCAGCGTCCTGCACGCGAACGAAGAAAATCTCGGCGGCAGCATCTGCGCTAACCGCGGCGGCCCTAAAATTGACTCCGGCTGGATTTGGAGCCACCGTTCCGTCCGGTTGCAATTCGTTAATCGGCATTAGGCTGTCGTTAGCGATTTGGTTGAGGACGACTTGCGTAACCAATATCCCGTCGAACCAGCTACTGGTGTTCGCTGGAAATGGCACAGGAACGGTCAATGGCTGAAACGAGTCGGCAACACGGTATTGGATCAGCCGCTCGAACGCGTTGCCGGAAAGCGAGAGTTGACAATACATCTATTCACCTTTCTCAAAAAGCGAAGCGGATTAAATCTCCGGACACGCAATTCGAATGACACACATGTCGTCCGGATGACAATTTTCCAATTGTCAGCGGGCGATGCTAGCGGCCACGTCTCGAAGATCACGTTAGGCCTTATCCCGATCCGCTCATAGCGAACTGAAATCCCACTTGTTAGGCACTATGCACAAGGGCCTCAGATGGTGGCCCTATCGTTCACATTTGTCTACTTTCTCACCAGTGACCGTGATGGCATTTTCATCAATTACCTCGCGGAGCTTGCAGCCCCCTTCCACCACCACGAAATGCACTTTAAGCGGTGGACCTTCTGACGGCAGGTTAAACGTAGCTACTCCGGTGCAATCAGGATGAATGAGATAAACACCGGTGCCGGGTGTCCATGAATCCGTTTCCGGCGTACCGTCGAAAACGATATGATCTCGAATGGTTAAATGTCCGGCACCGTCATAGGTTTGGAGGACGACACCGCGGAATGGAAGGCCCGGCCCGGGCGTGGTAGTAGCGTCAATCGTCAGACCGTAAGCGCCGTGAAGCGTTGCATTCGAGCATCCTCTGCCTCTCCCCTCCTCATCGTCCGCCCGAGCGGAGGGTACTTTAATCGAAAATCCGTAAACCATGGTTAGAAGCGCCGCGATCACCGATAGCTTTGATACTGATTTGCTTTGCATGTGAGATCCTTCTCTGAATACCTGTCAGAACTGCTTGGTCGTTAAATAAGCGCGTTTAAAACTTGATCTCCGTTTTGGTGCCGAGCATAAAGCCCTCCAACTTGGGTTGAGCACGGTCATCAAAACCGAAACCGTCCTTAAGGTCAAAGAAACTGATCGTAAAGCCTCCGTTAACGGCTAAGTGAAAACGATTCAATTGGATAGGGCAGACCCGTAAACGATGAAACAGTGTAGACTCCACATGGGATCCAATCCTTCTATCCCTTTCGGAGCCAGAGTGTGCGGACAGATTCCCGAGTGGTCTATCAATTCGGTCCGTTTGAGGTAAACGTTGCGGCTGGCGAGCTTCTCAATCGCGGAAGGCGTATCAAGCTACAAGAGCTCCCTTACAGACTTCTCGTCGCGCTCCTGGAACGTCCCGGGGAGGTCATCAGCCGAGAAGAACTTCGAAGCCGCCTCTGGCCTGACGATACCTTCGTTGATTTTGACAGCAGCCTCCGCGTTGCAGTCGGCAAGCTAAGAGAGGCGCTGAACGATGATGCCAATGATCCTCGATACATTGAGACAATTCCAAAACGAGGTTATCGATTCCGTGTCTCTGAAGTACGTCGGATGGATTTGGCTCATGACGCTGCAGAACCGGCGGAAGATCCCGAGATCTCGAAAATAAGCCCATCCACCGTCGCTTTGGTGGACGCTGATTGCAATGTGGACGCCGCCGTGAACCTGAATGGCGTGGCTGGTAGCCACTCGGCTGAGAGTCTGAGCTTTGTGGACATGGCGTCTCAGCAGGGGTATCGATCTATCAGCAAATTGGAGGCACCCTCCCAAATCTGGTTGAAGATCGGCGTGGGCGTTTTCGCCGTCTCGGTCTTTGCGCTTGGAGCTTTACTTGTCTATAGATGGCACCGGCAGCTGCAACATCCCGACGAACACCAGGCATTGACGGCGATTCCGTTTACAGCACTGCCGGGACGGGCAACCTCCCCGGCCTTCTCTGCCGATGGATCTCGGATCGCTTTTGCCTGGAACGGTGATTCGGCGCATGGGACAAAGGGTTTCGATCTATACGTGAAGGCGCTCGGAAGCGAGACTCTCCTCCGACTTACACAACACCCTGCGGAATGGATCAGTTCGGCATGGTCCCCTGACGGCACTCAGGTTGCGTTTCAGCGCTTAGACGGCCGAGACACCGGAATTTACGTTGTGCCTGCACTAGGTGGATCCGAACGGAAGTTACGTTCCACCAGAATTCCCGATCACGATCTCTCGAAGATCAGTTGGTCGCCCGATGGCAGTTGGATCGCCTTCTCCGATCTATTACCAGTAGGGGACGGTACAAGGATCTCTTTGCTCTCCACGGAGACATTGGAAGCCAAGCAGATTTCAATTCCTCCGATGTGCGTTCGTGAAGGTCTACCGGCCTTTTCCCACAATGGCAAGTCTCTTGCCTACTGGTGTTTTCGAAACGAAAATGAGGGCGCGCTATATTCTTTCCTCCTTCCGGGGGGAAAGCCCAGAATGATTACGCCATTTTTGGCGGGTGCAAACGGGTTAGCCTGGTCTGAGAATGACAAGAAACTGGTTTATTCCATCAATAAAGGAAGAGGCGCAGACGAGCTCGATGAGGTCACCGTCGCAGATGGTTCGGTGAATCGGCTTGTATTCGAAGGCACCGCCCTGCGCCCGACCGTTCCTCTCAGAGGCAGCAAACTTGCGTTTGAATCTATCTCGGTCAGCTCGAACATCTGGCGTAAAGACTTGCTTCATCCGAAGCTTCCTGACGTAGAACTCATGCCTTCGTCACGGACGCAGTACGACGCTCAATACTCTCCTGACGGAAGGCGGATGGCTTTTGTATCGTTACGATCCGGCGTGCAGGGGGTATGGATCGGCAATGAAGACGGCAGCAATCTGGTGCAGATCTCAAACCCCCACGACATGAGTGGCAGTCCGCAATGGTCGCCGGACGGACACACGATAGCGTTTGACTCGCGCTCCCAGGACGGTTGGGTAATATTTCTTTCCGACGTGGCCGAACAAAAGCCTAGAAAACTGGTTACGAATATTCCAAATGTAATTCGACCTCTCTGGTCCCACGACGGAAAGTGGATCTATTTTTCGTCCTACGAAATGGGGAGGGAAGGTATTTATCGTTGCCCGTTCTCCGGCGGAGATGCAATTTTGCTTTCCAATGATATCGATGGTTTCAATCCGCAAGAGTCCTTTGATGGGAAAACAGTGTATTTTGCAAACCATGATGAGAAATCGACGCTTAGGCAAGTCGCTTTGCCGGGGCAGGCGGCCTGGGAATCAGAGGTGCATGGATTGCCTCACGTGAGTAGCGCACGTCTTTGGACTCTGTCTCCGAATGGCATTTATTTTGTTGCTGCCGAGACGCCGCGATCAGTCCAATACTTTGATTTCGCAAGTAAGCAAATACGGCCAATCTTCGAAGTGGAAAAGGGTCTCGGTACAGGCCTTTCGGTGTCAACCGATGGCCGCTGGCTTCTCTATTCACAAGATCGCTATGTGAATGGCGACATCATGCTCGTCGAGAATTTTCACTAGCGTTGCTCAACTGGAGTCGTCGTTTCGCCTAGTCAAGTAGAAGTATCCCACCCACCTCGCCTTGCAATCCCAAATTATCGTTGACCGCGCGGCGACGATCTCCATTCCTCCCTGAGTTATCGTACAGGTGATGAGGAAGGTTAAAGAGTCTATTCGGACATCTCGGTCCGCTCGAACGCGTAGGCCGTCTAAAGGCCAAAAGGTCGGCTACCTGCGCGTCAGCTCCCTGGATCAAAACGAGATTCGCCAACTCGAAGGGCTGGCCCTGGACAGAACCTTTACTGATAGTGCCTCCGGCAAGGATACGAAGCGGCCCCAACTGGAGGCGATGCAGAACTTCGTCCGCGAAGGCGATAGAGTGTATTGTCACTCGCTGGACCGGCTGGCCCGCAACCTCGATGATTTGCGGAGAATTGTGCTGGGTCTGACGGAGCGGGGCGTCCATATCGTCTTTGTGAAGGAAAACCTGACTTTCACTGGCGAGGATTCGCCCATGTCGAATCTGTTGCTAAGTGTCATGGGGGCGTTTGCTCAATTCGAGAGAGAACTGATCCGTGAGCGCCAGCGTGAGGGAATCGCGATCGCAAAGCGGGAAGGGAAGTACCGCGGCAGGAAGCCGTCTCTGACACCCGCGCGGGCGGCCGAGTTGCGACGGCGAGTAGCCGATGGTGGCTCGAAGGCTGCGCTTGCTCGTGAGTTCGGCATCAGCCGGGATACGCTATATCGGTATGTTCCCGTCAAAAAGAGCCGGCTTGAGAAGCTCGGAAAATGAACTGTATGCAAGGGAATCGGAGGAGGGAAACGATGAGTGAATCGGAGATGCAAGCGGAGTTGGAGCGTCTACGGGCTGAGAATGCCCAGCTAAAGAGCAAAGACAAGGGTGGCCTCACTTTGAAGGTGAGCGAGAAGGGTGCGCTCTCGCTGTACGGCATGGGCCGGTTTCCGGTCACACTCTACAAAGAACAATGGCTCCGCATCCTGGCGAGTGCGCCGGAGATCGAGGCATTCATCCGCGAAAACGATTCCAAGCTCAAGACGAAGGAGTAGGGCTTTGAAGAATGGGGTCCAGGCCGCAATATGCTGTCCCTGCGGGAATGAGAAGCTCCTCGCCCTGGGCCTCTGCGCGACCTGCTACACACTGAATCGGCAGGATGCCGAGTATTTCGGCGGCCTGCGAGAGCAGGTCTTAGAGCGCGATGGATACGCCTGCAGGGTGTGCGGTGATCCCGATCCTGGAGTGCATCATCGTGAGCCAGGCAAGTCTGCGCTGCATCTGATGATCGCTCTCTGTGCGGGGTGTCATGCGAAGGTCCACCGGACGAAGGTTGTCCTTACGGAGTTTCCGCCACTTCTGCTGGCGCTGTGGCGAGAGCAGCACCCCGAAGGCCACGAACAAACATTCTTTGATTTCAACGTTCGCATACCACCAGCTCAGAATGTGCCGCTGAACTTTGAGCCGGCCAGAGAAGAATAGTGGTGGCGATGAGTCTAGTGGGACCAAGGCCGGCACCCGCTTTTCAGGCACAGTTTTACCTTTCCGAGAAGCCGGTTTTACGGCCACATGGCAAAGAGATAAATCGTTTTGAATAGCTCAGTGAGGGCTTGCCCTGGATGCACTAGTCGAGATTAAAGGACGATGGCATTCTCGAGCGATTTTGGATGAGTAGACACAATATACGAAAGATTTCGTTGATAACTATCGTATATGTCTGCTTCAAGACTTTTTTGATTTCAAGGGTTAGGGCAGAGGTAGGTGAAATATGGCGTTTACCAAGGTAAAGATGGCCGAATTGGCTCCGATGCCTAGGGCCGGCGTCAGCAGAACAAGTGATGGTAAAGCCCGGAGTCTTGCGCAATTGGCGGAATGCACAGCCCAGATCTTCTGTGTGCGGTACGTCAAGTCGCAGCTTTATGAGATCACCAACGTGAATGTGCCGGTCATGATCATCGCTATTGGAATGCTTGTGCTTGCGGCTGCCATTGCCAGCATCATTCCCATTCCCGCCCGGCGCCGCCTCCATCGACCCCGTACAGGCCTTGCGGATTGAATGAGCTGCGCATTCGTAACAGTTTTTGGGCTAATTGCACTTTTCCGCCCAACAAACTCCTCGTTCGTTCAAAGATTCTGAAGCGTCGCTTCCCGCCTACTTCTTAGCCGGGCTGCATCGGCGTCACCCTGACCTGCTCCTCCGCCGTATACGGCGCTCCATAATACGGAAAATCCTTGCGAATGCGCCCGCGGTCGGGAGCAAGTCCATCGGCAATTGGCGTGTTGGCCGCCAGCGTCAACATCACATCCAGCACATCGTCGCCGAGCGCGCGTCCATTGAAACTGGCCACCTCAAATGCGGCGGGCGTTCCAAGCTCGTAAGGCAAGGTGTCGGGACAAAGCCGTGCAGCGATCAGCTTCCCGTATTCACCCGGGTCCGCCACCGAACCGGCATAGGTCGTCATCTTCTCGGCAACATCCGCGATCGACTTCGCGAAGCGCTCCTGATCTTCAGACGGAACCGACGCATTGAATTGTTCTTTCACCTCTTGATCGCTCGGGTCGTTCAGGAAGAGGTGCGTAACTATAGGCAGGCCCCAACGCGAAACCTGTACCTCCGGCGCATGGCCAAAGAGGGAGATCGTCGCCCATGCGTTGATTTTTCCCTTCCCAATCAGTTCGCTCGGCACTTCCAGCACAATCGCCGTAATATTCCGCCTCGCAAAGGGATCCGGCTGGTGCAGAAGGGCGTCCCCATCGTAGCGCTGATCTTTATAGAAAGCAGTCATAAATGTCCGGAATCCGGCATTTGCCGCAAATAGCTCTGGAGCAATTCCAACATACGCACGAAGACCCGAATGAGTCGCGACCGAACCGGTTTCACCCTCAACGAGACTCTCTCCGGCGTCACCACGAAGAGCATCGTCACCCGTCGCCTTCCGCACCACAAACGACTGAATGTGAGTATGCTCACTGCCATCTCCGTGTCGTGGTTCACCAAACCTGAACTTGAAGGTAACCTCTTCCCTCGCATCTCCGTTCAGGTCGAACCGGAACGCGTAGAGCCCTTCTGGATGAAGCGTATCCGGAGCCGATAATCCCGCATCCGGATTCACGGTCATCGCCATGACCGTCTTGCCCGAGGGGCCGTCAAATAAATAAAAGTCGCAGAGGTTGAGGCTCGGATCTTCCCTCGCCAGTTTCGTATCGAAATGATGTGACATAGGTTTCCTCTCTGCCAATGCGTTATTGATTATTCGCGCTTATACAGATCTTACGCACCCTCGACGATGCGAAAGTCGCGTTCCGCTCCGGAACCGAGTGCCTGAAGCGCCTTTTTGTATGCCTCGCTCTCATGGGCCGCGAGGGCGACATCATAGCTGTCGAATTCGACAAGGATCGTCCGCAGCTGCAATCCGGCTTCGCGGGTTTGAATCTGGCTGGTCGATTTGGTCAGAAAGCGCCCGCCGAATGATTCAACCGCCGGCACTGCCAATGCGCCATAGGCCTTGAGCGTCGATTCATCCGGGATCGATCGATATGCAACTACCCAATATCCTTTTTTCATGGTGTCTCCTTTTCAGTGCGAATGAGACGCAGTGATGGGCATTGGAAACGTCACCGTTTTGGACTGTCCGGAAAAGACCTCGTGGTTGCCGTCCACCAACATCAGCCGCGAAGAATGGCGGCTCCGAAGGGAGCGCCCGTCAGTCCGCCATCCACCATCAGCTCGACCGCGTTGATGTATGACGAATCGTCCGAGGCAAGAAAAAGCACAGCCTTGGCCAGATCTTCCGGCTCGCCCCAACGGCCGAGTGGAACCGTGGAAGAGAAGAAGTCGGACACTTTTGCGGATTCCTCTGCTGTAACATTGGCGCGCCCTCCGCGCTTCCAGATGGGAGTCTTCGTCGATCCGGGAGCCACCACGTTTACGCGAATCTTCCGCAGTGCAAGGTCGGCGGCGATGGATCGCGCCATCGAGACAAGTCCGCCTTTCGTGGCAGCGTAGGCAGCCACGCCTGGCTGACCGAGATAATTGTGCACCGATCCGTTGAAGATGATGCTGCCGTTGTCGTTCATGAGAGGAGCGGCTGAATTGACGGTAAAGAAAGCACCGTTGAGATTGGTGTGGACTACATTCTCGAAGATGGCTTCGTTGGTCGTGCCAGTCGGCGTCCTGCCAGAAATGCCTGCATTAGCGAAGACGATATCAAGTTTGCCAAAGTCTTTGGCGAGTTCAGCGAAAAGCTTCTTGCGGTCCTCCGCAACGGTAACGTCGGCACGGTAGCCGTGCGCTTTCGCTCCCAACTCGGCGACCGCTTCATCCAGTGTCTGTTGATCGCGGCCCGTAATTGCGACTTCCGCGCCTTCAGAGATGAAAAGGCGGGCTGTGGCCAGACCAATACCGCTGTTGCCTCCGGTAATGAGAGCCTTCTTGCCTGCAAGCTTCATGATTCCTCCTTGATGACTGGCGATCGACCAGGATGGTCGTCACATATTATGTGGCAGGATGTCGTCAGAGATGGAGGGATTCGAAAAAAATTGCGCTACCCCGCCAAGGAAACCGACGACGACGTAGCCGTGTGCCACATCACCGCAAAGCCGGTTTTACGGTCAAGTGAAAGAACAATTAGTAAATAGAAGCCGACTTATGGGAAGTGATTGGATGACGATTGGCAGACAGCCCCGTCAGCCCCAGGGCCGACACTGGGAGGGGCCGTCGACACGCGAGTAGGCCGTGCCGTCGCCATTAAAACCACTCTCGAGCAGTTCAACGCCCGCTTTCGAGCGCGAGGCCCGGGCGATTTCATCCCTGAACCACCCTAACATCTGTATCCTTCACGACGTCGGGCCCAACTACCGCCTACTTTGAAATTGGAGGATAATGGTTGACCGTGACTGTATGGGAGGGATTTTGTCGGATACACCTCGACTCACAATTCGACAAGCCCTTCGCCGGGCTTAGAGTCTACCCCGTTCAAGGAGAACGAGATGGATCACAGCGCCGAAAAACCAGTTTCTCCAACGACTGAGCGACTTCAGATAGAGCTTCGCCGGCTCGAATGGGCAAAAGAACTGAACGAGGACACGTTGGCAGCGATAACGAATGCGGCTGACTGGGTCTCGTTTCGAGCGGGAGAAGTGGTCATTGAGGTCGAATCAGAGATTGCCCAAGTGTATTTCCTCATCACGGGCCGGATGCAGGCAACGCTCTACGATTCGCTGGGCAAAGAGATGCAGCAAGATACTTTTGCTCGAGGGGCTGTCATCGGGTTATTTTCCCTCGGTTTATCGGATCGCTCTTACTTGCAAGTCCAGGCTACTGAACCTTCGACAGCAGTCCGACTGACACTATCGAACCTGCTTCAGTTGACAGCGAAGCATGCAGACTTTCAACTCGCTATGTTTCGCTTGTCAGCGAATGTATTCAAACGATACGTGATGGTCAATCGTTCGCTTCCGAAGCCATCCGTCGTGGGTGTTGTGCATCACACTGCGGCGAGCCGTCCACTCGTTGGTCGATTGGCACATCGACTCCGAGAGTTGGGCGAGTCTCCATGTATTCTCGGTGACGACGAGCAATGGAAACCTGATGAAGACATTCCTTTTAGGTTGCTTGTGGGAGATGTCGAGGAGCGACAAAACCTTATTAGCGAATGGGCCTCACACAGGCGACTTCTGTTTGATATTCGTGCGGATCATTCAGAAGAGGTAATGAAGCGTTTTATGAGTTACGTCGACATAGTGCTTTGGTGTGTTCAGCCGCAGGATGCGCCTGCAGCGGTACTTCTGCTCGAGTCACTGGTGAAGAGTGTACCCGGATGGCGGGACAAGATCAGGATTGTGTGGCTACTCGACAACAACATTCCGATCGCTCCCTATGTACCGGAGCTGTATGAACTCGCCGAACGAGACTTTAAGCTTTCAATGGGGGCTCCTGGGGCACATCAAGGAAGTTTGCTTCAGCACGGATTTGAACGCATCGTTCATCATTTGCGAGGTGTTCAGATTGGTTTGGCACTGGGAGGCGGCGCAGCTCGCGGCATGGCTCATCTTGGAGTGCTCAAAGCGCTTGAGCAGCATGGCATCTATGTCGACATGTTGGCGGGTACGAGCGCAGGGGCGATGACCGGCACCATCTACGCGGCTGGCTTAGATCCCGAGTATGCTACTGAGGTCTTCAAGGCCGATTTACAGCCACCGTGGATATTTCGACAGCTGCCCGGTGGCGGCTACTGGTATCTGCTCTTCAAGTACAGACGAAATAAGTTTGATTCCATGCTGCGGAAATACATAGGCAGAGCCAGGATGGAACAATTGCATCTTCCGATGTTGACGGTCGCCGTCGATCTCTTCGAAGGAGAACCAGTCGTGAGCGAGGTTGGCGACGCGACGATGAGTATCCTGGAAAGCATCAATCTTCCTCCCCTTTCGCTTCCTATCTTTCAATCAAACCGAGCACTAGTGGACGGCGGGTTCCTCAACAATATCCCTGCCAACGTGCTTGTTGCGAAGGGCTGCAACTTTGTTATCGCATCGAGCGTGACGGCCAAGCTGGAAAAAGACTTCTTAGGAATTCGCTCCAACGGGGATTCGCGCAACAACCGTTTCTTCTCGACAATTCAGGTGATCATGCGACAGAACATGATTCAAGACTTCAAGATGACCTCCGTTGGGGTGCAGCCTGCAGACTTTGTGGTCGCTCCTGACGTGACCTCCTTTGATATATCGGAATTCACTCGGGCTGATGAGATGGCAGTTATCGGGGAAAGGACAACCAATGAAAGCTTGGCAAAGCTGCGCAAGATGCTCAGCAAGCTTGATTCCCAGCTCTTCGCGGGTTCATGAATGTGACCCATGTCAACGTCCGCTGCGCAAAGCGATCCGTACGCGGGGAATTACCTCTCTTAGTGTCCGTCCATATATACAATTTGAATCGTGTGAGTCACTGTGATTCAAGAGAGGTGGTCTGATTGAGGAGGCCACCCGATGTGGACGATAAAGAGCCGCGGGTGCTACGACCGCAGCCAATTACGCTACCCGAACGACCTGACTGACGACGAATGGGCGCGTGTCAAGCCGTTGATCTCACCCGCCAAGCGCGGCGGCAACCGTCGCCACGTCGACGTTCGCGAAATGATGAACGGGGTCATGTATGTTTTGCGCACGGGTGTCAGTGGCGAGCGATCCCGAAGGACCTGCCAGCGCGCAGCACGGCGTTGCATCATTTCGACTTGTGGAGCTGGGACGGCACGCTCGATCGCATCCATCACGATCTCTATGTGGATCCTCAGGGTCACATCAGAACATATCGAAGTTGCGACGTTCGGACACCTATTTGACCGAATAGCCTCGCGCATCCACGCAGGCTGAGAACGCCCGCTTGAAGGTATTCATCTGTTGGTCATACGCAGCTTTCTGGCTCTGGTACTGCTGTTGCACCTGCGATCCTGCCTGCGCCGAGGCCTGATCTTTGGCAGCAGCATTCGCTTTGCGCTGCTGTCTTCCTCCCCGCACGGTACCTACACCAGCGCCTACCGCTGCACCTGTTCCTGCATCTCCGGCGATCTCGCCAATCACCGCACCACCAACTGCGCCGCGAGCCGCACCTCGGGCTCTACCACCTCTTTGTTGTGGCGCAGCATCAGCTGCCTGCGCCTGAGCTGCTTGAACATCTGCGGAAGACGGCGGCTGCGGAGCCGGCGTATCTGCGTTGACGCCTGTCTGCTGCTGAGCCGAGTTATAGCAGTCGGACTCATCGATGAGCTGCTGATCATGACTTTGGCCCTCTCCCGGATAGGCGTATAGGCCCACTTTATTTGCGGCCGAGTAGGAAGGTACCGGTCCTGTCGGCGCGGCCGGTTGAGCGGCTACGGGCGGTTGAGCGGAGGTAGATGACGGTTGGGCTGGTGCACCCGCCGGGGTCTCTGCATCGGGCGGCGTTTTCTTTCCGCAGCCAACGGAACACAAAGACAAAGTTGCAACGCAGAAGAGCGTTGTTATACGAAAAGCGTTGACGATCGAAGTGACAGGCATATCGACTTCCGTTCCTGGGGTATTGCATTTCCCGAGTTGGCCTGGACCGATCGCGCTGGTTTTTTCCCCCAGCGCGAAGCCATGCGGTGGGGAACCTCAACCGTATATTGTTCGGCAGCGCTCATTGATCGCTGCTGTCAAAACTGTCAGACACAGAATCAGCGCAGGCCTAGTCCTCGCGACTCTGAATGTGACTCGGATCACTTGCGTATTGGGCCAACGTCTAGTCTGTCCGTTTTGACAGTTCCGAAATGCGAGTTCTGCGCAGTACTTTGTTGACTCCACGGGCCATCGCTCCGTGATCGATGTTCTCCATTCCCGAGTTGGCAGGGCGACAACCCGTGACAACGGCCCCATGAAATCCAAGGAGTGATCTATGACTGTCAGTCGCTTCCTCATCGGGTCTCGGTTCGTAGTGACATCCCTGTTTTGTGTACTTCCGGTGGACACCTTCGTTGACAACAAAGAGGACAAGCGGGCGGACATCCCAAAGATGTCTGAAAGATACGCTCCACCGCCTTTACAAGGCAGAGCCTCCAGCGAAGGAAGTCGTCGAAAAAGCTTGTGGGTACGCGGTTTTCTACGACACTGGAAATGGCAGAGGCATGGCCGTCAATAACAAAACCAAAAGGAAAACCTTCATGAAGATGTTTGAGATCCACGAGGGTTCTGGCACGGGAGTCGAGAAGTTTCGCTACGTCTTTGTATTCGACAACGAGAAAGTGTTCTACGACTCCGTGAATTCTGGCTGGGAGTCCGGCAGGCAGGGTATCGGCAGCCGCCAAAACCTCTACTGAGAAGGGCGGAGCCATGCAGGGCGCCGCGGCATTTCCAACGGCATCTGGATGTATCAACTCACTGGCACGGGAGTGGTTTTGAATATCAGTGTCAAGAGCACTAAGTATTTACCAGACGATGAAGTGAACAAATCATCGTGAGGCGAAAACTTCGTGCGCAATCCGATCGCATGATTTCCCGCATTTGCGCGAACAGTAAGTCTGTCTATATTGACAGTTCCAAATGTGAGTTATACGGAGTAACTCTTAGGGCTTCACAGGCCATCCTCTCCGTGATCGATGTTCACCATCCCCGAGTCTAAGCGGGTTGACAACCTGTGAATAAGGCCCAAGAAAATCCAAGGAGTGACCTATGAAAGTCAATCGGTTCTTTATCGGGTCTAGGTTCGTAATCGCATCACTATTTTGTCTACTCGCAGTAGGCACCTTCGCCGACGACGAAAAAGATAAGGAGAAGGAGAGAACCGAAATCCGCCAGATGGCGCAACAAACACTGGCTCGTCTTTACAAGGCACAGCCCTCCGCCCAGGCAGCTGTTCAAAAGGGTTACGGATATGCCGTTTTCAGTAACACGGGCATCAAGATCCTTTTTGGCGGCTCTGGCCATGGTGAAGGCGTGGCCGTCAACAACCAGACCAAAGCTGAAACCTTTATGAAGATGTTTGAGATCCAGGCCGGCCTTGGCATGGGCGTCAAGAAGTTCAAGGTCATATTTATATTCGCCAATCAAAAGGCATTCGATGGCTTTGTGAATTCCGGATGGGAGCTCGGAGGGCAGACTTCGGCTGCTGCCAAAACCAGTCCGGAGAAGGGCGGAGCGATGCAGGGTGCCGCCTCGGTTTCCGACGGTATCTGGATGTATCAAATGACCGACAAGGGATTGGCGCTGGAAATCACAGCTAAGGGAACCAAGTACTCAAAAGACGGCGACCTCAACAAGTCGTAGGTAGACGAAACGCGACAATTCGATCCTCCGGCAATGCTGTAAGGTTGACTGCTGCATCCATGGCGTGAATATCAAACCGGGCCCCCCGAAAATTCGTATCCCATCGATCGGTTTCGCGATCGGCTTCTAAGCATCAACTCGGAAGTGATAAGGAGGAGTTCTGTGATTAGAAAATATCTTCTATCGACGAGCATGGCGGCAATGGTGATTTTGACGAACGTCTCGATGGATCACGCTCAGGCGCAAGCAACTTCGGCTCAGAGCAGCGTGGATCAGGATATCGCCCTGCTGCGGAAGGATATCCGTTCGGATAAGAAGCAGATCATCGCTGCCAATATGCAGCTGACTGATGCCGAGGCACCGAAGTTCTGGCCCGTATACGACCAGTACACAGCAGAACTCGCCAATATCAACGATGCGAAGCTTGCGGCTATTAAGGACTATGCGGCCAACTATTCGACTCTCACCGACGATAAGGCGTTGGCCTTGACCCGGCAGATCATTGGGATTGAGGAATCGGTGGGGCAGTTGCGCCTGAAGTATGTGCCGATATTCAGCAAAGTCATCTCCGGTAAGAAAACTGCCTTGTTCTTCCAGTTGGACCGGCGGCTTACGGGGTTGGTTGATCTGCAGGTGGTGTCGGAGGTTCCTTTGGTTGAACCCTAGTGTCACGCGGCACTCAAATCCCGGAATATGGGCTGGAGAGCTGTTTGGTAGCACTTAAATTCCGGAATTCGAGACGTCCGCCCATCTCGATTGCGCGAGCGAGGCTATACATCGCCTGGGCGAGATCCTGGGGCACATATTTGTGTCTGCAACTCTGAAAATGTAGGAGCCGCTCCTGTTGTGGTATTGCGCTGATGAACATGAGGTCGCACGTTCCTTCACGCCCGCTGCAGGTTGGAATGGTTTCCTGTAGTTCCCCGAAAACGGGATTTCTATGAGAAGGTCACCGATGTCAATACCTCGTTTTTGTTTTTCCTTCGTTGGCGTCTTTGTTTTTCGTTTCGGTTGCGATGCATGTTGTTCTCCACCATGTTTCTATACGCACTTTCTCTGAACCATTCGGCTCTGTGCCAGTTGGGGTCCTATGGAGAAGTCGATGCTGCCAGTTTTAGGTCGGCCTCGTTGAGGGCCCAACCCCGTGCGCAGTCATCGGAACGCGGGATCGTCGCAACATGTGCAGTCATCTCCTAATTTCAAGCTGCCGCTGCATAAAACGGTACGTAAACCTCCTGCGTGATCCAGATGCGATGGAGCAGAACAGCAAGCTTCCTGGCCACAGCCACAACAGCTCGTCTTCGCGCATGGCCGCCGCCGCGTGCGCCTAAGCTGAGACCCCACTGTCGTAAGGCCGAGTCCTTTCCATGAGGTCCGACGACATGGTTGGCACACTCGACCAGCAGCTGGCGCAAATATCCGTTGCCGGCCTTGGTGATCCCCAGTTGGGGATCGCTCTCTCCGGACTGACTGCGTTTCGGTCGAAGTCCGAGATAGCAACCCACATCGCGACTTCGCTGGAAGCGCTCTTTGTTGCCCAGGGTGAGCACGAAGGTCAATGCGGTGAGGTGACCTACGCCATAAACCTTGATCAAAGCCTGCGTCTCCGGATACTCGGTCTCTGTCAGCTGCTTGATAGCACGGTCGTATTCTTTAATCTTCACCGTCATGTCCGCGATCTGCTGGAGCAAAGGACCGAGTGCCTGTGACAGACCTGGTGGGAGTGCAGCAAGACAACGTTTTGCGAAGCAGAGTGTGGATGAGGCCGGCAAGCGGTAGCCACAGGGCTTGGCCAGTCCGCGCACCGAGTTCACCGCACCAGTTCGTAAACGCACCAGCACATCCCGGGCCCGGATCAGCGTCAGCGTCTCCTGCTGAGCAACGGTGCGGTGGGCGATGGGACGAAGGATCTCCGGATCGAGCCGGGCATAGCGAGCCACCTTCTCGGCATCCACCTTGTCGCTCTTACGATCGCTGTGCGAGATTGCCCGCAACTCGCGCACGTTGGCCACCATGACTTCATGGCCGAGTTCCCTAATCTGTTCACTAACCCAGATGGAATGCGTCCCAGCTTCCATGGCGACACGCACGGGTTCC
This sequence comes from Acidobacteriota bacterium, assembly GCA_013285705.1. GTDB lineage: Bacteria > Acidobacteriota > Terriglobia > Terriglobales > Acidobacteriaceae > Alloacidobacterium. The sequence goes on from JABDHA010000053.1 coordinate 29,574, forward strand.
AAATCGCGGAAACGCTTGTCAACGCCGGATGGGTTGGTTCGAAAACGGCCACGATCTATGACCTCGCCGTCCTCGCTGAGTGTGCAGTAATGGCTCCAGATGTCCCCAAGGTCAATTCCGATCGTCATGCTGACCATGGAACTTCTGCGTTGACTCTTTGAGATGAAATACT
>JABDHA010000054.1 GCA_013285705.1 Acidobacteriota bacterium
AATTTCACCAATGACGCTGTTTTCGACGACACGCTCCCAATAGCCGATGGAATGCTTGAAGCAGGCTATCGTGTTCCACTCGAACGGTTGCAAACAGCGATGGAAGACTGGTTCCGGCGCAAAGGCTACCTGAAGCCTGAAGATTCATTACGAGTACGCGAGATATGAAGCTCGTGCAAAGCTGCATCGCGTCCTTCGTGGGCATTCCGCTATGGGAACGGGTAATACTCGGTGTAAATAGTGGTGTCGAAGGGCACCGGCTGCCCGTTCTCCAGTTGCGGCTCAAAGACGACACTGCGTGCGAACTTACGGACTACACCATCCAGATGTTTATCATCGGAATCGACCACGTCAGCTTTTGTGACCTGCCCCTTTTCATCGACTGATACGCGGGTTTCTATATTGCCGTAGCGCGGCTGTGACGTATCACTCGGTTTGTAACTGACGACCTTATGCGCCTTTCCCGGATCGGTTTGAGAGGGCATCTCGGGTATCTCCATCAGGTGCGGTGGGAATGTTTTGATTGCTTCGACCGTCCCCGTCGCTTCGACTAATAATTTCTTGTCTTCATAAATGCGGATACTTCCCGGCACGGAGTGTATTCCGATCGGCAGCCACTGGTCATACATGATCGTGCGGTTGAACATCTGCGCATAAGCAAAAAGATGAATGAGCGGGTTGAAGCAAATGGCAGTGCCATCGTTGTCATTAGCACACAGCAGTGGAGCACCCTGCAATTGCTGCGGCTCCATCTTCTCGATCTGATCGGCTTCCTGTGAAAAGCGATCGATGGCAGAGTGTGGCGAGTCTATCGCCTGCCCGAAATCGAATATCTTGAGTGGCTTATCGCCGGCGAAATGCAGCCAGTCTTTTTTATCGCGTACGTTGTTGATCCACGTGAGTTGGTAGTCGCCTGCTTTGATCTCGATACGCTCGTACACGCCGGGATCGCGATAGATATCGTACGTCGCTGTGCTTTGGTGGCCATCGTGGTCATAGAGCTTTAAGTAATAGTGGACGTGATGAGGTATATCCGTCGACGTCTCGCCGGCTACCAGAGATTTGGCATGTTGCAGTTCCTGCTCGTAATTTGTGTTCTGCATCACCTGGGCGCGGAGACGACCCGTTGCGCAGGGCATGATCATGGGCAGCAGGAGAACGAAAGCGAAACGGCGCATTGGCCGCAATAGTAGCGTTCTGTCTCGATATGGGCAACCCTGCCGCGTTCTATGCATCCTGCGATTAGTTTCGATACCTTCTTACTCTGTTTGCTTTTGTTGCATCCCATCAGTGTTCGTCAATATTTTCACTACCGAGGGATGTTATGAAACTAGAAACAATGAAAGGGCTCCTGCTGGACGAACTGCAGGACCTATATTCCGCGGAAACACAAATTACGAAAGCCCTTCCTAAGATGGCCAAAGCCTCATCGGCTTCGGACCTGAAGCACGCCTTTGAAAGCCATCTGCAGGAGACGGAAGGTCACGTACAGCGTTTGGAAACGATCTTCAAGCATCTTAAAGAAAGCCCCAAGGGCAAGACCTGCGAAGGAATGAAGGGTCTGTTGAAAGAAGGGGATGAGCGCGTGAAAGAGGGCGGCGAGCCCGAGGTTCTGGATGCGGGTCTGATCTCTGCCGCGCAACGCGTTGAACACTATGAAATCGCAGCCTATGGTTCTGCTCGCACCTATGCAGAGTTACTCGGCGAGAGCGAAATCGTGAGATTGCTGGAAAAGACGCTGGAAGAAGAAAAGGCTGCCGATCAGAAGTTGACGAAGGTCGCGAAGAAAGTGAATGTGAAGGCCCAGGCAGCGTAATTCAGCGCTGTTGTTGTTATAAATTTTGGAGTCTCGGGCGTTTCTTGCATGGCGCGCCCGAGACAACCAATGATGTATCTCGCAAAAAATTATCGATACGACATTGAGAGGAACGAGGAAAGCGCTTATGTTCTTAATACTTGCACTGGTTCTGGTTTTAGCGTGGCTTGGCGGTTTCGTGATGTTTCACGTAGCCGGATTCTTCATTCACATACTTCTGATTCTTGCCGTGATCTCGGTGATCATGCACTTTGTGCGCGGAGCCGCCTCTAGGGCCTGAAAGCCTCAAATTCAAGGCGGCTCGCGTGTGAATTTTTATTCGTTCCCGCGTCTGAGTTTTATTCGTTATAGTGCAGCAGGCTGAAGACGTCGTAATCCTTGAACTTATCGCGGCCTCTCAGAAAATCGAGCTCCACCGCGAAAGCCATTCCTGTAATGTGTCCGCCGAGTTGCTGCACCAGCTTCACAGTCGCTTCCATCGTGCCCCCAGTAGCAAGCAGGTCATCGACAAGAACGACATTCTGTCCGGGCTCGATTGCATCGAGATGGATCTCTAAGGAATCAGCGCCATATTCCAAGTCATACGTAACGCGTGCGACCGGTGCAGGCAGCTTGCGCGGCTTGCGTACAGGCACAAATCCCGCGTTCAGGCGGTAGGCGAGAGCAGGGCCAAAGATAAAGCCCCGCGCCTCAATGCCCAGAACCAGATCGATATCTTTCCCAATGTAATGCGCGGCAAAAGCATCGATCATCTGCGCGAAGCCAATTCTATCTTTCAGCAGTGTCGTGATGTCGTAAAAGAGAATACCCGGCTTGGGAAAGTCGGGAACGGTGCGAACGAGCGTCTTCAAAGGCTCGCAATCGAGAGGATGGTTCATAGCTGGAATTACCAGGCTCCTTCAATCTGAAATGATCCGAGGTCTTTGTCTTCCGCATCATCGAGCAGGTGCTCGATGACCAGGTCGACACGGCTTCCGCGCGATCCGCGATCGAGCGCCAGTCGCAGGGACGCAAGTTCTTCTGGGTCGCCGGCGGCCACAACCTCAACATGGCCGTCTTCCGTATTACGCACCCAGCCGCGCAGCCCCAAAGCCCCGGCCTCGCGGTGTACATACCAGCGAAAACCAACTCCTTGAACGCGTCCTTTGACGAGGTAATGACGAACCATAAAATGGTGGACCGAAGTCAGTGTTGCAGATGCAGTCGATGCGTGCAAGGAGACGGACAGGCCTCCCCGCCATGCTTTGAGTCATACCATCTCTCGTCGAAGCTGAGCCAGTGCCGCGACTGCTCTCACTTTATGGAGTCCATCGCTAGCGCGGTTTCTGACCGCCCCCTCCCTGTGTCTTCTGCTGGCCGCCGGACGGTCTTCCCGCTGAGTGTGCAGGCCGTTGTTGCTGCGCAGGTTTGTGATGTGGTGTTGGCCGGGGCTGGGACGTTGGTCGCGCGGGTCGCGTCACATTGTTATTTGGACGGTTCGGTGCCGGACGAGTGTGGATGGGTTGCGTCGGACGAGTCCCATTTGGCCGATTGTTCGGTGTGCCCGGCCGGACCGGCTGCGTGACTGGACGATTTCCATTGCCCGGCCGATTGCCAGGCGTGCCTGGCCGGACCGGCTGCGTGACTGGACGATTTCCATTGCCCGGCCGATTGCCAGGCGTGGGATTTACCGGCCGAGTGACCGGACGGTTTCCGGGCGTGCTTCCCGGACGGCCATAGACAGGACGATTTCCCGGACCGGGCCGATTGTAACCCGGGCGATTGATCGGTGTCGGCGGACGATAGTTGGGTGGGCGATAGTGCCAGTTCCCGCCGTATCCAGGTCGATTGCCATATGCGACGGGTCGCGGACGATACCAGAAATTGGGCGGACGATAGCCGCCGTGCCATCCGCCCCACGGGCCATGGTTGTAGTAGACGCTGCGGCCGCCCCAGTTCCATCCCCATCCACCCCAACCCCACGGCTGATTGCTATAAATCAGCGCCCCTATGCCGATTCCCAGCCCGAAGCTGATCAGCGAAGTAGCGACAACGGTTCCTGTGCTTGGTCCCGCATAGACCACAGTCGGGTCATACTGCGGCAGATAGACAACGTTTGGATTGGCAGGCTGAATCACGTAGATCGGTTGGCCCCCACCCTGCTGAACTTCCACCGTCTGCTGCTGCGTGGTGCGGAGACTGCCGGCTGCGTATGCCTGGGCGCGCAATCGCTGGATAGAGGCGGTAACTTCGGCCTGATTCGTCGAGACGGCCTGCCCGATCGCGGCATAGTCATCGATGTGCTCCGCCATCATCTGCAGCACGGTCGGAAATTGCACCAGCGCAATAAAAGCCGGATCGAAGCCCTGCTGTTGCGCCGCATCGCTGAGCGCCGTGCTGGTGAGGTTTGAGTTTTGCGCAAGCCAGTTGTCTACGTCGAGGATCTCCTGTGGATTGGTGGAGGCCGTCGTGATCTGAGCAAGAAGCGCATCGGGATAAAGCGCAATCGGGGCCAGCAATTGGTCTAACTGTTGTGGCGTCGGAGGCGCTGCCTGCGCCTGAAGATCTGGCGCAAGGCACTGGAAAAGCAAAAGACCGATGAGCAAAAGTACCGCGGCATTGCTTGGCTTGCGTTGCATGCACAGCCTCCATTGGTAAAGAGCTGAAAGTCCGATTCGCCTTTGATCCCGGCGAAGAATTGCCAGGATACGACAAGCGGAACCAGTATAACGTCGTTATACGCGACATATCGTGAGACGGAGGACAACCGCGCAGGGATGGCTCACACCATTCAAAGAATGCTGGTCATCCTTATAGCCGTTAGTCGCTGACGGCATCCATCAGTTCGATTTTTTCTGAACTGGCACCCACCTCACGGCTCGTGCGATTCGTAGGCAGTCGAAGTGCCGAGAAAACAGCAAGGGCATGGATCGCGCACAGTAGCCAGAAGGTTGCAGCAAAGGCAGGGAATGCCTTCGTCGATTCTGCTTGCCAATGGACGTGCAATGAAATCGCCAGCGAAGTCGTTGCGATGGGGCCGCCAAGACGCTGCAGGATATTCAAGGCCGTAGTCGCAACCGGAATCATCGATTTTGGAATCGATGTATACGCAGCCGCGATGGAAGGAATGCCGATCGAGCCCATGCCTAAACCTCGTACAAAGAGAAGAAGGCATATGGCAGACATGGGCATGCCTGTTACTCCGAACAAGGCAAAGGGAAGCGTACCGGCCAATGAAATTAGTGCGCCGGTGGTCGAGACCCTGCGCGACCCGAAGCGCTCTGTCATCGCTCCCATCATCGGATACGAGCACAGCATGCCCAGCCCTGCCGGAGCCAGCAGCAGCCCGGTCCGGCCCGGAGATTGACCCATGACTGTCAACAAATAAAGCGGCAGCAGCATCTGCCCGCCGAAAGAAGCCGCATTCGATAGAAATTGCGTGCAGGCCGCTGCCGAAAACGTTCGACTGCGAAACAGATGAATGTCGATCAGTGCCGAGCGGCCATAGCGCGTCGCGTGCCATACGAAGAGCAGCAAAAGTAAGACGGCAGCGCACAGCTCAATTTCGCTGAAGTGCTTGCTCGCACGCTCCGAGCTCAGATTTTCCAGGCTGTGCAGCAGGAAGACAAGACCCGGAGAAAGCAGTAGAAATCCCTTCAGGTCAAAGGTTCGTGGTTGCGTCTCGTCGTCATCTCTGGGAAGGATCCATAACGCCAGCAGCGTAGCGAAAATGCCAATCGGAAGATTGATGAAGAAGATCCATCGCCAGCTTGCATGCTGCAGAATCGCGCCTGCAAGCACCGGCCCAAGGATGGGGCCAATCAGCACCGGCATGACCATGAATCCCATGACGCGCGCCACATGACGGCCCGCGATGCGCGCCGTCATCATCTGCGCCATGGGAGCGAGCAGACCGCCCGCCATCCCCTGCAACACCCGGAACACGATCAATGCCATCGCAGATGTTGCCAAACCGCAGAGCAGCGATGTGATGGTGAACAGTGTGAAGCAGCAGAGATAAACCCGCTTCGCTCCGATGCGATCGACCAGCCAGCCGCTGAGCGGAAGCATGAGGGCGAGCGCCAGTAGATAGCCGCTGGTAACCCACTGAATCGTAGTGAGCGGCGTGTGCAGCTCGCCGCTAAGAGTAGACAACGATACATTCACCACCGTCGCATCGAGGCTGGTCATCAGCGGGCCGAGAAGGATGACCACTGCGATCCGCCAGACCATGGGATCGATACGTTGATCCGTGCTCGACGCAATGTCGGTTGTATTCATTGTCCAAGTGACTCGAGCACCTCATCTGATGTGCGTACTCGTCCCATGCGCGGAAAAATATGCTGCACCGCGAAGCCATGCGCTTCGGCGCTAAGGCTCGCCATCGCATCTTCAACGAAGATGAGCGCATAACCACGGTCGAATGCGGCGCGGGCAGTGGACTCGACGCCGAAATTGGTCGCAATGCCTCCGATGACAATGGTTCGGATGCCGAGTCTGCGAAGCTGCTGATCGAGATCCGTTCCATAAAAAGCTCCCCATTGCCGCTTCACAATCAGCAGATCGCCCGCCTGATAGCCGCTTTCCGGTACCAGCTGGGAAGCGATAGGTGGCGGCGGAGGCGCGCTGGGATCGAACATCGGCGCATCAACCTGATGTCTGAGCACTTCACCGATCTCGACGCGAACGTAAGCCACTGTACCGCCCTTTTCACGGAACGCCTCGGCAAGTGAGGCGGCGCGTTTCACCAAGTCTGCTCCCGCATGCGGAGAAAGCGGCATCCCGACGATACCGTGTTGCAGATCGATCAGGACGAGCGCCGTGGATTTTGCATCGATAGCGAGATTGGTCATAAATTCTCCATACATGAGGATATCCTCATGTTTTCTATTCCTATAATATGAGCATGCCCTCAGATATGTCAAAAACGAGGCGCCGTGTGCCGCAGCAGGAGCGAGGCGAGCGCCGTGTTGCCGATCTGCTCGAAGCTGCCGCTGCCGTAATCGCCGAAGTCGGCTACGACGCCGCTACCATGACGGAAATTGCGGAGCGCGCAGGCGCGTCGATTGGCGCCATGTATCAATATTTTCCGAATAAGGAGGCGGTCGTTCGGGCGCTTCGTGCCCAGTACGGGGATGAGATGGAAGCACGCTGGACACCTCTTGCTGCGGAAGCGGCTGCGCTGAGTGTCAAGCAACTGGTCGACCGGATTTTCGATGTGGTCATTGATTTTATCGATAGCCGGCCCGCGTATCTCCCTTTGCTAAGCGCCCCTTCGATCTTTAAGCGCGATGCCGCGGCAAGAAATCGTCTGCGCGAGCATTTCGCAGCGCTTTTCCGCCAAAAGAGTCCGGCGCTGACGCCCGAGGCTGCATTCCGCGTAGCCAACGTGACCTTGCAAGTCGTAAAGGGATTGAATCCCCTTTACGCCGAAGCCCGGCCCAAAGACCGGCAGGAACTGGTGCAGGAGTTCAAGCACGTTCTGACTGCTTATCTCAGTTCACGGCTACGATCCTAGATATTCATTCTCGGTAGCCGCTGGTCATATGTCGGTCTTCTCCAATACCACTTGCGCTGCAAATGGGAGGAGCAGGACGACTCCTGCACGAATGGCCATCGAAAGCCCCAGGTGATCGGTGAGCTATAAACCTGTCCTCTGGCAAAGGTGAATTGCTGCAGGAAAAGGTCCGGCATATGGATAGCAGGCCAGTAATGCTTGATGCGCATCGCCAGGATGGGATAGGCGATCAAAACGCCGGCAGCAAAGATGATGCCCCGTGCATGTTTGAAGGCAACGGTCGAAAAATATGTCAGGCTGAAGACCAGTGCGACCAGCAGAAAGACGATGATGCATGAGAGGCTGACGATGACCGCGAGCGAAGCTGTCGTTCCGTTCGTAAGCGGGATTCGGCCATGCAATGGATCACCCGTCATCAGAAGAAGGCGATGGGCCTGAAACCATACGACGAAATTGCTGAGCATCACCAGCGGCAGTAGCTGCGCGAGACCGCATGCCCAGTCGCTCCAGACAAAGTATCCCCGCCTTCTTGGTCGGGTGAAAAGGAACGAGCCGTTCTTCTCGCCCAGATCGCGGCCTGCGCCGATGCTGCCCATGAGCCAGCCCAGAAAACCAAGCGGCACCATCTGGAAATAGAGAAGCAGGGCAAGCAATGTCGAAAGCTGCCGCACATCCGGAACGGAATGGACGCGTTCGCGAAACGTATTGAGAAATGCGCCGATAATCACGAGGAGCGCGACTGAAAAGGCGATGCGGCTTTCACGCCAATACTTCCACAGGTACATTGGCTTCCCCCTTTCCAATAACTTCGAGAAAGATTTCTGACAGATTCATCGGCGCAACATCCAGCACAACGGCTCCCTGGCTGCGCAGCCGTGCGGTAAAGGCTTCGATATTCGTGCGCACAATCAATTCGGTTGTGCCTTCGCCCGTTTTCATCTTGAATACTTCATCGCGAGAGATTGGCAAATTCTCTCCTACCACGCGGACGCGCCGAAAATTGGCGCGCACATCATCCAGACGCTCTTCGAGCAGCAGCTTGCCATGATCGATGATGCCGACCCAGTCGGCCACGCGCTCCACCTCGGAAAGATGATGCGAGGAGAGAAACAGCGTGCGGCCTTCATTCGCGAAGTCGTCCACCAGGACGCGCAGAAGCTGATCGGTGACGACAGGGTCGAGTCCAGCCGTCGGCTCGTCGAGGATCAGCAACTCCGCTCCCTGCGCGAGCGCCAGAAGCAGGCAGAGCTTGGTCTGGTTTCCTGTGGATAGCTTGCGAAACTTCTGCTTCATCGGGACTTCCAGCACTTCGGCATACTTCGCCGCCAGAGCGTCCGACCATTGCGGGAAGAATCCGCGATTGAAACGCGCCAGATCGTTTCCCGTCATCGACGGCAAGAGCACCTTGTCGATGACAAAGCCTGTCCGTTCGAGGATCGGAATACGGTCTGTTAGTGGATCGAGCCCAAGCACCTCCATCCCGCCGCCAGTCGGGTGCGCTAGCCCGGCGAGCAGGCGGATGGTGGTGGTTTTGCCCGCGCCGTTCCGGCCAAGGAAGCCGTAGATGGAGCCTTTGGGGACGTGCATGTCGAGGCCGTCGACCGCACGTAAGAAGTGGTAGTGCTTGTGCAGAGACGGACGTGCGACCTTCCCTCGCGAGGAGATACCCAAGACCGCATGAAATGAGCGGTAGTGTTTTTGCAGGGACTGCGTTTCAATAGCGAGATCGCTCATTGCGCCTCTCCAAGTTCGTCATACGAAATTTCGAGCAGTTGCATCAGGTCTTCCCGCGCCAGCCGCAGCTGCTTTGCCTCCACGGCAAGCTGCGTAGCCAGCGGCTTGAGGCGGCGCAGCTTTTCTGACTTCAGCAGACCGGGGCTCTGGCCGTTGACATAGCAGCCGCCTCCGGGCACGGTGCGCAGAATGCCATCGCGTTCCAGGTTTTGATAGGCTCGCGCGACGGTATTTGGATTGATACGGAGCTCGGCGGCCAGCTTCCGTACCGGAGGCAGCGTGTCGTCCTGCCTGAGCGCTCCCGCAGCAATGGCGTGCTTCACCTGCGACTCGATCTGCTGGTAAATAGGGACGCCAAGGCTGGATTGAACGCGGATGATCATTTTGTATTAGTACAATAATACAATTATAGAAGACGTCAAGCAGAAAATCGATTTCGCCGTAAATATATGAAAATTTGGATAGCGTTAGCGCAACGAGGTTTGCCGGATAATCAACGAAGAACTACAACTTAAGTAGAGCCCAAAAATACCACTGTCGAAGTAGTTCCATTTACTGGAGAAAGACATTCGACTTTCTATGAAAAAAAGTGTTGACCTTGGCGAACATCAGATTTAATTTCAAAGGTGCCGATTACATTAAGTGGCCTCGAGAGCCAAAGGTCTGCTTCTCGCGTCTGCCGTAATAATTCACCCAGATCCAAACGGATGCTTTGGTTTGGCCCGAGCGCCATGCGGTTTGTCGCTTGGGGATGTTAGTACGCCCAAATCTCAATCAAAAGGTCGAGTTTGTGCAGGTGGCAACGATACCATTGCGCCAGAATCGACAAAAAAATTGAAGAAGTGGGTAAAAAAAAATGATCTTAGGCGCAGGCTGATGCGTCTATAAAAATGAAGTCTCCAATGGGAAGCGAAACCGAAAGTTGAACCCTGCGTTCTGTGTGTTTCGATTGCCAACGATCCACTGCCGGTTTTAGTGCGAAGGATCGAGGAACCGTTTCATATGAAGGAGAATTAACAATGCGTTCTGATTTGATTTATGGGGCTCTGACCCACGTTTCCAATCGCTACGAGCTGTGTCAGCTGGCTTCCAAAGCGACCCGTAAACTGCACAAGCCAAACACTCGCGTGCAGGACACAACAAACGAAGTTATGGCTCGCTTCCGCTACTCGAATCCAGTGGCGGCCACACCAACCGTTGAAGTGAAGACAAAGGTTCAGCAGCGCCGCGCAGCGTAAGCCGCGGCCCTGCTGTACCGGGCCTTACCGATTCAAAGAAATACTCTGCAATACCGGCGAGATTCCTTCCAGTAAGACAGACCTTCCCAACCGAACCCTACCCACCGCAGGTGACAATGACCATCTCCGAACTGAAAGAAAAAAATATTACAGAGCTGAGCCGTATTGCGCGATCGCTTGAGATCCCGGGCGCGAGCGGACTCCGCAAACAAGACCTTATTTTCAAAATTCTGCAGGCGCAGAGTGAAAAAGAAGGCCATATTTTCGCCGAAGGCGTGCTGGAGATCCTGCCGGATGGTTACGGATTTTTGCGCTCGCCCGATTACAACTATCTGCCCGGTCCTGACGACATTTATGTATCGCCCTCTCAAATTCGCAAATTCGATCTGAAAACGGGCGATACGATCAGCGGCAATGTGCGTCCGCCGCATGAGGGTGAAAAATATTTTGCCCTGGTGAAAATCGAGGCCATCAACTTCGAGTCGCCGGAAGAGACGCGCAACAAAATTCTCTTCGACAACCTCACGCCGCTTTATCCGCAGGAGCGCCTCAAGAGTGAGACAGTCCGCGAGAATATCAGCGGCCGCGTGATGGATCTGCTCACCCCGGTTGGCAAAGGTCAGCGCGGACTGATTGTCGCTCCGCCGCGTACCGGCAAGACCATGTTGCTGCAGTCGATTGCGAATTCTGTTACCTCGAACCATCCTGAAGTCGTCCTTATCGTTCTTCTGATCGACGAGCGTCCGGAAGAAGTCACGGACATGCAGCGTTCAGTGAAGGGCGAAGTGATCAGCTCCACTTTTGACGAGCCGGCAGCACGTCACGTGCAGGTCGCCGAGATGGTGATCGAGAAGGCGAAGCGTCTGGTCGAGCACAAGCGCGACGTCGTCATCCTGCTCGACTCCATCACCCGCCTCGCTCGCGCCTACAACACCATCGTGCCTCCATCAGGAAAAGTCCTCTCAGGCGGTGTCGATTCGAACGCACTCCAGCGCCCCAAGCGCTTCTTCGGCGCGGCCCGCAATATCGAAGAGGGCGGATCTTTGACGATTATTGCTACCGCTCTCGTTGATACCGGTTCACGCATGGATGAAGTGATCTTTGAAGAATTCAAGGGCACGGGCAATATGGAAATCATCCTCGACCGCAAGTTAGTCGACAAGCGCGTCTTCCCGGCAATCGATATTCAGCGCTCGGGCACGCGTAAGGAAGAGCTGCTGATTCCGAAGGAAGACCTGAGCCGCATCTGGGTACTGCGCAAGGTGCTTAACCCGCTCTCTCCCGTGGAAGCAATGGAATTGCTGGTCGATAAGCTGGGCAAAACCCGCAATAATGCCGAGTTCCTGCTGAATATGAACTCGCTGTAAGCCAAGCCACAACGATGTTTATAACGCCCGCTCTCAGCAGCGGGCGTTGTATTTTCAAAGAATACGATTCTGGAAGAGAAACATTGGTGCCACCCGTGTCAACCCCTCCAGACAAAGAAGTCTTCTAACCCGCACATTTCAAATAGGAAAATCCGTGCCAGTTTGGCATACCATTTCCACCCAACCTGCTAAACTGGAAGTAGAGAGAAAAGCCCGCGGGGTTCCTGGCGGGCTTTCGTGTTTTTAGCGCTGATTTCATGCAAAGATAAGTCGTCAGCGCACGCAAGCTGGACCCGGCAAATTCTTCTAACTATTCAATGAATCAGGAATTTACGAAAAACATCCCCCGGGGGCCATCCCCGTGCAATAAGCGCCTGCACACGTTCGCCCACAATCAGTGGTTCATTTCAGGAGAGGTAATCCACACGCACGCCATCGAGCGCGGGCAGAAAGCATGGATGCAGCTCGGCGAGGAAGTGACCCGATTGCACCCCTGGATTGCCGTTGGCGCTGGCCGCGGCTTCGTCCATATTGGCCGCCTCCAGAATGGCCGTGGCGATGAGGTCGCCGCCATCGGTGACCGGCCCGGCGAAGACAATGCGGCGGGCCTCGGTTTCGCGACGCAGCCACGCCAGGTAGGTCGCCATCAGTTCTTCATTCCCATCGGTGACATTCCAGCGCGGCCCTTTCTTCAAAAGGTAGAGGAAATAGGGCTTCAAATTGCGGGGAACGTCGGGGCGTTTTGAGCTGGATGCAGCCATATACCGATTATGACCGATAGGGCAGCTTTACCCAATCGGACAAGACCCATGGAAGCAGCTACGTTTCGGGACGCTTGAAAAATTGCTTTAATTGTTCTGCTCGACCAGGTGATCGCCGGAGAATTTTGGAATGCCGAAGTGACCGCGTAGATGCAGCAGGTCAAGCGGGCTGAGCGTTCCATTGATGGCGATGAGATTGATATTAGTGGGACTTGCCAGCATGACGACAGCGCCCTCGACATTGGCGTGCTCGAAACGTATCCACACATCGGTGCGGCCCAGGTTTCTAGGGTCGTGAACGGATTGCGATGTGACCATATGCTTCCAGCCGTGATCGTGGTACTGCTGGCGGACAGCTTCGAGGTTGCGGGGATCGTAAAGCCCGGGGACAGAGAATTTGTAGCAATGCACCGAGATGCCGTTCAGCTTGGCGACCACGCGGCGCGTATCTTCATCCTCGATAAAGTTGTTGGCCAGCGCCAGCATCGTGCGATCGAAGGTGAAGTCGGTGCGGAAGGACGCATGCTGGCTCACCGCGTCCATGTTGCGTGGGATCCAATACTCGTCCTGTTGTGCGCGAGCGGTAGCGCAGGGCAGCGCTAGAACAGATACCATCAAAGCGGAGATGAGGCGGCGGGAAAACATGAGACGACTGCTTCATCAAACTCTGATTGAGGCAAAAAGTCTTCAGGAAAAATCAAGTATTTGCTTCTGGCATACTGCACCCGGGTTGGTGGAAGGTTCAACTTCTTGACGGCAATTCGATAAACTATCTTTTTCGAGGGACTTGCGGGTTTCTATGACTGAACGGCTTTATTATTCCGATTCGCATTTGCAAAACTTTTCTTCGACCGTGACGGACATACGCGAGCTTTCGCGGACCGATGGGCAATCTGTCTGGCAGGTTGTGCTCGCCCGCACGGCTTTTTATCCCACAAGCGGAGGCCAGCCGCACGACATCGGCATTTTGACGGCAACCGCGCGCAGTGGAGCTGTGCTGGAGGTACCTGTTGTCGCTGTCGAAGAAGATGAGCACGGCGAAGTGTGGCACCAGACGCTGAAGCCGCTGGCAGCCGGGACGGAAGTCAATGGGGGAATTGACTGGCCGCGCAGATTGGACCATATGCAGCAGCACTCCGGGCAGCATCTGTTGTCTGCAGTGTTTGCACGTGAGCTGCGTGCGCTCACCGTGTCCTTTCATTTGGGTGAGGCATCGTCCACCATTGATCTCGCCGTAGACTCGCTTGCGCATCACAGTTTGGAACGAGTGGAGCGCATCGCAAACGAGCTGATTGCAGAAGATCGAGCTGTGACCGTGCGTACAGTCGATCGCAGCGAAGCGGATGCCTTGCTTGCTGCGGGCACGTTGCGCAAGCTGCCGGAGCGCGAGGGAACGATTCGGCTCATCGAGATTGTCGACTACGATCTGAACGCATGCGGCGGCACGCATGTGCGCTCGCTCGGAGAGATTGGCGGATTGCTGATTCGTAATGTGGAGCGCGCCCGGCAGGGGGTACGAGTTGAGTTCGTCTGTGGATTGCGCGCCGTGACCGCAGCCCGGCAGGACTTTACAGCTCTTACGCGCAGTGCATCTTTACTCTCGACGGCGCGGACCGAGGTGCCTGCAGGAATCGAACGAATTCTCTCAGACACAAAGTCTGCCGCGAAAGAGCGGCACAAGCTGCGCGAGGACCTCGCAACGTATCATGCAGCCAGACTGGCGGTAGAAGAGCAGATTGCCGATCATTTGCGTATTGTACGTAGGGTTTTTGCTGACCGTGACGCTGAATATGTAAAACTGTTGGCCTCGCGGCTGGTCGCGTCCGTGCCGCAGACGGTGGCTTTGCTGGTGTCGACGCATCAGGAGCCTGCACTGGTGGTATTAGCGCGCAGCGGCGATCTGGAGTTCCACGCCGGCAATCTTTTGAAGGAAGCTCTTGCCCATCTGGGACTGCGTGGTGGTGGTTCAGCCGATTTAGCGCAAGGGCAGGTTCCCTTGCAGCAAACAGAGGCTTTGCTCGACGCAATTGGCAGCTCTGTGCGCAGCGCGACGGGGCAGACAATTGAGCATGCGTGAGCTTTGCGAATTGAGAAGGCGCTGTTAAACTGAAGAAAGTAATTCCCGCCTGAAATTGGGGCTATAGCTCAGCTGGGAGAGCGCCTCGTTCGCAACGAGGAGGTCAGCGGTTCGATCCCGCTTAGCTCCACCAAAATCTAATCAGGTTCTTCGCGATTCTGCTGGTGGCAATTCGCCAGCTTGGTGTGACCGTATTGAATCGCATCAAGCGCGCATCAACGATCTGACGAGCGCTCTCATATTCCGTTGCCGCAAATGGAGTATCCTTGCATGCGTGCGGGGCAATTTTTTTGCCCCGGTTGACGAGGAGTGAAAATGAGATATCTATCGAAAGTGATGTTGTTTACGGCTGCAGCGGCGTGGAGCATTGTGCCCGTGATGGCACAGAGCAAGGCTCCCAAGCAACTCAAGGTCGAGTTGAAGACCGCAGACGGAAAAGATGCGGGCACTGCGACGCTGTCTCAGAAGAAATCGGGTGTCGAGGTCAGAGTGGCGCTTGAGAATCTGCCTCCCGGCGAGCATGCGATTCACGTCCATCAGGACGCGAAGTGCGATCCGCCAGATTTCAAATCGGCTGGGGGACACTTCAACCCGGCGGGCAAAAAGCATGGCATCAAAAACCCGGATGGGCATCACAACGGCGATCTGCCTTTGAACCTGACGGTAGGCGCTGATGGCAAAGTGAAGAAGAGCTTTCTCGCTCCGGATATTACGCTTGATCCGAGTGCATCCAATTCAGTCTTCGCAAATGGTGGAACATCGCTTGTTGTGCATGAGAAGGCTGACGACATGATGAGCGATCCGGCTGGAAATGCGGGAGCGCGTATCGCCTGTGGTGTGATTACGCCGCCCTCGATGTAAAGCAATCCAGTGATACACATGAAGGGCAGACCTGGGTCTGCCCTTTGTATTTAGAGGTGACCGAGATCTTTGGACATGGTGATGAAGTGGGCCTCTTGTGTAAAGACCTGTCCAGCTGCGACTGAGAGATCTTCGGTGCCGGTGACCTCATAACCGAATTTTCCATAGATGACAGGAAGCTCTTCACGCAGATTGACCACGCGCAGATCCATAAAACGGCAGCCGGACTCGCGCGCGAATTCTTCGGCAGCCGCAGTAAGACGTGTGCCGATGCCGGAGCGCTGGCGCTGTGGATTGATCGACAAAAGCCCCAGATACGCGCGCTCGCCACGCAACTCGACATATGCGGTGCCCTCGATTCTGCCACCTTCTTCGAGCACAAGGAACCGCCCTTTTTCAAAAAGATGCTGCGCCTCAGCGGCAGTGATGCGGTCGCTCGCCTTGAAGAAAAACTCGACAGAAAAAGCCTGGTTGATCAATCCGGTTATAGCAGGCAGATCGGCTGCCTCGGCGAAACGTAGTTCCATATTTTCAGTATCTCAAAGTGATCGGCATTACAGAGGGTCTCCCGCCATTCTGTACGGGGAGCAGTTAGCAATAGAGCCAGTTAATTTCTGATGGCAGATGGAACTTGGTCGCGGTACAAATGCGTAACAGCAATCAGGGCAGTGCGGAGTCTTGTCTTCGAGGTAAAGGCCATGAATACCTTTCTCCAGGATTTGCGCTATGCGGCGCGACAGTTGTGGAAGCGTCCCGCATTTACAGTGACTGCGGTTCTGACGCTGGCATTGGGCATTGGTGCAAATACGGCGATTTTTACCGTCGTGCAGTCGATTCTGCTGGCGCCGTTGCCTTATGTGGACGCCAGCCGGATCATGGCGCTCGATACCCACTGGATGGACACCGGGCGCATGCATAGCCGCGTGACCGGGCCGGATGCTGTTGATGTGCAGAAGCAGGCGCACAGTTTGGAAGCGGTGAGCCTGTATGAAGGCTACGAGACAGGCATACAGCTACGCGATCATGCTGTCTTTACCGGGTTTGCAGCGGTTGATGGAAACTTTGTCCGCGTCTTCGGACTGACACCGATAGCTGGACGTGTTTTTACCGGCTCGGAGGCAGGCAACGCTGCGCTGGTGAGCGAGCGGTTTGCCCACGATAATTTTGGCAGCGTGCAGGCGGCTCTGGGGCAGACGTTCCATCTTGAAAACAAGCCGGTCCAGATTACAGGTGTTCTGCCCTCGTCTTTCAATTTT
The DNA here is from genome assembly GCA_013285705.1 of Acidobacteriota bacterium. GTDB lineage: Bacteria > Acidobacteriota > Terriglobia > Terriglobales > Acidobacteriaceae > Alloacidobacterium. The sequence continues at coordinate 16,608 of JABDHA010000054.1, forward strand.
CCCGACAAGACGCAAGTGTGGGTAGAGTATCTCTTCCATCCGGAAACGGAAGACCGGACAGCATTCAATTACAAGGCTGTGGCGAAGCTGCGCTCTGGCGTGTCTTTTGAGGCGGCACAAGCGGAGTTGACGACGATCTCACAACGGCTTAAGGCGGCTTATCCGGATGCGAATAAGAATAAGCAGATGGCGGTGGTGCCACTACAGGAAGAGCTGACGGGCAAGGCGCGCCCCATGCTGCTGCTTCTGCTTGCAGCGGTGGGCATCATTCTGCTGATTGCCTGCGTGAATGTGACGCACCTGGAGCTAGCGCGGTCGATCGAAAGGCAGCGTGAGCTGGCCGTACGGACAGCGCTCGGCTCGTCACGCTGGCAGTTGCGGCAACTGGTGATGGCTGAGGGTCTGTTGATTTCGCTGGCTGGCGGTCTATGCGGCGTGCTGCTGGCGGGGCCAGCGGTGCGGGTTCTGGTGGCGATGGCTCCCGCGGGGCTGCCGCGCGCAACCGAGATTCATCTGAACGGCTGGGTGCTGGCATTTACGCTGGGGCTTTGCCTACTGGCTACAGTTGTCTCGTCGCTGGTTCCGGCGCGCAGAGCGTCGAAGGTCGATCCGGCGGAGGCGCTGAAGCAGGATAGCTCGCGCGGGATGGCGGGGCATAATGCATCGGCTCTGCGCGATGGGCTGGTGGTGGCGGAAATTGCGGCTACGTTTGTGCTGGCGGTGGGCGCCGGTTTGTTGTTGCGCACGCTGATGACGCTGAGCACACGCGACCTCGGATTTCAGACGGCCCGAATGCTGGTAGTGAATGCGGCTGCTCCGGCGCAGACGCATGACGAGCTGACGGTGACGAGCGATGAACTGAAAGTTGCGCAGCAGTATGACAGTCTCTTAACGCAGCTTGCGGCTTTGCCGGGCGTAGAGCACGTTGGAGGCATCTACGGGCTCCCGACCGCTAGCAGCGGGTCGAATGGCAATTACAGTGTGAAGGGTGGCGTGCCGATGAATTCGGACCATGCTCCCTGGGCGAATTTCAGCGCGATCACTCCGGGATATTTCCAGACGATGGGGATTCCGCTGAAGCTAGGACGCGGTTTCGATGCGCAGGATACGTATGCAGGCCAGCCGGTCGTAGTCATCAGCGAATCGTTGGCGAGGCAGAGCTTTGGCAGCGCGAATCCGATTGGGCGGCAGCTTCAATGCGGTCTTGATCTGGACAGCTTCAACAAATGGGCGACGATCGTCGGCGTGGTGGGAGATGTGAGGCAGGATTCGCCCGCATCTCAGCCCGGGCCGATCCTCTACTTGCCGATTGCGCAGCATCCCTACCGTGCGGCCGAAATGGATCTCGTTCTGCGGACTAAGGTCCCGCCGTTGTCGTTGATGAACACAGTACAGGCGGAGACTATGCATGCGAACTCGCAGATTGCAACGAAGTTCACCACGATGGATGCAATGGTCGGCGAGTCGATTGCAGTAGAACGCTTTCGCTCCGCGCTGATCTCCTCTTTTGCCGGAGTGGGGCTGCTGTTGGCGATGCTGGGCGTTTACGGGACGATGGCGTATTCCGTGGCGCAGCGCACCTTTGAGATTGGGGTGCGCATGGCTTTCGGGGCCGAGAAGACGAAGATTTTACGCATGATTCTCTGGCATGCGGCCAAGCTTTCCTGTTATGGAGTTGTGCTGGGGCTGGTGCTGAGCCTTGCGCTGACGCGGCTGATTTCGAGCATGCTGGTTGGGGTGAGTGCATTTGATCCGGTGAGCTTGTCAGTTGCTGTTGCGTTGTTGATGGTGACGGCGGCGGTTGCGGCGCTGGCTCCGGCATGGCGGGCAGCGCAGGTGGATCCGATGGTAGCGCTGCGCGCGGAGTAGCGGAATATTTCAGGGCCGAAGCCTATAGGCCGGCCCATTATCGCTGAGATTCTTCGCTTTGCTCAGAATGACGATCCCTATCTCATAGCCCTTTGTTAAGGAGCCTTACTGTCGTGGGCTCCGCCTTTATTGCGACTGCCTGCTTTGATTTCCTTATAGATTTGCAGCTCGCGGTTCGCGTCATCGGTGCGGCCTGCGCGGCGGTAGGCGAGTTGCAATTGATAGTGCGCATAGTCATAGGCGGGGTCGAGTTTCGTCGCAGTCTCAAGGTACGGAATTGATTCGGCGACGTTGCCATCTTCCAGCAGTGCTTTTCCTAATTGGTACTCTGCCTCCGAGTATTTTGGCGACTCTACGATGACAGACCGCAAGATCGTGAGCGCCTCTGCTCTTCCAGACGTTTCCAGCAGTGCGTAAGCGAGATTGTATTTGGCGTCTACGTCGTCCGAATTCAGACTCAGCTCTGCCCGAAGTTCGGGGATAGCTTCGGTTGGACGGCCCATGTGGATCAACGTTGCCCCTGTTTCGTAATGAATATTGAGCATGGCTGGATTCTGCGCGGAAATTGCTCGCAGGCAGGGAAGCGCATGCTCGTAGTTTTCTGTCGCGGTGTAGAGCTTGCAGACGAGCAGGTGCACATCCGGAGGCAGGTCGCGCCCGGCGAGGTTATCGGCAATCTCGTTGGCATGCTGCTGCTGGCTGGTTTGCGAAAGCGAATAGGCCCAGGCGAAGGCAGAGCGCGGGTCCTGCATGGCGAGATCGCCGATAGGGGCAAACTGGTTCGCTGCTTCGGGAAACTTCTCGATCGTGAAGAGCGACATGGCGAGCATGAGGCGTGATCGCTGATCTTCAGGATTGGCGGCGACGACAGACTGTAGGGCTCGGGCGCTTTCCGCATAGTCTTCGAGCCGATAAGCGGCAGTACCGAGGTTGCGCATTACGCCTGGAGTCGCTGCATCCCACTTTTCCGCCTGCTGGAAGTGGGCGAGCGCCGGTTGATATTGTTGCTGGCGCGCCTCGGCGGTGCCCCAATCATTGAAGCTGGTGCTGAGAATCTGGCGAAGCTGCTGCTCGCGGACCTGCAACTGCGCGGTCTTTGTAGCGGATAAACCCGGCTGCTTTCGCGCCGCCGTCACCATCGACATCTGTTGCGTGGCAAGGGTGATCAGCTTCTCTGAAGAGGTGGCCACCGCGCCGGGATCGCCGGTACTTTTGGCTGCCTGCTGGACATCAAGGAGCTGTTGCAGCTGCCGGGTGGGAGTATCGGCCGCCTGCTGCGCGGAGACGGTGAAGGCGAGGATCAGGAGGCATCCCCCCCCTCCCCTTCGAATTGCTAAATTCCTGAAAACACTCATGATAGATCGCGAGGATCTGCCCAATATCGCTGTAAATTCGTGATTCCACCGTATTTATTGATAAATTGCCTGGAATCAATCATATGTGGATTTCCTCGGCGCCTATTCCGAAGACAATCTGGAAGAACTTGGGTAAAATTGCCCCTATTTCTATTTTAGCGAAGGCAGACAAGAAAACTGCCAATTTCATCAAGGCATTTTTCTTTTAAATTCAATCGCTTAGAAGGAATTTTCGATTCAAGGGCTTGACAGGCGAAGTCCGGACGATCGCGAGGACAAAGAGAAAGGGCAGGCCATAGCCTGCCCTTTCCGCTGGGTTGGAGTTAGAAGTTGAAGTGCAACCCGTACTGGATCTGACGGGCATTGCCGATCAGAGCGCTCGAGGTGCCGAATCCAGGCTGAAGATCCTGAGCCGACACAACGTTGTTGGTGGCACTGCAAGGTGTGTAAAGCGAGTGGCCGGTGCTTGCATCCGTTCCAACCGCCGGGCCGCAGTTGATGGCCGAAATCGGCGAGCCCTGCCCGAGTGAGCTAGGGTTGAAGTTGGGGTGGTTGAGGAGGTTGAAGAAGTCAAGATTGAACTTGATCGTCAACTTCTCGTGGAAGGCCCAGTTCTTGTCTACGGAAAAGTCGGTGTTGTTGAAGTTGGGGCCTCCGACAAAACCGCGAGGCGCCATGTTGGTTGGAATGGTGCCGAGTGTATATCCAATCAACGTAAAGGCACCCGGGTTGAGGATGGTGTTGGTGTGTCTTCCGCTGACGGGGCTCTGACCGGTTGCCAGTGGACGCAAGGGGCTTGTAAAGCCAGTCTGGACAAGAGCGCCGCTCTGGTTCAACTGGCTGGTGTAAGGCTGGCCGGTGGCTGGATCGGTAGCCAGATTGGCTTCGTGCGCACCCTGATAGATGGTGAAGCTATTGCCGTTCTGGGACGTGAGGATACCGGCCAATTCCCAGCCTCCCAGGACTCCACGCTCGAGCATGTTTGCGCCCTGAAGCTTCGGCAGGAACCAGGTAGCGTTGGCCACGAACATATTCGGCCGGTTCACATCAGAGGTGCCGTAGTCCAGGCGGGGGTTCCCAATATACGTGCGGGCCCCAACGTCGATGCCGCCGCTGGAGTCGTCGGTGACTATGTCGCCAAGAGCATGCGACCAGGTATAGGCAGCGCCCAGTTGCAAGGCATCGCTGATGCGGCTGTGCACAACGACCTGCAGTCCGTTGTAGTTGGAAGAGCCGCCGTGATCCCAGTAAGTGAGCGTGCCGTTATTGCCGCCTGCCGGATAGGGGCGGAGTTTGTTGACGTCACCGCTGTTGGCAAAGGTGGAGGTGACCCAGTTTGCCGGCGCGATGGAGTTGACATCGTAGACGCTGGTGAGATGAATCCCACGGTTGCCGACGTAGCCAATCTGGAAGGTGGTGTTCTGGCCAATCGCCTGCTCTACGGTGAAGTTCCATTGCCAGGAATTGGGAAGGATGGCGGATGGATTTTCGCCACCAGAGGGGCTTGCCGTGCCGGAGAGGCTGGCTGGCGTAGCACCGCCCAGTGTCCGGGGATAGTTATTCGTGGTCAATGCAAACGGGGCATTGGAAACCAGCGTATAACGGGAAACGCGTTCACGCTGGTAGAACTGGCCAACGCCGGCGCGGATGACCGTTTTTCCGGTCGCATACGGATCCCAGATGACGCCGAGACGCGGGGCGAAGTTGTGATAGCCATTCTTTACGAGCGCGCGGTCCGGTCCAGGAGTGCCGCTGCTGAAGTTGGTGCCGAATTGCTTGTTGGCAGCACCGCAAGGATCGGTACCAGGTGCGACCCAGAGACCGTTACAGGCGTCACTCGGCGACTTGGTTGGATCATACAGCTGCGGCTGGAAGCTCGTGATCTGGTCGTTGGGCTGGTACGGGGCGAGCAGAAGCGAATAGCGCACGCCATAGCTCAACGTGAGATGCGGTGTAGTCTTCCAGGTATCGCCAGCATAGAACTCATAATCGCGCCATGCCAGCTGCGCACGGATGTTGGTAGAGGTTTCGTTGAGGTTGATGATGTTTCCCGGCAGTTCGAGATTCGCCAGGGTATCGTTCGTCTCGATGCCGCCGGCATCGGTGGCCACGCTGCCGGTACTCGGCCGCTCGCCAGTGCTGCTGTTCACATCCTCATCTTTACTGTTGAAGCCGAGGAAAGCACCGAACTTAAAGCTGTGCTGTCCCTTGATCCAGGAGATATCGTCGCGACCGCTATAGATATCCAGCTGATTTTGCCAGGGAGCTTGCAGGCTGAGGGCTCCGCCGTATGAGCCGAAGTTGACTCCTGGGACCCCTTGTTGGCTGTGCTTCAATGTTTCGGGATAAAGGGTTGGAACGGCCGCCGTTACCTGCGCGAGCAGGCCCGGATCGGTGCCTCCAGCAGTAATGACGATGCGGTTGTTTGAATAGTTGAAGGCCGCGTCATTGACAAGAGTGCTGCTGAGGGTTGAGGTCCAATGCCCGGTGAGCGATTTGGACGGCTGCGCCCAGCTGCTGTTCAGAGCGGGAAACACCGTGTCGCCCCAGTAGCCAGCGTTGAAGGCCGGATTGCTCCAGGTGTCCTGGGTATAGCGGCCCATGATGTGGTTGGAGTGGTTGAGGTCATAATCACCGCGGATATTCTCCTGCCGCCAGAAGAGGCCAGTGGGAAGAGATGCGGACCAGTTTTGACCGTTGGAATTGAGTGCTCCATTTTGCGTGGTGGGCAGCGGGAGCGTCTGCATCAGAGTTGCGGTGGAAGGATCGACAGCATTCAAAGTATGCGGTCCGGATAATTCAGAGGCGGGCACGCCGCTGAAGTCGGGAAGACCGGAGGTATTGCAACCCAGTGTTGAGAAATCACCGCCGCGCTCCGCAGCGGTCGGCACGCAGGAGCTGACCTGGCGACCCTTGATTTCGTGGTTCCACTCTTCGCTCCAGAAGAAGAAGAGCTTGTCTTTCTTGATAGGGCCGCCGACGGAGTAGCCCCAATCGTTCCGGCGTTCCTTGGCCTTGCCGTCGAGCGGTAGTCCCGTGCCTGCAGTAGGTGCGGTGAAAAAATCGTAGGTGTCGAGCGCGTCGTTGCGTCCGTTATAGAAGGCGCTGCCGTGGAAGGCGTTGCTTCCGCTGCGGGTGACGATGCTGATGACGCCGCCGGAAGCCTGGCCATATTCCGGACCGTAGCTGTTGAGCAGCATCTTGAACTCGGCGATGGCCTCGTTCGAGGGGTAGATCAAAATCGTGCGGTTCGATCCGACATCGTTGTTGTTGACGCCATCAACAAGGAAGAGATTGTTGGTGGTGGGGTTGCCGTTGACGGACATGTCGACGCCGCCATTGAGGCCCTTGCCGGTGTTCTGAAAGTTGTTTGCCGCTGAGACGCCGGGCTGCAGCTGTGTGAGTTCGACGAAGTTGCGTCCGTTAAGGGGCAACTCCTTCACCTGGCGGCCATCGACGATTTCACCCAGAGCGGCGCTGTCAGTCTGCACCTGGATGGCGTTGGCCTGTACGGTGACCGACTCACTGACACTGCCGAGCTCAAGTTGTGCATTGACATTGGTTGTGGTGGCGACGTGAACGACGACGTTCTTGGTGACGGACTCCTTAAAGTTCGGCGCCTTTACGTCCACCTGGTAGGTGGATTCGGGAAGGTCAGCTACGGTGTAGCTGCCTTGGGTGTCAGTATCTACGGTGTAAACTTTGCCGGTCGCTGTATTCGTGACGATTACAGGTGCGTTGGGCACTGCTGCGCCCGATGTATCTGTTACCGTACCGCTGATGGTGCCGGTGATTTTCTGTGCGTATGCCGGATTCCACAGCAAAAGCGCTGCTGCGAATCCGATCAGCACAAGCAAAATGCCTGATCGTTTCATGCTCCTGATTGCCTCCTGAAGTTTGTTCCCAGAGAGCGGCGCCATCCGCGAGGAGAGCGTCCTCTAAGTTGTTAACCTGTATATACTTGTCGACTGCTTTGTGATCCCAGTTTTACCGTGTAGCAACGCAGAAAAATCATGTGTAAAAAAATATGTCAAACACCAAAAACCTATTTAGTAAACGGTTTGAGCACGACACCGCAGGTGTCAAAGACTCGCGTTGACTATTAGGCTTGTTTGAGTTTTCGCTTGTCAAGCTTTGAATTCAGCCGGGGAGTCAAGATTGTCAGCAAAGCGGTTCGTTCATGAGGCGAAATAGCTGAAATAAATCGATTAAGTCCGAGTTTTATATTTCTTTGCATGTGCTCGAAATGATTGATTTGCAAGCGTTTTCATGGCTGCGAAGCGTCATCCGGCTTTCTTTTAGTGCGCGAGATATACCCGTACTTAAACGTTTGATCGGTAATTTTTCTTTGTCATAGCACGTTGAGGCCTGGGACCGTGCAGGGTCCTGATCCGGTTCGAAGCGTTGTGTTGATCTGCGGCTGATTTCGACGCTGGGCTGCCTTGCTTACAGTTGATTTCTTAATAGATGTTCTCTGAGCATGGGTTTGAGTTTCGCCCATGAAAATCTAGTGCTTCGCTGGGCGGATCTTTTCCGGAGCAACGATTCCAGAACCTTCGAGGACGGCATAAAAGTGGTCGGCAGCTACATTGGTGAGCTTTTCGATCGCGCCTGACGGCCATCTGATTTCGACGGAGTCGATGCGACCCGCTTGTGCCAGCCCGAAATGCAGGCGCAGATCGTTTTGGGAGAGATAGCCGCCGCCGCTGCGGACCTCATCGGTCTGCGTCATGCCTCCCGCGACGACAGTGACGCGCGCGCCCAGTGCCAGGCGATTGCTCTTTGTCCCGGCCAGCTCGAAGCTGACCCAATGCGTGCCGGGCATGCCGTTGTTGTGAAGAATCATCGGCGAGCCATCGATGTCAGAGACGACGAGGTCGACATTGCCATCGTTATCGAGATCGGCGACGGCGAGACCACGGCTGACACGCGGTTCTTCGATCGCGGACCCGGCTTGCTGGCCCGCATCGCAGAAGGTGCCATTGCGCTCGTTCATAAAGAGATTTTTCGGCTGGCGATAGCGTGCGCCGGAGGGCAGTGAGTCGACCTGTGGATAGACCTGGCCATTTACCGCGACCAGGTCTTCCCACCCGTCGTTATCGAGATCGACAAAGGCGTCTCCCCATTTCACCCAAGGGAGCGTGGCAAGTCCTACTCCAGCGTCGTAAGAGACCTCGCGGAAGTCGTAGTTGCCGTTGTTCTGGTAGAGAACGTTGTTCTCGTCGACAAAATTGGTGACATAAATCGAGAAGCGGCCAGTGTGGTTGTAGTCGGCGATGGCAACGCCCATCGAGCCTTGCTCTGAGCCGTCGGCGCTGACGGCGGTGCCGGATTCGAGACCGACCTCGGTGAACTTGCCGTTGCCTTCGTTCTTGTAGAGGAAGTTCGGAGTCGAATCGTTGGCGACGTAAACGTCGGGACGACCGGTGTTGTTGAAGTCGGACCAGACGACGCCCAGTCCGTAGTAGCCGCCTGGATCGTCGACGCCTGCAGCCTTGGATACGTCAGTAAATGTGCCGTCGCCGTTGTTATGAAAGAGCGCATCGCCTGCGCCCTTCAATCCGCGCGGTCCGCACTGCACGTCGATGCCGCGATATTTGCAGGTGGGGCTTTTGCCGAAGCCGGGCAGGTCGGTCAATTTGAAGTCGACGTAATTTGTAACCATAAGGTCGACAAATCCGTCGCCATCGTAATCGCCGAATGCGGCTCCTGTGGACCAGCGGCCATCGGCGACACCGGCTTGTTTGGTCACGTCGGTAAATGTGCCGTTGCCATTGTTGCGATAGAGGACGTTGCCGCCGAGGCAAGTGACATAGATATCAGGCCAGCCGTCGTTGTTATAGTCGCCGACTGCGCCGCCCATGGCGAAGCAGGGAGTGCCGATGCCGGCTTTTGCGGTCACGTCGGTGAAGGTGCCGTCATGGTTGTTGTGATACAGCGCACTGTGCGCCTTCTCGCCTTTGAGCGCCATGTCGACGGTGGGCGCATTCGTGAAATAGATATCGGGCCATCCGTCGCGGTCGTAGTCGACGATCAGGACGCCGCCGCTCATCGATTCTACGATGTATTTCTTTTCCGGAGCCGCAAGGTGAGTGAAATCGATGCCTGATTTCTTTGTCATATCGACAAGCTGAGGCACCTTGCGATCCTTGCATATCCGTGTTTTCGCGCCTGCAGGCGGTGGGGAAGCGGGGCTATGCGCCTGTGCAAAGGCGTTGCACGCGAGAATGCCCTGCAGAAGGCATGCCGCAAGTTTACGCAGGTAGCTGCGGCGGGAACGAGGCCATGATCTGCGTGGTGATTTGCGCTTCGTAGAAGGGAATGACGTTGTGACGAGGTTCTGCTGGATAGGCACCTGAAGTTCCTGTTGCTTAGCCGAGTGGGCGCGCTCCATTGTAACGTGCCCGGCCAATGTCCCATCTCTTTGGGTCGAGTTGGAGCGTTCTCCATGCTTAATGCGGTAGAACGGTTCGGCATGCCAGAGAAAAATCTTTCGGTGCAGCGCGTTCTGGTGTAAAAAGGTGAGAATTTCAACACCACTCACACACATTTCTTCTACATGAAAATTAGTTAAGCGGTTGATGGAAACGATCCCAACTCGGCTCAAGTGTATCGGAGCCGAGAAAAACAGCAGGGACTTTACTTTCGTAGCAAATGATTTTGAGGAGACCGGATGCGATTGACTCGTGCGTTGTTTGTAGTATCGATTTCGATAATGTGTAGCTCGCTCCTTGCATTCAGCCAGGCGACTACTTCTTTACGCGGCCACGTGACAGACATGAGTGGGGCCGTGGTGCCAGGAGTCCAGGTGAAACTGACGCTCACTGCGACGGGCGCAACACGCCAGGGCGTAACGGACGCGAGCGGCGAGTATCAATTCCTGCAGCTCGCTCCCGGACAATATGCGCTGACGGTAAGCGGCGAAGGCTTTACCACTTCGGAAAAGACCGGCATGAACCTGCTGGTGGGCCAGCCCGCGACGATGGATGTTGCGTTGACCGTGGCCTCGGTGACGCAACAGGTGATCGTGAGTACGAATGTCCAGCCGGATTTGAATACGACCGACGCCACGCTGGGCAATGCATTCGCTGAGAAGCAGATTCAGGCGCTGCCGATTGAAGGCCGCAATGTGCCGGACTTGCTAAGCCTGCAGCCGGGTGTGACCTATCTTGGCCGTACCGACGACAACAATGGAACGAACGCGGTGGGCAACAACACAACCGATTCGCGCAGCGGATCAGTGAACGGCGGACGCAGCGACCAGACCAACATCACGCTCGATGGCGTCGACGTGAACGATATCAACAATGGCTATGCCTTCACCAGCGTGCTGCGGGTAACGCAGGATTCGGTTGGCGAATTCCGCGTCACGACCAGCAATCCCGACGCGCAGGAAGGACGTTCGTCAGGTGCGCAGATCGGCCTCATCACCAAGGGTGGTACGAATCAGATTCATGGAGCGGTGTATGAATACAACCGCAGCAATTTGTTTGAGGCGAACGATTTTTTCATTAAGCAACAGCAGATTGCCGCAGGCGAGCCGAATACGCCCCCGAAGTTGATCCGGAATGTCTTTGGTGCGGCTGTAGGCGGACCCATCAAGCATGATCGCGTTTTCTACTTCCTGAACTATGAGGGCAGGCGCGATACCGAAGGACAAAGTGTAAACGGTGGCAGGGTACCGCTACCCAGTTTTCGCGCAGGCAATATTCAATATCAAGCGGCAGACGGCTCGGTCTTCAATCTAACGCCGGGACAGATCCAAAGCATGGACCCGCAGGGTATCGGCGTAAACAAGAACATTCAGCAGATTTTTTCGCAGTATCCGCAGGCCAACGACCCGACACAGGGCGATACGCTGAATACGGCGGGCTACCGTTTCCCCTATACGCTGCATCGCAGCTACGACACATATATTGCCCGTTTCGACTGGAATATTACCCATAACGGCAATCACAGCATCTTCTGGCGTGGCAATTTGCAGAACGACGATGAGCCGACCGCACCTGCATTTCCCGGGCAGCCGCCATCGATGTCCACACTTACCAACAGCAAGGGATTTGCGGTTGGATATTCAGCGGTCATAACGCCGAATATCGTCAATTCACTTCGTTATGGCTTGACGAGGCAGGGCGTCGACAATGCCGGTATCTCCAACCAGCCGGAGGTGATTCTGGCAGCGGTTGACCAGCCGGAATCCTTTTCGCGCAGCACGGCCGACATCATTCCGGTGCAGAACCTGGTCGATGATCTTTCCTGGACGAAGCACGACCACAGCCTCCAATTCGGCGCGAACATTCGCTTTATCGACGACCAGAGATCGAGCACGGCGAATTCGTTTCCCGATGGCCAGATGAACCAGGGATGGCTTTCGAATGGTTCGACGGTTGCAGGGAATGGCGGCCCGTTCGATCCGGCAGCGTCTGGATATCCGGCGGTCAGCCAGCCCTTTGTGAATAACTACAACTCTGCTTTGCTAGGGCTGGTGGGAATCATTACGGAAGGGGACGCTATCTACAACTACACCAAGCAGGGTACGGCGCTGCCGCTAGGGACAACCATCAAACGCGACTACCGCTGGAATGAATACGAATTCTATGCGCAGGACTCATGGAAAGCGCTGAAGAACCTTACCCTCACGTATGGACTGCGCTGGTCGCTGCTGCAGCCTCCGGCAGAAACAAGCGGCACGCAGGTAGGAACTTGCAAAATTACCGCGGGTGCCTGTAAGCCGTTTTCGCTTACTGATTACTACGAGCAAAGCGCGCAGCAGGCGGTGCAGGGCGGCGCGGCGAATGCAGTCGGTGAGGTGGCCTTCGATTTGAATGGCCGCTATAACGGGCGTTCGGATTTCTGGAATATGGAGAAGAACAACATCGGTCCGCGCATCGCACTGGCTTATTCACCTTCTCCGCAGGACGGTTTCTGGTACAAGATTTTTGGCGACAACAAGAGCAGTATCCGTGCCGGATATTCGCTCGTTTACGACCACTTCGGCGCCGCTACGATAAATACTTTTGACACGAGCGGCTCCTTCGGTTTGTCGACTAACCTGTCAAACGCTCCAGGCACAGCGAATATTGCAACGGCCCCGCGCTTCACCGACCTCTATACGATTCCGTCAAGCATATTGCCTGCAGCGCCTCCGGGCGGATTTCCTGCGATCCCCAGCCCAACGCAGTTCGCCATCAGCTGGGGATTGGACGAGAAGATTAAAACACCATATTCACATCTGATTGATTTCTCGATTCAGCGAGAATTGCGCAACGGCTCTTCCCTGGAAATCTCATATGTGGGACGGCTCGCTCACCGCCTGCTGGCACAGGAAGATGTGGCCATGCCGATCAACCTAAGTGTTGCCGGCACAAATTATTTTGGACCGGCCGCGCAGCTTGCAAAAATGGGGCGCGCTCAGGTTCCGGTCAGCTCGGTGCAGCCGATTCCTTACTGGGAGCAGGTCTTTCCCGCTCTGGACGGGGTGGACCTTGGGTACGGCTTCGGCCCGGCGACCGCGACGCAAAACGTCTACCAGCTCTTTGAACAGAACCGCTACAACGAGACGTATGCCTTGTTTGAGCTCGATGCGCCCGATTCGCTCAGCGGGGCAGGCGTGAACCCGAATGGCACCTATCCGTCGTTCCGCTTCTATCATGACCAATATTCGGCGCTTTATGCGTGGCGCTCCATCGGCACCTCGAACTATCACGCACTCGAGGTTGTCTACCGTCAGCAATTTGGAGCAGGACTGGAGGCAGACTTCAATTACACATTTTCAAAGTCCATGGATGTTACTTCGCAGGCGGAGCGCCTCGCTACATCTGGCAGCACAAACTATGCGCAGATCATAAACACCTGGGAGCCCAACCAGCTT
>JABDHA010000055.1:0-379 GCA_013285705.1 Acidobacteriota bacterium
CCCAGAAATTTCGCGTAATTGCTTCTCTTTGTGCGTAGCCAGATCGCGGTCAACATACCCAGGAGTGCCGTTCCCAGTGCGGGCAGGTTGCTCAAGAGTCCTTCGGGGTCTCGCGTGCCCTCATACAGTCGGCCGGGGAAGATATGGCGGTCGATATAAGCAACCCAGTTGGCGTCTTTATCCAGCAGAGGAATATCGCGCGTCGGCAGTCCGTATCCCGGGACGGGTATCCAGCGCATGATGATCCAGTAGGCGATCAGAGCGGCGATGAGGATCACAATTTTGCTTTTGGCGCCACGGTCCCACAGGTAAAGGGCACTTGCAATCAATAGGCAGACCGCGAAGCGCTGCAGCACGCCATAGATGCGCAGAGTAGACA
>JABDHA010000055.1:389-28922 GCA_013285705.1 Acidobacteriota bacterium
GAGTAGAAAGGTGAAAGAAGGGAAATCAATTCACCACAAGTCCCAGCAGAAACAAAATAATCGAGCGTCGCACAGCGTGCATAAACAAGGACATCTTCGACATGCCCTTGGCCAACCGCGAGTCGGACGAGAAAACTAGCGAGATGCCAGCCACGAACAGAAATGTAGGAAAGACAAGGTCTGTCGGCGTCCAGCCATTCCATTGGGCATGCTTTAACGGCCAGTAGGCAAACCGTTCATTGCCATTATTGTTCACCAGGATCATGAAGGCGATGGTGATGCCGCGAAGCACGTCAAGGGAGATCAGCCGTGTTTGCACACCGGCAATCGAGGGGTTCGTTACTGTCGTAGCCGTCATAGTGGATATGACGGCTACTGTAACTCGTTGAGAGAGATTGTGAAAGTGGGAAACTTCAATCAGGAGGACTTAAGTGCGGGGTAGCGCGCGTCGAGCAAATCGATATCCAAAATGAGCTGCTGGTAAATATTGTCATTGATCTGGTTCGTCTCCAGCAGTTCTCCGGCGGTATGACGTTCAACATTGCGTGCCGCGCGCGCAATATCCAAGTAGCGTCGTGCCTGCGTGAACACCTCTTCTTTCGAATCTTCCTGCGTGTTTCGCATGAGCGCCAGCCGCCGCCGATAGGTCTTTTCCAGCGCGTCATAAATTTCTTTCTCTTCCGGAGATTTCTCCTTTTCCTCCTCAAGATAGTCAAGTGCAGTCTGGATCATGCGTTCCCGCGCCAGCTGTTCTTCCAGATCAACCGGCGCATTCTGCGCCAGCCCGAGCTTTCGGATAATGACGGGAAGCGTCAGCCCCTGAATGACGAGAGTGACGAGAATTACGCAGAAGGTAAAGAAAATGATGATATTGCGCGCCGGGAAAGGGGTTCCATCTTTGAGCGTCTCGGGCAAGGAAACGGCGGCTGCCAGCGCGATGACGCCGCGCATGCCTCCCCAGGCCACAACAAAGAGCTGACGCCGCTCAAATGGGACTATCGGCTTGTGAAAAAGCACCTGCTGAAGCTTTTCCGATACCCATGCCACGGGGAAAACCCAGATGAAGCGCAGCAGAATCACGATCAGGCTCACCATCAGGCCGCCTGCGACCAGTTGACCCAGCTTCAACCCCTCGATGCCCGCCATCACGGAGGAAATCTGCAGCCCAAGCAGGATGAAGACAACACCATTAAGAATGAAGTCGACGGTGTTCCAGATTGCGGGCGACTCCAGGCGTGCGCCAAGGGAGAGCAATTGAGACTGCCGGTGCCCAAGGTAAACTCCGCAAGCTACAGTGGCTATCACTCCCGAGGTACGTAGCCGCTCCGCTGCCAGATAGACCACATAGGGAGTAATCAGAACCATTGTCAATTCAATGGATGCTGCCTCGATATGCTGAATCAGCCGGGAATGCACCCACGCCAGAGCTAGTCCAATTGCCAGTCCGCCCAGCGAGAGGTAAAGCAGCTCTCCCACGGCAACCCGAAACACCGGCGCGTGCCCGGAAAGAATGATGCCCACCGTAAAACTAAGAGCCAGCAATCCGCTAGCATCATTGATCAGGCTCTCGCCCTCCAGGATGTCAACAATGCGCGTGGGAAGCCCCAGCTTGCGGGCAATACTGGTTGCGGCAATAGCGTCGGTGGTGGAAACGACGGCACCGAGCACAAGGCCTGTTCTCCATGTCAGCTGCGGAAAGAAGAAATGCGCGGCAAATCCTACGCCAACGACGGTAAATGCGACCAGCCCAAAGGCCAGCATCAGGATGCTGGTCATGTTTTCGCGAAGATCCCGCCATGAAGAGTTGTGCGCTGCAGCAAAAAGAAGAGGCGGCAACACCACAAGAAATACAAAATCAGGGTGCAGAACAATGTCAGGAACGGGAGGCAGAAAGCTGAGTACCAGGCCGCCCAGCACAAAGACAATGGGATACGGCTGCTCGATCCGCTTCGCCAGAACGGCCAGGCCGATCACAAAGAGCAGCAGAAGCAACATCAACAGTTCGAGATGATGGATATCCAAAGTCATTCGTGTCCCCAAGCTACCAGAATTTTATGAAGTTGTTGCCTGTGTGCAAAGTTCTTCTACCTGCCGTACTACATGCAGAGCGGACCTGAGCTGCCCCATTCCGATCTTCTTTTCAAACTGCTTCTGCATCTGGTCAAAAATGCGGATCGCCTGCATCGCATATTTCCGTCCCAGCGGCTTCAATACAAGCTGAAGACTTCGCCCATCTTCAGGATCAATGCGTCGCTTCAACAACCCGCGCGCTTCAAGCGAGGAAATGCAGTTGCTGATATTGCCGCGCCCGGTTGAGAATGTTTCCGCCAAACGAGACGGCTTCACCGCCCGCGGTTCCTCAAATAAAACCGAGACCAACACCAGCGCCTCAAAAAAAGTGACCTCATTCGGTCCGAGTATCCGCAATAACGCAGCATCGAGCTTGCGAGATGCACGGTATATCCCAAAGAGCGGAGACTCCTCCAGAAAAGCTTCAATACGCATGCTTCGAGTCTAGTCGATAGTTCACTCATTGAACTATTCAGTTCATGGCTAAACTAGCATTGTGATCTTCTGAAAATGTCTGAATGATGGCTCTCATGAAAATCTTTTGGCCTCTCCTGTATGGCCTTGTATGCGTCAGTCAGGTTTTGGCACAGGAACCACCGCAAGCGGTCACTCCCGCAAAAACAACCGTGGTCGTTCTTGGAAATCCCGCTCCGGTCACACTGGGCGAGTCCAATCGCTCGGTTGTGATCATGGATACGCAGGAGCACCCGCGCGCATTTCAAACCGTGGAAGATCGTCTTCGGACGGATGCATCGACCTATATTGAGCAGCGAGGTGCCGGCGGCGCGCAGGCCGACATCTCCATTCGCGGCACGTCTTTCGAGCAAACACTCGTCCTGGTCAATGGCCTGCGCATCAACGATGCGCAAACCTCGCACCATAATCTCGACCTGCCTGTACCCATGGATGGAATGAGCGCCATCGAGGTATTACACGGAGCTGGTTCTACTCTCTACGGCTCGGACGCGATCGGGGGTGTTGTCGACTTCGTTACAGCCACACCGGAGACGACCGCCTTGCGCCTGCGCACTGGAGTAGGCAGTTTTGGCGAAAACGATCAAGCTTTCACTGGATCCATCACAGGCAAGAAATGGTCAGAACTGGTATCCGGGGAGCGGAATTTTTCCACCGGGTTTATTCCCGACCGCGACTACCGTAATGAAAACGGAAGCTCGGAGACTCGCTGGAAAACTCCATTGGGCGAGAGCGATATCCTGCTGGCAGGCAGCGATCGTGCATTCGGGGCCGACCAGTTCTATGGCAATTACAATTCCTGGGAGCGAACCAAAGGGTGGTTTGCCTCGATACGGCAGGAGTTGGGCGACAAAACCAACGCTGCTTTTGGGTATCGGCGGCACACGGATAACTTCGTTCTCCTGCGCAATGATCCTGCGTTCTACGCAAACCAGCACGTCGATCAAAGCTGGCAGGGCGCATTGCGTAGAAGCGAACATCTGGGCGCCAAAAGCTCCATCTTTTATGGATTGGAAGGTGACGGCGATTCCATCCAAAGCAACAATCTGGGCAAGCATGCGCGCAACTGGGGCGCAGGATATCTTGACGCTGACCTGCAATGGAAGCGAGCATCGCTTACCGCGGGTTTGCGACAGGAAATTATCAGCGGAGGCTATCACGTCACCACTCCGACCCTCGCAGGAAGCTATTGGCTTGGCAGCAGTGTGAAAGTCCGCGCTGCACTCGGATATGGCTTTCGTCTGCCTACCTATACTGATCTCTATTACAGCGATCCAACCACGATTGGAAACGCGAATCTCAAACCAGAATCAGCGTGGAATTACGAAGCCGGAGCCGATTGGTTCGTAGGATCGACGTCCTATCTTTCATTGACAGGATTCTATTCACGGCAGCACGACACCATCGACTACGTTCGTCCCAATGCAGACAGCCTCTGGCAGGCGAGCAATCTTACCGGGCTGCGCTATGCCGGAGTAGAAAGCGCGTGGACATGGCATCCGATGCACGGAGAGCAGCTCAAGCTGGCATGGACGTTCTTGTCCGGTGCGCAGCAGGCTCTCCATGGCTTGCAATCGGAATATGTCTTCAACTACCCAGTCAACAATGCGGTCTTTGAGTGGACGGCGGAGCCTGTGCGTGGATACATGCTCCAGAACCGTGTTGGCATCACCCAGCGATATCAAACCGATGCATACCCGGTCTGGAACGTGGCCATTGCTCGAGAACGCGGACGCATTCATCCATATCTGCAAATGTCGAATCTAAGCAACACTGGTTATCAGGAAATTATTGACGTTCCCATGCCAGGAAGAAGCTTTACCGGCGGGGTGGATGTATTACTGGGCAAGCAGGCAAGGTAGCTACTCCAGCATTTTCCGCAATGTGCGCTCAAGTGTAGTTGTAATTTCCTCCGCAGGCAGGTGCGTATCAATTCGCATCGGTTGCCCGACGCGGATCGACAATTTGCCGGAACGAAACCAGCGTTGACCGCTTTGTTTCAACGCGCCCAATCCCTGAAGCGCCACAGGCAGTACCTCGGCGTTCGATTCCTGCACGAGCAGCCCAATACCGGAACGAAACCGTTGCAACTCCCCGCTTGTACGATGCCCTTCGGGGAAGATCAGAATGTTGTATCCGCGGTCCAGAGCCTTTCCCATGTGCGCAAAACTGTCGCGAAAGCCCGCGGTGCGCGGGAGCGGAAACACGTTGAAGAGCGCAGTTGTAAGCCAGTAAGCCGCGGGAGCCAGCGCATTCAGAAACCATGAGCCCTGGCCGCGCGCGCGGCGAAAATCATCGAGTATGTTGGCTGCCATAGCAATCGCTACATGGCGGCGCATTTTTCCGGGTAGCGCATATAGAACGAGAGCGCCGTCATACGCCGTCACATGGTTCGCGATGATGAGGACTGGCTTCTGTGGCCAAGTAATATCCCCGTTATATTCGATGCGTGGAGTCCCAAGTATCCAAACCAGCGGCCGCATCACACATTCAATAAACAAAACCCGGATAAGCTGCATCGGCCGCGACCAGGGCCAGGGCGGATACATTGTCTTATCCTGCGTTTCCTGATGGAGCGGTACGGCAGGCGTTGATATATGTTGCTCGGAAGTATCAGCAGTGTGGCCTAATAGACCGAGTTGTTGCCTTAACTCGCCGAGCGTTGCAATGCGCGCCAGTGTCGCATCGTCGAGCTCCGCTCCCAGCCGTTGCTCCAGCTCGCTTTGCAGCTGCACGCGCCCCAAGCTGTCCAGGTGAAAATCTTCATCCAGCCGTGCATCCTCTGACACATTCGTCGGTTTACTGCGAGCAATGTGCGAAATCAATTCCACGAGCGCATCACCGTTTTCACTTGTCACGCTTTGTTCGGATAAAACATGCGTATTTGCCCACTGCGCAATCTTTCCGCGTTGAATCTTTCCTGTTGAGGTGCGCGGAAAATCCAGCTCGGACCACACGCGCCAATAACGAATGCGTTGATACTCAGCAAGAGCCGCATTCGTTTCCCGCACGGCTTGCGCTGCTTCCGCTTCCGTACCGCGAAAGAGCAAAATTGCCATCGCCTCAGTGCCACCCGGCATCATCACAGATACAACAGCCGATGCGCGCACGCCGATTTGCTGATCGAGAACTGCCTCCACATCTTCCGGATGAATATTCAATCCGGAGGACGTAACAATCACCTGACTCTTCCGGCCCAGAAACTGAAGCTGCCCCTGATCGTCACTACGCACGAGATCGCCTGTCGCGAGCCATGTGTCAGAGGCCTGCTTCATCTTTCCCTGTTGCCAGGTCGAGGTAGAAACCATATCGCCTCGGACGAGAATTTCTCCATCGTCGTTGATGCGAAGTTCGCGCCCCGGCAGCGGCTTGCCGATTGTGCCTTTACCGATCTTGAAAGGATGATTCAGCGTAATCAGTGCTGTCGTCTCCGTCATCCCGTAGCCTTGGATGAGCGCAAACCCAAGCGTGTTCCAGAAGCTCTCAAGATCGGCAGGTAGAGATGCACCGCCGCAGACAAACGCCCAGAACTTAATTCCAAAAAGACGATGAACGTTTCGGAAGCGCCACCACCGTCGCCAGACGGATTCTCCCTGTGCCTTTTGTATTTCTCCATTCAGGCCAGGATCAATCGACAGCAGATGCGACCGCAACAAATCCAGCACTCGCGGAGCCGCCGCAAGAACGGAGATCCGCTCGCGTCCGATGATCTCAATCAATCGCTGCGCCTGCAGACGCGACTCAAAATGTACCTCAGCGCCAAGCAGCACAGGTAGCCATAGACCCATGAACTGGCCGAAAACGTGACTCAAGGGAAGCGTATGCAGAAAACGCAGGGGGTGCACGAATCGCTCGTAGCGTAGATACTTCTGCATCTCCCGTTCGATGGGGGCGACACTGGCAAGCACATTGCGGTGCGTATGAACAACACCCTTTGGCTCGGATGTTGTGCCGGAGGTAAAGAGAATCTGTAATGGAGTATCAAGATTGATTGAAGACTTTGCGGCTTCGGTTCGTTCTTCGGTCCGCAGATTGTCAAAATCCTCGAATGCAAGAGTTAGAAATGGATTTGGTAAGCCTGCGATGAGCGACCGATCTCCAACCACTAACCTTGGACTCGTCTCGTCGAGCACTCGCTTCGCAAATTCAACACTACCGCTTGCATCTAGTGGAACCACGAGAACACCACGCAGAACACAGCCAAAGAAGGCACCGATCCACTCCGCGCTATTTTGCCCCAAGAGCAATACCCGCTCGCCGGCTGCGATTTCGCGGCGTTTCAGCTCGTGCGCAAAGCGCTCAGCCAGAGAAGCAATCTCGCTGTAGCTGTTGCTGATTCGCCGGTTTCCTCGATACGTAACAATAGCTGTAGCATTTCCGTGGCGGCGAAAATCTTCGACCAATGTGGCCAGGTTAGGACGCATGCTAGCTCCGTGCGAAATCGATATATCCGTGTTCTGGATCCGTTCGCACGAGCGTTACGTTGATCTTGTCACCCACGTCCACGCCCTTTTGTCCCCGCACCAGCATGCCTTCAACATGTGGATTCTTTGTCCTCACAAACGACCCATGCTCATTCACCCCAGTCACGATCGCTGCGAATGTCTGCCCGATGCGGTTTCGCATCACAACCGCGGCGATGCGTTTTCCCATCTCCCGTTCAACCTTGCGGGCAGCATTTTCCTGCTTCGTGCACTGCTGCGCGATCGCAGCCAATGCATCATCGGAATAGGGAGCTTTTTGTTTGGCCAGCATCGCTTTAAGCAGCCGCTGCGTCACCAGATCAGCATAACGGCGATTCGGTGCCGTCGAATGAGTGTAATCTTGCACGGCCAGGCCAAAGTGCCCCTGCGCAGATTCTCCATCGCGCTCCAGTACATATTCTCCGGAGCCCAGCAGCTTGATCACCGCCAGGGAGAGATCGGGGAAGTGCTCAGGATCGGTTGTCCGGCGCTCACAAAGGAAGTCCTGGAGCGCCTTGGAATCGGGCACCCCAGGAAGCTTGGTGCCATACTGCGCAGCCAACTCCACAATACGGTCCCAACGCTTGGGTGTTTTTACCACTCTTCGAATGGAGGAGAAATGCGCTTGTTCCAAACTCTTCGCTACCACCTCATTGGCCGCGATCATAAAATCTTCGATCAAATCGCTGGCGAGACTTCTATGTTGTGTTTCAATGTCGACTAGCTGATTGCCCACTACCAGTGGATGCGTTTCGATCGTCTCAAGATTGAGCGCGCCGCGACGATAGCGTTCTTTTTTTAGCTGCTGCGCAACGCGATTCTGCAGCAATAATTGTTTCTGCAACTCAGCTGAAGCCGATACCTTCGGCGGAGCATTTTTCTTAGTCTGCAGCCAGGCTCCCACAGCTGCATAGGCAAGCTGCGCGCGATTGGCGACTGTAGCGCGATAAATATCATGTGCGCTGACGCAGCCATCGGCATCGACTGAGAACTCGTACACGACGCTCAATCTTTCCTGTCCTTCGAGCAGGGAAGTGAGGCCCGTCGATAGCTCTTCTGGCAGCATGGAAAAATTGTGCACGCCTGTATAAATGGTAGCCGTCTGCTCAGCGGCATGTTTGTCGATTGCTGAACCAGCCGGAACATAGACGTCCACATCGGCAATCGCAATCTGGATGCGCACCGTGCCGTTATCCATTTCTTTTGCAACCTCGATCTGGTCAAGGTCGCGCGATGTGTCGTTGTCGATGGACGACCAGAGTGATTCACGGAGGTCGCGCACATCAGGCACTGCATTCACTTTTCGGGGATTCGTTTGTAGCGCGTGTATCTCGTCTTGTACGGACTTGGGAAAATCGGGCTGGAAACCGTGTTCAAGCATGCACTGGCGCGCGGCAGATTGCAGGTTGAAGTTGTGTGGATCGCTCATAGACTCCAGTTAAAGGTACAGACATGAGATGCAATTTCGCAAAAGTGTTAAGAAAGAATCAAAACTGTGTCCTCGAATAGCCTCTCGTCCGCAATATTTCCTGTGGCTCGGTCCCCCCGTTCTCGGCAGCGTCACCGGCGGAGTTCTGCCGGTGACGCTGCTCGAGTACGGGCAAGTCAACCTCGAATAAAGTTAGGCCGTCTTGCCGTGCCGCTCTTTCAGGTCGCGCAGCAGACCTTCTATCTGTTCCTCGCGTTCCAGGTTAGCGAAGCGATCTTCGAGCGAATCGTCAGCCAGCAGCTCATGAGTCGCCGCATTTTCTGATTCGGCCCCAGCCACGCGGAGCCGCAGCCGGTCGATCCCGGTTCCATTCTGCACCGCATCCACTTTCTGGCGCACCCGGTTCGCCTTGCCGACAACCCGCGCGCGCCGGTGCTGCGCAATCAGCATTTCGCAGCGGCTGCGCGTTTCCACCAGTTTTTGATCCAGCCTTCGCAGCGCGGACCGCAGAGAATCTGCCTCGCTTGACTGGTCTTCAAGCTGCTGGGTGAAGCCCAACGCCATCTGCTCATGGCTCAACGCGCGCTCCAGTGCGGCTCGTGCGAGATCGTCCTTGCCTTTGCTCACTGCGAGCTCAGCCTTTTTGTGCCACTCTTCCGCGGAGTGATCGTGCTCCGTCTTCTTTTTTTCGAGAAGATGCTGATCGGCAATGGCAATCGCCACCTGTGTCTTTACCTGCAACAATTGATTTTCCATGTCGAGTACCAATTGCTTCAGCATTTTCTCCGGGTCTTCCGCTTTATCGATCAGGTCATTTACGTTGGCGCGCAGCAACGCTGCAACGCGTTCTAGGAGAGCCATATCTTCCTCCTTATGGAAAAAGGAAAGTGGGCGGAGCCGCGAAGCTCCGCCCAAAGTTAAGTGTTACTTGCCATCGACGGTTGCTGCACCATTCGGCCGCGCCCGCATACTTTTCACGTTGCTCATCAGCTCATGCATGTCCATGCCTGAAAGTGCTTCAAACAATGCCGGTACCTGGGCGGCCATTTTCGTCATATCACCCATGAGTTTGTTGGCTCCGGTTGCGCCATCGTTGCCGGTAGAAACGATGGTGATCTTATCCACCTTCCCCAGCGGTTCGGCCATTGCCCGCACCACCTCAGCCATATTGCTGATCAGGCGGTCGACAACCGCAGCCTGGTTCCAGTCCTGATACGCTTCAGCTTTCACGTTCATCGCTTTGGCCTCGGCTTCGCCCTTCTGGAAGATGACGGCTGCTTCCGCTTCGCCCTGTGCACGAATGGCGGAAGCGCGGCCTTCGGCCTCGATCGTCAGACGGGACCTTTCAGCAGCAGCAAGATTTTCGATCCGCTGGCGCTCAATCTCCGCCTGTTTCAATACAGTCGCGATCAGCTCTTTTTCATGACGCAGAATTTCCGCTTCCTGCACCTTGATCTGCTGCTCTTTTTCCACCTGCTGAACTTTCACCTGTTCGGCAACAACCTGCTGCTGCATCACGTTTGTCTGCAACTCGTAGGCCTTGTCCGCTTGTGCCTGCTGCTTGCGGCTCTGTTCTGCAAACTGCGCTTTCTGGATATCGAGATCGCGCTGTGCCTGCGCCTGCTTGGCCAATGAAGCCGTCTCTGCGATGACGCGTTCCTGGTCGGCAGCCGCCTTGGCGATGGCAGCTTCGCGCAGAGCATTGGCTCTGCGAATTGCCGTATCGCGCTCGGCTTCTGCTGCTGCGACATCAGCATCGCGACGAATACGCACGATATCGGGCCGTCCCATGTTGGTGATGTACTCGTTCTTGTCGCGGACTTCCTTGATGGTGAACGAAACAACTTCGAGGCCCATCTTGCTCATATCGTCTGCGCACGTTCCGCGCATACGATCAGCAACCATCTCCGGCTCCTTCACAATCTGCTCGACGGTAAGCTGACCGATAATGCCGCGCAGATGGCCCTCCATCACCAGCCGTATCAGGCCTTCGCGCTGCGGAGGCGTCTTGCTCAGGAACTGTTCCGCAGCCGTAAGGATCGATTCCTGATCGGAGCGCACCTTGATCTGCGCCACCGCTTCTACCGTCACGGCAACGCCTTGCTTCGTATAAAGGTCCTGCTGCGGAGCCACGTCAAACGACATCAGTTCCAGCGAAAGCTCGCGGCAATTCTCGATCATGGGGAAGATCACCGTGCCGTGCCCTTTAATCACGCGCGGCCCACGAAATCCATAGACAACCAGCGCCTCATTCGGGCCGGCCTTGCGAAACATCCTTGCCAGCAGGCCTGCCAGAACAATGATGGCCAATAAACTCAATCCAACGATGATAATGATGGTGTTTGTCATAGTGATCCCAGTCCTTTCCACTGGGAAAACTGTGTTAGAAATCGGTTGATTCGTCGCCTCCGGGAATGAACGCAGCTAGTCTGCAACTTCATCCCATCGGCGCACCCAGGCAATGCCCTGCTCATAGCGCATCACCACAACTTCTGTATCGCGCGCAATCGGCAATCCGTTCTCGCTACGCGCTGCGGAAAACCGGCGGCTGCCATTCTGCGAGAACAGAATCTCACCCGTGCCATGATCGCGAATCGCGCCGCTCACCCGGCCTACCATGCCGATCGTCGCCGTCTCCTCGGCCGTCAGCTCGTGTTCATGCGGCGCCAACACATGCGCCATAAACCAGAACAGCGCTGCCGCTCCTGCAACTCCGGCAATCGTTGCAAGCAGTAGCACGACTGGAACAACAAATCCGCCATACCGCTCCAGCAGATAACCGGTGCCGCCAAACCAGCAGAGAAAAATCACCAGCGTGAATCCATTGATGGGGCTGATCGAATTTGTATTCGCGCCATGACTCGTTCCCGCATGCGCATGTCCCGCCTTGTCCAGATGCAGGTGTAAGTGGCCAATGTGAAAATGAGAGAAGCCGCCTACGAATGCAATCGCGCTGAGACAAAGGCCCAGAGCAAAGCAAAACAGGTAGAAACCTTCCCACGTCATTTCTGACTCTCCTTTCCGGACAGCCTCCTGGCCGGCCGGTCTTTTGTCCGCACTTTCGTCGCAGGCGCGGATGCAGCGTTCCCCGGCCGCAACACCTCCAACAGCCGTTCGACGAGACCGGGAGTTTCCATCACCGCTTCCAGCAGCAATAAGCACTGCCTCGTGTCTTTGTGCCGCGCCAAGGCCAACAGCGCCTGGCGTACCGCAGGATCACGACGAAACCGCTCCGCGCCGCTCACCAGCCACAAATCCAGCTTGTCTTCGAGCGTGCGCGCATCGCTCAACAGCTCTGGATGGTAGCCGTCGGGGTCGTCCACCAGGTAGCCCGGATGCACCTTGAAAAACTTCGCCAGCAACTGCCGCGTGGTGTTCGTGAGGTGGGGCCGTGCTCCGCTTTCAATCTGAGACAAGTACGACTGGCTCATCTTGACGCCGCCATCTGTCCCAAGTTCGGAACGGATGGCGCGAAGCAATTCCTGCTGTGTCATGGCCCGGTTCATGCCGCGCAAATTGCCTTCCACTTCGCGCAGGTAACGGATTTTCTCGCCCAATTTCATATCGCAATCCGCAATAACAATATCGCTAATTGCAATATTTGACAAGAAAAAACGAGATATCTTGTAGGAATCTCTCTAAATTGCAGAATGTTTGTGGGTTACGAGAGCAGCTTGTTGACGCGCTGCATCATGTTCTGCGCATCGAAAGGCGCCCGCACCTTGAGGTCATTGTCGAAATACACGTAGACATCGCGTCCGTTGTCTTGTGTGGAGGGCGTAGGGGTCACCTCTTCCGCATCGGCGGGCTCCGCACCTCGAGCCCATGCGACAACGCGCTCTGCCCACCGGTCCAGAGACGCGTCGTCATATCCGCTGGCGTAGAGCACCTCGGAACCATGCATGCGGCAGTAGACAAAATCCGACGTCACATCCATCAATCGCGGCCATGCCACAGTATCGGCGCACACCAGAGCGACCCGGTATTTGCGCAGCAGTGCGATAAATTCCGGGGTTGCAAAACTCTTGTGCCGAATCTCCATCGCATGTCGAATCTTCAGCTTGTTCGCGGGTTCAAGAAAGGTTCGGTCTTTCATCCAGGGCTCGTGCGCTTCACCGAGCGCAACAGCGTGATCCGTATCGACAGGCAGGCGTGCAAAGAAAGCCTCGGTAAGCGCGGGGTCGAATTTAAAGCTTGGCGGAAACTGCCAGAGCACCGGACCGAGCTTCTTTCCCAGCTTAAGCAATCCGGAAGCAAAGAAATTTGCCAGAGCGCCCTCCACATCGCGCAGTCTGCGTATATGCGTGATGTATTGGGGTGCCTTTACGGAAAAAACAAAATCGTCAGGCGTCTCGTTCGTCCAGTGCTCAAAGGACTTGGGGCGCTGCAGCGAGTAGAAGGTGCCGTTGATCTCAATGCTCGAAAGTGCATGAGACGCATAGTCGAGCTCTTTTTTCTGCGGGAGCCGTTCCGGGTAGAAAACTCCACGCCACGGCTCATATGTCCAGCCAGAAATTCCAACGCGTACCTTACCGTGCATTTCATCTCCTATGCCGATACTCGCCTGGAGGTTGCCCGTCTTAGGCGATTCTTTTTGTAACTGTCGAAGTACTAAAAAGGATCGAGCAGAGCATCCTATTGTACGTAAGAAGCAGTTCTCTTCTCAGGAGCAATAAAACCATGGCACAAAGTATGCAACAGAAATTTTTAACAGGATACGTAGCTCTTCTCGCGAGCGCGCTGCTGGTTGTTGCTGGTTGCAATAATAAACCGGCTCATCCCGATGAGAAGTCGGCAGTTACGAATGCGCTCAGCAGTAGCAATCTCAGCGATGTGAGTGTATCGCAAGATCAGGATAAGGGTGTGATTACCCTTACAGGCGATGTGGCCTCGGCAGATCAGAAGACGCAGGCTGAGACCGTCGCCAGGCAGGCAGCGCCGGATTACACGATTGCAGATCAGATTGGCGTCCGGCCTCCAGGCGCGGAAAGCCAGGCAAAGTCAGTCGATTCCAATCTTGATAGCGCCATCGAGGACAACTTCAAGGCATCTCTCAAGGCGAACAAGAACCTAGACGATCAAAGCATCGATTACTCTGCGAAAAATGGGACGCTTATGCTGAAAGGCACGGTAAAAACCGGAGCGCAGAAGGCGGAAGCTGGAAAGCTGGCGAAGGAAGTTCCAAACGTCCAGCAGGTTGTGAATGAAATCGAGGTAAAGCCGGGCAAACATTCGACGGCAAAGTCATAAATGTCAAAAAGTGGGGAGTCGCTCAGGCTCCCCACTACTCCTTTTAATCTTCCCTTTATTCCTGTCGCGCATCTGAAAGAATAGGACTGTTTGTCCATCCTAAAAGCACGCAAACAGTGAGGGAGCGCAAGATATGGGTCGCTTGCAAGGGCAGGTTGCG
Organism: Acidobacteriota bacterium; assembly: GCA_013285705.1. GTDB lineage: Bacteria > Acidobacteriota > Terriglobia > Terriglobales > Acidobacteriaceae > Alloacidobacterium. The sequence goes on from JABDHA010000055.1 coordinate 14,236, forward strand.
ATCATTACCGGGTCAGGCTCGGGAATAGGCCAAGGCATCGCGAAGCGCCTCGCGAGCGAAGGCGCAAACATCGTGATCAACTACGTTGGGCACGGCGAAGGCGCTGCTGAAACGTTGAAGATGGTCGAAGCCGCGGGTGCCCGGGGAATCGTCGTGCAGGCGGACGTATCAGAAGTCGAGGCTGTGCAGTCTCTCGTTGAGAAGGCGTGGCAGGAGTTTGGATCGGCAGACATTCTCGTCAACAACGCCGGCGTCGAAACCAACACATCGTTTCTGGATGCGAAGGAAGAAGACTTCGAACGCATCATTGGCGTCAACCTGAAAGCGCCATTCTTTGTCACGCAGGCGTTCGTGCGCAAACTGGCAGCCGAAAAGAAGCCGGGCCGCATTATCAACATCAGCTCCGTTCATGAAGATATGGCCTTCCCCGGCTTTGCTACTTACTGCGCCAGCAAGGGCGGCCTGCGCATGCTGATGCGAAACCTGTGTGTCGAATTAGGGCCACTGGGAATCACGATCAACAATATCGCTCCCGGCGCTATCGCGACACCGATCAACAAGCAGTTGCTTGAAGACAAGCCTAAGCTCGATGCACTGCTGGAGCAGATTCCGCTCGGACGCCTCGGTACCGTTGAAGATGTAGCCGCCCTGGCCGCGTACCTGGCGTCTGAGGACGCAGCGTACATCACAGGCGCGACATACTATGTAGATGGTGGACTGTCCCGCTACTATCACGAGCAATAGCTGAATCCGCGAGGGAAAGAACGATGCATCGATTCAAAGTCTGGGCGCCTGAGCCGAGCACCATTGGCGTCAAGATCGAGAGCACTGTACATCCTATGCAGAAGACCGCTGGTGACTGGTGGCAAGCGGATGTCGAGAATGCAGGCGCTGGAACCGACTATGCATTCCTCGTCGACGGCAGCCAACCAGCTGTTCCCGATCCGCGCTCTGCCTGGCAGCCTCATGGAGTGCATGGGCCTTCGCGTGTTGTCGATCACGCAGGGTTTGCCTGGACCGACGCACAATGGCAGGCGCCTCCGCTGGCGAGCGCCATCCTGTATGAGCTGCACATCGGTACGTTTACTCCTGAAGGAACTCTTGAGGCAGCACAGCTTCGTCTTCGGTATCTCAGAGGCCTCGGTATCACGCACGTTGAACTTATGCCGGTCAACGCATTTCCTGGAAGTCGTGGCTGGGGCTACGACGGCGTAAGCCTGTTCGCACCGCAAGACGCATACGGCGGCCCAGAGGCGCTGAAGCGTTTCGTGAATGCATGCCATGAGCACGGGCTCGCCGTGCTGCTCGACGTGGTCTACAACCATCTCGGGCCGTCTGGAAATTATCTCGGCAAATTTGGTCCTTATTTCACGCATCTGCACAACACGCCGTGGGGTGATGCCGTCAATCTTGAGGACGCAGGCAGCCATGAAGTGCGCCGCTTCCTTTGCGACAACGCTCTCATGTGGCTGCGCGACTATCATTTCGATGGGCTTCGTCTCGACGCGGTGCACGCCTACATGGATCGCTCCGCCATCCACTTCATGGAGCAGCTCTCGACCGAAGTGCGTGCTCTGGAAGCAGAAACGGGCAGGCGCTATGCGGTCATCGCCGAGAGCGACCTCAACGACCCGCACCTGGTGAAAGCGCCCGAAGCCGGCGGTTATGGCATGGACGCGCAATGGAGCGATGACTTCCATCATTCGCTGGTTACCGTGCTCACCGGCGATTGCAGTGGCTACTACTCCGATTTCGGCACGATGGCCGACCTTGCCAAATCCCTCAAATCGGCCTTTGTCTATGACGGAATCTACGCACCTCATCGTGACCGTATTCACGGACGACCGGTCGAAGGACTCTCGGCGTGGCGCTTTCTTGGCTACTCGCAAAATCACGATCAGGTCGGCAATCGTGCGCAGGGTGAGCGCCTTTGTCATCTGGTAAATACAGAACGAGCAAAAATTGCTGCCGCTCTTGTCTTCACGGCGCCCTTTGTGCCCATGCTGTTTCAGGGGGAAGAATGGGCTGCATCTTCACCCTTCCAATATTTCACCGATCACGAAGACCCACATTTAGGACGTCTCGTCTCCGAGGGGCGCAAAAAAGAATTTGCCGCATTCGGCTGGAGTCCCGATGACATTCCCGATCCCCAGGACGAGCAGACCTTCCTGCGTTCCAAACTTAATTGGGAAGAACAGGCCAACGAGCAGCACGCGGAGATGCTCGACTGGTATAGGCAAGTTATCGCTTTACGTAAGAGCCATCCTGAGCTGACGGATGGATCGCTCAAAAAGATCAAAGTGGAATACAGCGAAGAAGAAAAGTGGCTCGCGATGCGGCGCGGTGATCTGGAAATTGTTGTAAACCTCAGGAACCAGCCGCTGAAAAGACAGATACCGTCGGCATCGAAGGTGGTATTGTCCTCAAATGCAGCGATAAAAACAGATCAAGCATCGCTCAATCTTCCACCGGATAGCGTTGCAATTTTTAAAGTGGAATAGAAAAGATGCGCTTCGTCCATTGAGCGGGTATTCTGTTTCTTCTCAGTTCACAGACGATGAACACGATCGAATTCTCATCCTGGATATTTTTCAGCTCGATTCTGGCTGGCCTGCTCGGGTCGTTGACCGGCCTGGGCGGCGGCGTCGTCATCGTGCCTGTGCTCACGCTGCTTTTCCATATCGATATCCGCTACGCCATCGGCGCTTCGCTTGTCTCCGTGATTGCGACGTCGTCTGGAGCCGCTGCCGCCTATGTACGCGAAGGATTTTCCAACGTACGCATCGGAATGTTTCTTGAAATCGCAACGACGCTCGGCGCGCTGCTTGGCGCCTATCTGACACTCATTGTTTCTACGCACGCCATCGGTATTGTCTTTGGAGCTGTTTTGTTGTATTCAGCCTACGCCTCATTCCGAAGCCATCCCGACGTGGCCCATCGCCAGCCCAATCCATTAGCGTTAAAACTCAGGCTGCAGGGTAGCTACCCTGGTCCAAGCGGGCCGGAGAGCTACGTTGCGCAGAATGTTCCCGCAGGTTTTAGCCTTATGCTCGTTGCGGGAACACTCTCGGGTCTGCTCGGCATCGGTTCCGGCGCAGTCAAAGTTCTTGCCATGGACCAAGCCATGCATTTGCCCTTCAAGGTTTCGACTACAACGAGTAATTTCATGATCGGAGTCACCGCTGCAGCGAGCGCTGGAATTTATCTCAGTCGTGGTTACATTTCTCCTGGTCTCGCCATGCCCGTCATGCTTGGCGTGTTGATTGGCTCGCTCTTAGGCGCGCGCATCCTGGTCAAAGCCAAGGTCAAGACATTGCGTCTCGTCTTTGCAGGTGTCATTGTTCTGTTGGGAATCGAAATGATCTACAACAGCGTTACAGGCAGGCTCTAATGATGAACGATCAGAAGATGGAAGTGGCCATGGGCCACCTGCTCCGAACCGGAGTCTTGATCGCGGCCTTCGTGGTTTTCATCGGCGGAGTGCTGTATCTGAATCAGAATCGCGGCCCGCGGCCAGACTACGCTACATTCCACAGCGTTGCTGCCGGACTGCGAAGTCCCGTCGGAGTCATCAAGCAACTGCACACCGGAGACAGTAACGCGATCATTCAGCTAGGGCTTCTGCTGCTGATTGCAACGCCCATCGCGCGTGTGATTTTCGCGGCTTTCGGATTTTCCGCGGAGAAAGACTGGCTTTACCTCATCATCAGTCTCATCGTGCTTGCGGTGCTTACCTACAGCCTGCTCGACGGTCACTGATGTGAGAGCGCTACCTCGGCCAACCGCGCAAGTTGCCGGGACGGGCAATGATCCGATCCGCAGACCTGCCGTTGCGCCAGCTCATGCAGCAACAGCTTTCGGGATTCGCCCGCCGGAAGCGTAGCCAGCATCTCTCTCCGCAATTCACCCAGATCATCGAGCCACGGCCCCAGGTCGTTTGGAAGCTGCTCGTCGATCTCCTTCCGCAGCTGTTGCGCCAGCGCCGGACTCTCGCCCGCTGTCGAAATGGCAATTTGCAGTTTGTCGCGCCTCACCACGGAAGGGAAGTAGAAGTCGCAGTTTGGAGGATCGTCGACAGCGTTGCAGAGGATGTTGCGATTCACCGCGTCCCGATAGACAGATGCGTTGACTTCCATCTCATCCGTCGCAGCCACGACCAGAAATGCCCCGTCCAGATCAGACTCGACGTAGGCGCGCCGATGCCACGTAAACCGGCCCTCATCGGCGAGCGCCACTAAGTCTGGCTTGGCTTCGGGCGAAACGACCGTCACCCGCGCGCCTGCCGTCAGCAGACTGTGAATTTTGGATTCCGCAATCTCTCCCGCGCCAATGACCAGGCAGGGTCGATCCTGCAGCTTCAGAAAGATAGGGAAAAGGCTCATTCCGCAACTCCATGAGGCACGCGTCCCGCAGGCACGTCCCGTTCGACTGCTTCAACGGGCACGCCGGAAAGACGGTCGCGTATTTCGTCCGTCGAGTGGCGCCCAAAATAAGTGCGCAGATTTTCTTCCGGATGGCGCTCTGAAAGATAGGTACGCAATAACCGCTCCAGCGCTGCCGGTACTTCCGTTGCAGGTGCACGGTACCCAACAGGCCGCGCCACCGTCGCATACTTGCCCACCGCTCCGCCAACGCAGAAGTAGTAAGCATCCACCATCTTGCCTTCGTGCTTGATCTTTTTGCCTTCGAGACCAATGTCCGCGATCCAGTGCTGGCCACAGCTGTTCGGGCAGCCAGTTACGTGCAGCTTCAACTGCTCATCGAATTGCGGAACCCGTTCCTCGAGTTCTTCTACGAGCCAGCGCGCGAAGCCCTTCGTCTCTGTGATGGCAAGCTTGCAGAACTCCGTACCGGTGCAGGCAATCGCGCCGCGCCAGAAGGTCGACCCTTCCACGCGCAGGCCAATCTTTTCGATCTCGCCTGCAAGCTCTCCGGCATTTTCCGTCGGCACGTTGATGAAGATCAGGTTCTGCATGATCGTCGCGCGTAATTCGCCCGAACCCAAGCGCTCAGCCAGCTCCGCTGCCGTCGCCAGCTGATCGCCTGTCAATCTTCCACGCAATACTGAAGCGCCAACGTAGCTCAGCCCTGCCTGTCTCTGCGAATGAATGCCGGCATGATCGCGCAGAATATCTTCCGGCGCATGTTCTTCCACGCCCGGATCGAGCTTGTAGCCAAGCCGCGTCTCCAGTTCGCTCAGAAAACTCTCCGCCGTCCATCCCTCACGCATAAAGAGATATTTCAAGCGCGCACGGTCGCGGCTTTCGCGTAGTCCCTGCTGATCACGAAAGATCTCTGCCACGCGCCGCACCACATCCAGCGCCTGCTCGGGCTGGATAAACGCGTCCAGCCGAACGCCAAGATGCGGCTCGTTCGAAAGTCCACCGCCCACGCGCAACGAGTATCCAACTTCGTCGCCACGACGCACGCCAGTCAGAGCAACGTCATTAATCTCAGGGTAGTTGCACCATACCGAGCAGCCGGAAATCGAAATCTTGAACTTGCGCGGCAGATTGTAGAAATCAGGATTCGCCGTCAGCTCGTGCGCCACCGCAACCGCCAGCGGAGAAGCATCCAGAATTTCATCGTGCGCAATCCCCGCGAGCGGGCAGCCGGTCACATTGCGGACTACATCTCCGCAGGCGCCCTTGGGCGATAGCCCAATCGCATCCAGCGCATCCACAATTTCCGGCAGAGATTCAATCGTCAGCCAGTGCAGCTGGATATTCTGCCGGACAGTGATATCGGCCAGATTGCGCGCATGCTTACGCGTAATGTCGGCAATTACCCGCAACTGATCCGCGCGGATGATCCCATTGGGAATTCCGACGCGCAGCATGAAGTATTCGGTGGCCAACCCCTCGCCACCCTTGCCGCCAACGGCGCCTACGCCATCACCCTGCGTGTACACGCCCCACCATTTAAAATATGCAGACGCCCACTCTGGAACCACACTGGCGCGCCCCTGGCGGGCAAACTCGCGTACTTCATTGAACGCTTCCCAAGGGTTTTTCTCGCGCTTCAGGCGTTCTATCTTCTGCGCTTTGGTTTCTTTCGCGGGGGCAGCAGTCTCAATCATTTGGTTCCCTTGTGTTGAAAATAAGAAACCCGCGTCAGATGTGTGATCTACGCGGGCTTTTTGTGAATTTTGGAACTGTAGTGTTCGCTGGGATCATTCACTCAAAAGTCCGGCACGTGCAGGACAACACCCGCAACAAGTCGCCGGAATGGATGAATGGAACACTACCTAAAGCCTAATCGTTTGGCAGAGACCAGTCAAGAAACCGCCTCTGCCAAATCGCTTAGAAGTTAAAGTCTGCTGACAAAAAGATACTGCGATTGCCAGCCGTCGGCGGCCCAAAGAACCCACCTGCCAGCGATTGTGATTTGTCAAAAAAGGGCGAAAGCAGAGTGCCGTTCGGTGTGCCAAGGTTCTGATGATTCAGCACATTCGACGAAAACGCTGATAACGTCAGGCTATATTTGCGCGGTACGGTGGCATCCAGCCGCCCCGGCCCACCTTGATTGCCGCTTAAGCCGTTGAAACCACGCCCGCCACGTCCACCGCCGCCACCTGGTCCGCCGCCTGAGGCGCCGCGTCCATTCTCAACACGCGGTCCAATGCCAATCACCTTGCTGACGCGCAGGTTCAGGCTCACATTCTGCGGACCCGTACCAAGTCCATACGGAATGATCTTCTCATTGGTGCCGATGGGATTGGTATTCAGACAGCCGAATTGAGTGGAGACAACACCGGTTTCGTTGCAGCTCGCCGCAAACGTCGGACGCGCATTGAACTGGTTATTTTGCGTGAGGTCCTGGCCAATCGTGATGTTGTAGGGTGTCCCCGAGTTATAGACGAGGAATGGCGCGAATGACATGGCCCACGGCGCTTGAATATTACCGAGAAGGACAAAGCGGTTGTGAATGTCGAAGGTGTTCCGCCCATAGTCCAGTCCCGGATTGTGCGCATCGGACGGAAAGCTATTGACGCCACCCGTATCGCTCTTCGCATTGTTGTAAACATAGAAGCCGAAGAGGCTGAAGCGGCGATACCGCGCATTGCCGCTCGCAATGATCTGGTGCTGCCGGTAAAAGCCTCCGGACTGATAGGTGTAGAGGTTCTCACTTGGCGGCGTCAAACCAGTAGCATCCGCATACGTGCCGCTCGATGAATCGAAGGGAAGCGCACTCAGGTTGTTGGTGAAGTACTGGTGCACACCCTGGCTATAGAGGTACGTGACATTTGCCGTGACCGTCTTAGCGATTTGCCGGTCGACGCCAATGGCTCCCTGCATATCTACCGCGGCGTGAAAGTGCGGATCAATCTGATAGTAAATCGGCGCATTATTTTCGTTATCCGAGTTCGAGTTATCAAAGGACTGGATCACGATCTGCTGATTCGATTGCTTCCCCGGAGCCGGCACATTGTGGTGAATCGTCTCGATGACGAATGGCGTACTGCCCCCGCCGCCAAAGGTATTGGCAACGCCAAAGCGCTGGAAGAACCATCCATAGCCGGCGCGCAGCACGGTCTTGGCAGGCTTCTTGCCGCCGCCGTCAAGCGCATAGGCAAAGGAAACGCGCGGAGCCCAGTCGTTCTTATCGTTGATGCGGTTCTGTGTTTCGTAGCGAAGCCCATAGCTGAACGTAAAGCGCTGGCTCAACTTCCAGTCATCCTGGTAAAACAGGGCCGCATCAAATAGTGTCGCCCGCGCGGTGAACTGGTTGATGATGGTATGTTGATACTTCTGCCAGTTGTTATGGTTGTTGGGTATATAGTCCGTAAGCGTGCTATAGGTGAACTGGCCGTTTGCTCCCGCATTTGTGTAGTTCGCATCGCGGGTCGCGCGCAGTCTCGCACCAAAGCTAAGGGAGTGATTGCCTTCGGCGGCAGTGAAGTAGTCCTGCAGCTCATAGTAATCCTGGTTATCGCGCAGCGTACCGCTATTGCTTCCGCCTGACGTGAAAGCTCCTTGGACCAAAACCGTTGGATCGGTCGAGAGCGGCGTCTGCGTCACCCGGCCGCGTGTGTACTCAAACCGCATGTCGTTTACAACATGCGGACTCATCACCCAGCTGTTGCTCAGCTGGATCTCATTCTCAAGATTGTGCGTGTTGTATCCCGTGGAGGGCAGGCTTGTTTGGCCGATCCCAGAGTTCGACTGTGTATTGCGGGTATAGCTGTAGCGCACCGTCAGCGTGTCGCTTTGGCTCAGCTGGAAATCAAACCTGGGGCTGATATCGATGCGCGTGCTCGGGTTGCTGACCGTCTGGTTCAAATAGACAGGATTATTCGGATCGGTCGTGGCGGGATCGATCGCATCGACGACGTTCACGTTCTGAATGTTCCGGCCAAAGGCGTTCACGAAAAACGACGCTCTCTTTGATAAGGATCCACCCACGTTGCCATTCAAAAAATACGTGTAGTAATCGGGGAACGGGATCGGTGGCTGTCCAGGCTGAAGATTCGAATTCAAAATCGGGTTCGCCGCATTGAATGACGAATCATTGCCGCGCGCGCCGATGCTGCCGTGAAGCTTATCCGTGCCGGGCTTGGTCAGAATCTCGATGCGTCCATATCCCAGGCGGTCATATTGCGCGGAAAACGGATTCTGGTTCACGCGAATTTCGCGAATGGATGACTTCGGTGGAATCTGTCCGCCGGTAAAGCCGTCGATATAAATCTGTCCGCCATTTGGCCCTGCTGATGGCCCGGCCAAAGCCTGCAGTTCGTTCGAAAGCTCGTCTGGATCATCGGAGAGCGCGTCCAGGTCCTTGCCTTTGATCACTACGGCGTTCGCATTGCTGTCAGGGCTCGTGTCCACCGTCGTGCCCTCGGCATTTACCTGCACCTGCTGTTTCTCTACCTGGATTTCAAGAGACACATCGAACTGCTTTGTCTGCCCTGCCGTTACGGAAACGGCCTTCGAATTCGATGAGGCAAAACCATCTGCGTTCGCGATGACGATATACGTTCCCGGGGCCAGATTGTTGACCTGATACGAGCCGTTCGCATTCGACGTTACCGTTGCCACCGTGTGTCCATCGGGGGTGGTCAGGCTCACGTTTGCGTTTGGAATCACAGCGCCCGACGGATCGGTAACCTGTCCGCGCACGGTGCCCTTTGCTGCCTGCGCCAGCATCTGCGTCGCAGGTCCAATACTCAGCAACAGGCCCAACAAGATAAAAAAATAGCGTGCAAGGACTCTCTGTTTCACAAAGTCTCCAAGTGTTCAAAGATTAGACGTGGATGTCTGCTTACTGTTGCGCGGCCCCCGCTGCATCGCCTCCGCCGCCGAGGCTCCAGGAAGAAGAAAATAAGCTCTGGCTTGCTTTGGTCGAAGCCTGGAGCATGGGTTCCACGCCCGCCAGCAGCGTGATGGCCGTCGCCGTATCGCTGGCGCCTTCCGTTGAGACGATCATGACTGCATCGCCTGGGTGCAGATCGGCCAATTGCACCGCTGGTGCGCGTTGCAGCATTTGTGAAAGATCTCCGCCGTGTGAACCGCCGCCCCCAGCGCCGCCGCCCATACTTATGGAGCCACCGCCGCCGGCGGCAGGCTGCGCATGAACGGGAGCCGACTGTCCCCCACCCGGTGCGCCGCCCTTAAGCCGTCCTGCAATCGCCTGCGCCATCTCCGGTGCCAGCTTGTGCAGTTGCGAATCCGGTGTAAAGCGAACGGTAATCGGCTTTTTCGTTGCCATGTCTGTCACGGTCAACGTTTGGGCCGACGCATTTGCGCTCAATACCGTTCCGGCAATGTTCCGGAAGGAGCCGGCCACAATCTCATCGGCGGCCACGTCGGTCCCATCTCCGGTGCGCTCGCCCCGTGCCCGCAGCTGGTCGCCGGGCTTGATCTGGTCCAGCGTCGAAATCTTTGCGTCATCGAACTTCACTGAGTCCGGCGCGTACCGTCGCACACTTGTTTTCGGGGAGGTATGAATCGTGAACGTTCTCGACCCTGATGCAACCATGACCGTGCCGCTGGCCGCGTCCACCGATTTCACAATGCCGCCCACGCCGCGCTTCTGCCAGTCCTCGCGATCCTGCTGCTGCTTTTGCGCAATATCGCCCTGCTTCATCGCGATCACAGCCTGCGCCGTATAGGTGTTCTCTGCCGAGCCGGGAGTGGCCCGCACCAGCACTCGATCGCCGATCTCCAGATCCTGCACATGGATCGCTGTCGCGCCAGTCAGGTCCTTCTGTCCTGGGGCCGTACGCACGAGGCGAGTCGTATCGTTCACTGTAATTGTCGCGACCACCCCTGCATCCGACTTCAGTGTGATCGTATCTCCGCTTACTGCTGTCACCGTCCCCAGCAGCCGTGCCGTCGATGCAGGCGTCGTCTGGCCTGCTTCTGTACGGCTGCCGGTTGGCGCGGCGATCGCAATCGACGCGGAGGCGAATAGGAGGAGGGCGAAGGATGTTTTGGCGAGCGGCATACGATATTTGTCGTGCGAAAGAGACTTTCCCTGGCTTCACTCGAAAGACGGGCCGTTATGAGCGAAAGTTTCAGGGATAATTCTAACGAAGCAAGCGGTTACAGTGGTAAATCGATGACCTGGCAACGTTTTCATTGTCTCGCCTGGCGCAACATCTCCCATTGTCCATTTATGATCAGCGTTGGCCTTGCTTCCTCTTCTCCTGCGTATTCGAGGAGGTAGGCGCCGCTGTCAGATCGTGTCATTGAGGATTCGGAAACCACATGGCTATCACAAATGTAAGCAATTCCTCCGTTACGGCGAACGCGCCCGGCAGCACCAACAAAAGCGCCATGGCGATGGTCACCACGCTCTTCTTCATGTGGGGCTTCCTCACCTCGCTCAATGACATTCTCATTCCGCATCTCAAGTCCATCTTTTCGCTGAACTATGCCGAGGCCATGCTCGTGCAGTTCGCCTTCTTCTCTTCCTATGCCGTCTTTGCCTTGCCCTCCGGCAAAATCATCGAGTGGATCGGCTACCAGCGCACCATGGTTGTTGGCCTCTTTACGATGGGTGTCGGAGCGGTGCTCTTTATCCCCGCAGCCAGCGCGCCTTCTTTTCCCCTCTTTCTTTCCGCGCTGATCGTTCTCGCAGCCGGCATCACTGTGCTGCAGGTTGCTGCCAATCCTTATGTGTCGATTCTTGGCCCGGCAGAGACCGCATCCAGCCGCCTTAATCTCACCCAGGCCTTCAATTCTCTCGGAACCACGATCGCGCCCTGGTTCGGCGGATGGCTGATCCTGAAAGAAGCAACTGCGGTTCTCGACATCAATACGCTCTCCAATGGGCAGCTCCACGCCTATAGAGTTCAACAGGCGTCCACCGTCAAGATGCCGTATCTTGCCATCGCGCTGGCGTTGGCTGTTCTTGCGCTTACGATTGCCCTCTATCACTTCCCGCGCATCGATACGACCAGGGAATTCCGCCGCCCAAAGCAGGGCGAGCATGAATATACGATCTGGAATTACCCCCACGTCATCTTCGGCGCCATCGCCATCTTTGTGTATGTGGGCGCCGAAGTCTCCATTGGCAGCTTTCTCGTCAACTATTTCAACCAGCCGAATATCGGCGGTCTCACCGTGCGCGCCGCTGCCGACCTCGTGCCTTTTTACTGGGGTGGCGCGATGATTGGCCGCTTCATCGGTTCGGCTGTTCTACAAAAAGTCCGCCCGGGTTATCTGCTCGGCCTCTGCGCCATCGTCGCCTTGTTACTGGTCATCACCTCCATGGCAACCTTCGGCCACTTTGCCATGTGGAGCATCCTGCTCGTCGGCCTCTTCAACTCCATCATGTTTCCCACCATCTTTACGCTGGGCATTGCAGAGCTGGGACCGCTTACCGGCAAGGCTTCCGGACTTTTGGTTGCAGCCATCGTAGGTGGCGCAATTATTCCACTGGCAGAGGGAGCGCTCGCCGACCGAATCGGCATCCATCACGCCTTTATCCTGCCCGTCCTCTGTTACTGCTACATCGCCTTCTACGGCTTTAGAGGCTCCAGAGTCGTTTCTCCCGCATGATCGAGTGCCACAAGCTCGCGAAGCGAACCTGAGGGCTTTCATCGATCTCTACCCGCATTGTCGCGTCTCTGATACGCTTTCGCAGTGGAATCGCTGCCATCGGAGATCGTTACGTATGCATAGAAGAGAATTCCTCGGCGCCGCATTGATGCAGGCAGGCGCTCTAGCCGCCGCTCATTCTGCCACGCGGCACCGGTTTGCGAACCTGTTTCCGCCCGCGACTGCGGAGACCCTCAAGCCCATGGCCGTTGGCCTGCTGATCAAACCAGCCGAGGGTCCGGAGGCAACGATCTCCCGCGTCAAGAACATGGGATTTACGAATTGCTTCTTTTCGCTTGACGGATACATCGGCAAATACACGCCCGCTCTCGCTCAGGAACTCGGCGGCCTGCTGCAGAAATACGGCGTCACTGCAACCACGGCTGAAGTTGTCGGTCCCGGCCGTCTCGTCTGGGATTTTGAAGATGGCCCGTCTACGATCGGTCTGGTGCCTCGCGAAACCCGCGCCGCCCGCATCGACGCGCTCAAGCAAACCTCTGATTTCGCCAAGCTGTTGGGCATTCCGCAGATACAAACCCACTGCGGCTTCATCCCCGAAAACCCACGCGACCCGCTCTACGACGAAACCGTCCTCGCCATTCAGGAAGTCGCGAAGCATTGCGCCACCAACGGCCAGCGTTTCCTGATGGAAACCGGCCAGGAGACGCCCACCACCATGGCGCGCGCCATCAAGGACGTGAATCAGCCCAATCTAGGCGTTGGCCTCGACACCGCCAACCTCATCCTCTATGGCAAAGCCAATCCAGTCGATGCCGTCGATATCATCGGCCCGCACGTCCACGCTATCCACGCGAAAGACGGCAAATGGCCCACCGATCCGATGAAATTGGGCCAGGAAGTGCTCATCGGTAAGGGCCTCGTCGACTTCCAGCAGGTCTTCACCAAGCTCCACAAGCTCGGCTACACCGGAGCTGTCACCATCGAACGCGAAACCGAAGGCCCACAGCAGATCGAAGACGTGAAGCAGGAAAAAATCTACCTCGAACGCATCATTTCAAATCTTCAAAACGGATGACGGACCTGGTGAGAAATTTCGGGGGCCCATCCTTTCGCGCAGTTTGCGAAAAAGTGGGAGAGCACGAAACTTCATACAATTTGGGTGCCTCACGTCTCGCTTTTGAGACGTGGGTTCGAAAGCGCATGGGAGCATTCATACAATGGATAGAAGAAAATTCCTCGTCGGCTCAGCCGCAGCCTCAGGGCTTATGTTCGTAAAACCCGAAACCGCTTTCGGTTATCAAGCCAACTCCGCCGTGCGCTATGCACTGCTGGGATGCGGCAACCGCGGCACCTCGGTTGCGACTTCGTTTGCGAAGAACACCAGCGCCCGCGTCGTCGCGCTCGCCGATCTCTTTCCCGATCAGCTTGAAAAAGGCAAAGCCCACTTCGATCAGATCAACCAGTCGTTAGGCTACGCCGGCCCCGAACTGCAATTCCGTGGCTACAAGGCCTTTGAAGAATTAGCCGCATCGCCCCATGTCGATGCCGTGCAGATTTCCACCCCGCCCTGGTTCCACGTCCAGCACCTCGACGCCATGGTGCGCGGGAACAAGCATGCCTATTGTGAGAAACCCGTCGGTGTCGACATCGCGCAAACCAAGCAGGCGTTAGAAATCGCCAAGCGTGTCGATGGAAAAGTCAGCGTCGACGTTGGTTTCCAGATCCGCAGCGCGCCGCCTTTCGTTGAAATCGTGCGCCGCATCCACAACGGCGATTTAGGCAAAATCGCCAGCATTACCGCGTATTACAACGCTCCGCCCGCCGTGGAGCACGATTACCCCAGCGCGTCCGCCGACGAACAGCAAATCCGCAACTGGCTCTGGTACCGCAATCTCTCCGGCGACATCCTCGTCGAGCAGAACATCCACGTCATCGACATCTGCAACTGGATTCTCCAGTCGCATCCCATTAAGGCCGTCACCACCGGAGGACGCAACATCATCAATCACCCCGGCGACTGCTGGGACAACTACCAGGTCTCCTTTACCTATCCCGACGACGTGCACCTCAGCTTCTCATCCACGCAGTTCTGCCCCGGCCACTGGTTCGATGTCTCCGAGCGTGTCTTCGGATCGAAGGGCATCGCCGAAGCTCCTTATTCCGGCCCGCTGCGCATCATCGGAGATAACGCCTGGGCATGGTCCAGCAGCACCACGCAGCCCACTGGCTCTTTCGCCGCCAACGGAGCTTTCAGCGACAACCTCGCGCAAGCAGACTCAGAAAAAGACAAAGGTTTCATCGAAAGCATCACCTCAGGGAAATTCCACAACCAGATCGCCACCGGCGTAGAAACCGCGCGCAGCTGCATGCTCGGGCGCATGGCGGGCCAGCTCAAGCGCGAAGTCACCTGGGACGAACTACTCGCCCACGGTGAGGAATACCACCTCGACATCAATATGAGCCAATTCACTTAGCAGGTAAAATAGAGGTGTGACGTCACCTTTTTACATTCATTCCTCTATTTCATAACAACTTACCTAAGGAGTCATACGTGCTAAGTGTAGGCGAGAAGTTCCCTGTCTATTCCGTAACCGCAACTGTCAGCCGCGACAAGAACAAGGCATTTGAAACCATCACCAACGAGAGCTACCCCGGCAAGTGGAAGGTGTATTTCTTCTGGCC
>JABDHA010000056.1 GCA_013285705.1 Acidobacteriota bacterium
CCGCGCAGGTTTGTTCCCATCAAATGGTCCCATTCAGCAGGAGCCATCTCATGCAGCGGCTTTCCCATGATGCCGATGCCCGCGTTGTTGACCAGAATGTCGCAGCGCTGATAACGGCTCTGCACCGATTTTGCCAGTTTTGCGACGGATGGTTCATCCAGCAGGTCGAGTGGTGCGGCTTGCGCCGAGCCGCCACTGGATGCAATCTCGCGCTCGAGGCGTTCAAGCTGGCTGACATCGCGGGCGGCGAGTACGACTGAGGCTCCCATGGACGCAAGCCGCCGGCTGATAGCTTCGCCGATGCCGCGTCCGGCTCCGGTAACGACGGCTACCTGGCCTTTGAGGGTTATGGTTTCATCAGGCATGCTCAAGTTCTCCAATTCGGGATGACGGCACTTTCGGTGCGAGGCCGGTGTCTTAAAAGTATGAAGCAGAATCGGAGGTCAACGGTTTATCGTGTAGCTGCATCTCAATTTCGCATTGACGGAACGGTAAAAAGCGTTTACTTGTCACTCATAGCTGTGGGTTTCTATAATGCAACAACACCGCATTGATCTGACTGGTGACTTCCGGAATCAGGGGTTGGCATGTTTCAATGCGGATGGAGCACCCTCCAAATCCGCATCGAGCAATTATTCAGGATTTTTTCCTAGGAGCGTTGAATGAAGAAAGTCGTCGTTGCTTCCGTGTTGGCTGTCGCCACCGGCGTCGCATATTATCTGCCTGCTGCGCTGGCACTGGATGATGATCAGAGTCAGGGTGCGCAATCCAGCCAGATCACCATCAAAGATCCAGCAGAATACAATGCCTACACGAACGCCGTAGGACAGTCGGCTCCAGCCGCCAAAGCCGCTGCCATCGAGCAGTTCCTCACCCAGTATCCGAACAGCGTGGTCAAGGAAGAGATGCTGGAGCAGTTGATGGCCGCCTATGAACAGGCCGGCAACGCTGACAAGGAACTGGATGCCGCGAATCGCCTGCTGGCGGTCAATCCAAACAACCTGCGCGCACTCACCATTGTCATTTACATCGAAAAGAAGGCCTCGGGCGACCAGACGAAGCTGGATGATGCCGCGGCCAAGGCAAAGACCGCCCTCAGCGCTCCCAAGCCTCCAACGCTTTCCGATGCCGACTATCAGAAGCTGAAGGGTGCCACCACGCCGATCTTCGAAGACGCGATCGCCGTCGATGCGGTAGCAAAGAAAGATTACAAGACCGCCATCGACGCTTACACCGCAGAGTTGAAGGCGTACTCAGACCCCACACAAACGCAGGCTGGCCCTGGCTTGCTGGCCACGTACAACCTCGGCAACGCTTACGTTCAGCAGGATACGAAGGACCTGGTCAACGGCGTCTGGTTCCTGACCCGCGCGGCGCAGTTTGCTCCGGCCGGCTATAAAGACCAGATCGAAAAGGCGGCGGAATACTGGTACAAAAAGTATCACTGCGCGCAAGCCGACACTGCCTGCCAGACGAATCTCGATGGATACGCAGCGATTCAGGCCTTGGCCAAGACCAACCTGTTCCCACCGGATTCCTACAAGCCGGTTGCTGCTCCTCCACCGCCTTCGCCGCAGGATCTGGCTCACCAGGCTGTGACCAGCACGCCCGATCTCAAGACGCTGGCGCTGGCCGATAAGGAATTCATCCTGGCGAATGGATCTCCGGACGATGCCGGCAAGGTCTGGGCTGTGCTGAAGGACGTGACGGCGGAAGTCCCCGGAACCGTCATCTCGGCGACGGCGGATAGCGTTCTGCTGGCCGTTTCCGACGATGCCAAGCAGTCGCAGAAAGCGGATTTTACCATCAACATGAAGACTCCGCTCAAGGAAGTTCCGACGGCAGGGGCCCAGGTGAAGTTCGATGGCACCTTCGATTCCTACACGCAGAACCCACTCATGATCATCCTCAAGGATGGTGAAGCGCCTGCTGCGGCAAAAAAGACCCCGGCAAGGCGTCCCGTGCATCATCCGAGCGGTATGTAACCCAATCCGTAACTCCAGAAAAAGGCAGCCGATCCGGCTGCCTTTTCTGTCTCTCAGGGATGAATGGTAAAGTGAAGACGCGATGATGAGATTTTCGAGCCTGGCTCCTCCTGCAGCTCTTTTATTGGTGGCTCCTCTTCTTTTTGCGCAGGATGTCCAGCCGGTCCAGCCTGTTAATCAGTCGGTGGCTCAGCCTGCAACTCAGGCTGTTCCAAAAAATATAGAGCAGGCGGAGACGGTATTCTCCCCTGAAGAGAAGCTGCAGTATTTTGCGCTGGAGCACCGCTCACCCGACCAGATTGAGCCGCAGGATGCTGAGCTGCTCAGCAAGCGTAAGCGCGATATTCTGGCCGAAGCAGAATTTTTCGGGTATGACACGAGCGCAGCCGGGTGGGCCTATGAGCAGTCCGTATGTACGCAGATGCCTGATTACATCCTGCTGCGGTATACGAACGCGACTCCAGCGGGACCGGACTCGATCTTCACGGTGCTGGTGCCTCGCCATGGCGGACGCATCCGGATTGTTCCCGTACTGAATCACGGAGCGACGCGCTTCAAGCCCGCTCCTACCGACCCTAGAAACTTCGAACTATTCAGCCAGGTGATTCCAGCCGACGTGGCAAAACAAAATAGCGGGCCGGAGGGGAAATGGCTTGCCCTCACTGTCTGCTACGCGGAAATGACGGGCGCGCGGCCGCAGGTGCCGAACGAGCCCAGTCTCGATCTGCGTATGATCAAAGCTCCGCCGCCGACCTTGCGCATCTCTGTGAGCGCCAAAGAGCATGAGGTGCGTTTTGTTGAGCCATACTCACAGACGGATTACAAGCTGTGGGATATCACATACAACGAAGCGGGCCGCATTATCAGCGCGAACGATGATCTGCACTCGTACGGCGAGGTCGTGGTCAAGCAAGTGCCTGAGCCAACTCCCAAACAGATACCTGAGCCACCATCTCCGCCGATAAAGCAGATTCCTGATTCACAGCAAGTGACACCGGTGCCGCAGGAGAATCAGCCCCAGCCCCAGCCACAACCCCAGCCACAACCACAGAGCCGCTGATTTCTTGTTATGAGTCGCGGATATCGAATCGCTTGATCTGTCCGTTCTCGACTCGAAAGATGTGACCGACGCTCTGATCGACGAGCAGGCGGCCTGCTAGATCATGCACGACCTGGTGCACTTCGACGATGATTTCTCCCTTGGGGCCAGCAGAGAAGCCAACCGGATCGACATGTGGATCGACTATCGCCCACTGGCGCGTCCAATAGCTGCGCACGCCGTCCCGTCCATGAACGTGGCCGCCCTCCATCCCATTCGCCCACACGACGTCCTCGTGCATGGCCGCGAGCACCGTCTCCATGTCGCGCGCATTGAAGCGTTCATAGACGTGTTTGAGCAGTTCCACTTCGCTCGACATGCAAGACCTCCATGCGCCGTCCGCCGTATCGACGGTTGATTCTCCTGATTGTAACGACAGAAAATGAAAGTCGTGTTTCGGCAGGCTTCTAGCGAGTACGGGGCGGCCATTTCAGAATGGGAAGGATGCTGGAATAGTCATCCGTCCACAAGGTGACATTGCTGCGCGATATGGATGGATGCGCTGTACGGTTCACTTCCGGCTGCGCGAGAAATGGCTCGTTGTTTGTCAGCAGCACCCAGTCGGCGACGAAAATCCCCCGATTTTCATCGGCCCCGGAGTGAACCGTTACGGCGTGCATGCCCGCCTGTTGCGCCTCGCGGGTGAGAACAGGTTCAAGATCGAGGTACTGGCTTGAGATGTGAAAGGCGAGAATGCCATCCGGCGCGAGATGCTTGCGGTAGAGCGCTAGGGCCTGCTGTGTAAGCAGATGCACGGGGACCGCATCGCCGGAAAACGCATCGAGGATGATGACATCGAAGGGCTGCCCATGTTCGCGGTTGATGGAAAACCGTGCATCGCCCAGGACCACATCAGTCTGGGCTGGAGTTTCGCGCAGATAGGTAAAGAGTTCGCGCGCCACGCGCTCGACCTGCGGATTGATCTCATAAAAACGGAATAAATCTCCGGGCTGGCCGTAAGCGGCCAATGCTCCGGCGCCAAGGCCGACAATGCCTACGCGTTTCGCGCGGCCTTCGCAGCAGAGACGCAGCGCCAGCCCGACGCCCGATGACGGCGCATAGTAAGACGCGGGCCGCATGCGCATTCCGTTGGCAAAGAATTGCGCGCCATGCTGGATGGTGCCGTTATAGAGCGTGCGCGTGGTCCCAGCCTGCGGCGGCCAATGAGTTTCCGTCACGCGTAGCGTGCCGTAGAAGCTGCGGAGCTGCACCAGAGCGTCCTGCTGCCAGGCGCGTGCCTGCACGATGCCGACCCATAGAAGTGCCAAGGCACCCGCCGTCCAGAAGAGACGCGCCATGATCCCGAAATTCCATGTAGCGGCGAGGGCCAACAGGGCTGCAAGCACAAGGCCGATGGCCAACTCGTGATTCGCACGAAAGAGATTCGGTGCGATCACTCCGACAAATAGAGATCCCAGCGCTGACCCGAGCGAGAGCAGCAGGTAGAAACCGGTGGCCGACTCCGCGGGTGGCCGTAGCCGGTAAAGCTCGCCATGGAAGAAGAAGCAGAGAATGAACAGAGCCACGCAATAGATCGGCACCGACACCTGAACCGGCAGCGCCCCATGCACGTCGTATGCAATGTAGCCAAGAATGCCGAGGGTGCAGGCTACCAGCCGCAGCATCACCCAGCGCGGATAGGCCTGCGGCGAATGGAAGGCAATGATGAAGCTGAGCAGGTATGCCGAAAGTGGCAAAATCCAGAGCAGGGGAATGGCGGCGATATTCTGACTGAGATGGTTCGTAAAGGCGCAGAGCAGCAGGGAAGCGCAGCCTGGCAGCAGAAGCCACAACGCTCTCCGCTGTGCGGAGAAGGGCTGGCTGGCTGCTGTCTCCAACCGCGATGGCCTCCGCTCAGGCAGCGTCTGCCGCACGCTCCACGCAATGCCGCCGCATAAGACTGCGAAGAGAAAAAACCCGGCCGACCAGCCGCGCGTCTGTGATTTTAGTGTGAAATGCGGCTCAATCATGACGGGATAGATGAGCAGCGCCAGCAGCGCTCCCGCGTTTGAAAGAGAGAACAACTGGTATGGGCCGTTTGCCTGAAAGCTGCGTGTATACCAGGCCTGCAGGAGCGGCGTGGTGGCCGATAAGGCGAGATAGGGCAATCCAATAATGAGGCTCAATAGCCAGAAGACGGTGAGCATCGGATGCCAGGTTGCCGCCCAGGGATTGGCGCGTATGTGCAACCCAAGCACGGCGAGAGCGAGAGCTAGGAGAGATACATGGGTAATCGCCTGCGCCCTGGAGCGCAGCTTGTTGGCCACTAGATCGGCGTACAAATAACCGAGCAGCAACGCTGACTGAAAGAAGACTAGGCATGTCGTCCACACCGCCGAAGAGCCGCCGAGTATCGGCAAAAGCTGTTTTGCGACAATGGGCTGCACCAGAAAAAGTAGAAAGGCACTCAGGAACACAACGCTGGCGTAGAGAAATGTAAGCAGAACCATGAGTGTCGGAACAGAATTCATCCAAGCCTACGCTGCGGATGCGATTCTGGTCTACACTCAGCGGGAAGAGATTTGAGGTGAGCCATGCTCAACGATGAAAAGATCATGTCGTTTGTGGGAGTCAGCGACGCAGACAAGGCGCGTGCCTTCTATCGCGATACGCTGGGGCTATCGCCTGTCAGCGAAGACGGCTTTGCGCTCGCCTTCAGTGTGGGCGGCGTTATCCTGCGCGTTACCCTGGTCAACGAGGTGCGGCCGCAGCCTTACACCGTCCTCGGGTGGCAGGTCAAGGACGCAACTGCGACCGCGCGCGCTTTGGCAAAAGCCGGAGTGCCGCCGGAGCGCTATTCGCACGTGCCACAGGATGACGATGGCATCTGGACCGCTCCGGGCGGTGCGAAAATCGCCTGGTTCAAAGACCCGGATGGCAACATTCTAAGTATTGCGCAAATGTAAAAGCCTGATTACGCAGCCTGGATTCAGTGCTTGTCTTTTCTCGCTGTTTTTTTCGCAAGTTGGCTCAGGCTGGTCTGTGCCAGCTCTTTTTCTAGAGCCTTCTGTGCGTCTTTGAATATCTGACTCAACGATGCATTGAGTTTGCCGTGATGTGCCGCGTTGGTAGAAGCTGAATGGAATACGTCGCCGGGTGTGAGCGCCCGGTAAATGTCAGCGAGTGAAATTTCCTTGGCCGGCCGGCCAAGACGAGAACCGCCGCTGGGGCCTTTCTGACTTTCCACCAGCTCCGCTTGCTGCAGCAGCGAGAATACACGACGAATGACGACAGGGTTGGTGTTGAGCTTGCGTGCCACATCTTCTGAGGTCTGCAGTACATCCGGTTCGGCAGCGAGCAGAAGCAAGGCGTGGACGCCGGTTGCGAATCGGGTATTGACGGCCATACTGCCACGCTACCATAGGTTTTCTGGATTAAGCATCGCAAATTGATCAAATTGCGTTTGTAACAATCACAGATCACAGTTTGCTTCGTGCTAGCATCAAAAGTTCTTATTCTGTTGGATTCTGTCTTTGGAGTTTCTTTTTGCGCATTCTTTTTGTAGGAGACGTTTTCGGGAGCGCTGGGCGCCGCATCGTACGCGAGCACCTGGGCCACGTCATCGAACAGCGTGAGGTCGACCTCGTCATCATTAATGGAGAAAATGCTGCCGGCGGCTTCGGCATCACGCCTGCAATCGCCGAAGAATTGTTCGATCTTGGCGCGCATGTGATCACCACCGGCAACCATGTGTGGGACAAGCGCGAGATCATGGAATACATGCAGTCGGTGCCTGCGGATAGTCATGAGCGGCAGCGGCGCGTTATCCGTCCGGCAAACTATGTTGCGGGAACGCCGGGCCACGGCTTCTATCAGGGCCAGCTTGCGTCCGGGCAGGAATATGCCGTCATCAATATGCAAGGGCGCGTCTTCATGGCATCCAGCGACGATCCCTTTCGCACTGCTGACATGTTGCTGAAACAAATTACGGCGAAGGTGATTCTGCTGGATATTCACGCCGAGGCGACGTCAGAGAAAGCAGCTCTTGGATGGTATCTCGATGGCCGCGTGACCGCAGTGCTGGGAACACATACACACGTCCCGACGGCTGACGACCGCGTGCTGCCCGGCGGCACTGCCTATCAGACAGACGTGGGCATGAGCGGACCGTATGACAGCATCATCGGCGTAGAAAAAGAGCTGGTGCTGCAGCGCTTCCTTACCGGCATGCCGGGAAAATTCGAGGCCGCGAAGGGCGACCCGCGCATGGCCGCGACGCTGATCGAATGTGATGGCGCGACGGGAAGGGCTTTGAGCACGCAACGAATGTTACTGGGGGAGTAAGCATGGATCGTATCACTACAAAAATGTAGCTACAATAATGTAGATCGAAGATGATCCAATTCGAATGGGACGAGGCCAAAGCAAAAGCCAACGAGAAGAAACACGGCGTTAGCTTCGAAGACAGCATTCATATTTTCGAAGACCCTTATGTGCTGTCTGAGCAGGATCGGATTGAAGATGGAGAGCAGCGGTGGCAATCAATTGGGCTAGTTGAAGGGATTGTACTTCTGCTGGTAGCACACACCGTTCAATCATCTGAAGAAGAACAAGTCGAAGTTGTCCGCATCATCTCTGCCCGCCGGGCTGACAGAAAGGAACGAATACGGTATGACGAAAATCGTACGAAAAACTCTTTCTGAAACTCCGCTCAGAGCGAAGCATAAAGATAAACTCGCGAAACTTGCTACGCGGCCAGATAGCGAAATCGATTATTCCGATATTCCGCCTCTCACGGACAAGTTCTGGCAAAATGCAGTGAGCAGCCCGCTCTATCGTCCGGTGAAGCATCAGCTAACTGTGCGGCTGGATGCGGACGTGCTCGCATGGTTGCGCAAGCAGGGCAGAGGATATCAGACGCGTATCAATAGCTTACTGCGGACCGCCATGCTCAAAGATTTGGCCGGGAAGCACACTCCTAAGCATGGCGGCTGACGCTATTGTTCAGCATCCTTCTGTGGTCTTAGCAGCGGGAACAAAATGACATCACGAATTGAACGTGCACCAGTGAGGACCATCGTCAGGCGATCGATGCCGATGCCTTCGCCTCCGGTTGGCGGAAGGCCGTAGGACAGGGCGCGCACGTAGTCTTCGTCCATCTGGTGTGCTTCGTCATCGCCGTGCTCGCGCTGCGTAATCTGCTGCTCAAAACGCTTGCGCTGCTCTTCTGGGTCGTTCAACTCGCTGAAGGCGTTGCCTACTTCGAAGCCACCGATGTAGAACTCGAAGCGCTCCACCCACTCCGGTTCGTCGGGCTTCTGCTTCGATAGAGGCGAGACGGCGAGAGGGAAGTCGTAGATGATTGTCGGTTGAATTAAATGATCTTCTGCGATCGTTTCGAAGATGGTCGCAATGGTCTTGCCGCGCGGTTCACTTGGCTTAAATTCGATGTGAACCTTTGCTGTGCGCAGCCGATCGATTAGCGCGACGACAGCCTGGTCGCTATTGAAATCGTCGATGACAGGCTTTGCGCCGGCAGCATCGGGCCAGAATTCGATGATTGCCTCGCGCATCGAGAAGCGGCGCCACTGCGCCAGATCAATCTCATCGCCGTTGAAGTGCGTGATCGTCGTTCCGTTCACTTCCCTTGCAACGGAGACGATCAGCTCTTCCGTCAGTTGCATCAGGTCGTGGTAGTTCGCGTATGCCTGGTAGAACTCAAGCATAGTAAATTCGGGATTGTGCTGCGTCGAGATGCCCTCATTGCGGAAGTTGCGGTTGATCTCGTAGACGCGGTCGATGCCGCCGACGACCAGGCGCTTCAAATACAGTTCCGGCGCAATGCGCAGAAACAGGTTCATGTCGAGCGTGTTGTGGTGCGTGACGAAGGGCCGTGCCGCAGCACCACCGGCGATGGGCTGCATCATTGGCGTCTCTACTTCGATGTAGCCGCGCGCGTCGAAGAAATTGCGCATCGCCTTCAGCACCTGTGCCCGCTTTACAAAAACAGTGCGGACGTTGATTTCATCGAGACCGCTTTCATTCAGCACCGTGTTCATGAAGAGATCGACGTAGCGCTGGCGATAGCGCAACTCGACGTCTGAAAGGCCGTGATACTTTTCCGGAAGCGCCAGCATGGCCTTTGCCAGGAAGGTGATCGTCTGTACATGTACGGTCAGCTCGCCCGTTCGCGTGCGGAAGAGATAGCCAGTGACACCGATGTGGTCGCCGAGATCGAGCAGCTTGTAGAGCAGGAAATTTTCTTCGCCGACATCATCTTTGCGCACATAAATCTGCAGGCGCTCGCCATTCTGTTGCAAGTGAGCGAATCCCGCCTTGCCCTGGCCACGAATGGCCATGATGCGTCCGGCAATCGAAACTTCGACACGGTTGGCCTCGAGCTCTTCGGCTGAGGATTCGCGATACTGCGTCCAGATCTGAGGAATGGTGTGGGTCGCGATGTATTGATTTGGATAGGTCTGCTGTCCAAGAGCGGTGATCTGGTTCAGCTTTTCCTGGCGGAGGGCAAAAAGATTCCGCTCGAACTCGGATTCAAACACGTTTGTGCCTCTAGTTGTTTCTTTGGATAGTTGTAAATGTCAGTATAGCGGGGCAGCAATGAAGCGGTCAGCTAAGGTGCTGTCAGCTAAAAGGCGACCAGCTAAACAGCGGTCAGCGGCTCACTGGCCGGATCTTAGTTGACCGTTTCATTGCTGATAGCTTTTATCTGACCGCCTCTTAGCTGCCTCTGATATAACAAGCTTCGAGCATCTGTAACCATGGCGTTCAACAATCCACCTCCACAAAAACCAGGCACGAAGCGCGACGACGGCGGAATGGGCACATTGCTGCGCGCCGAAAAGCTGACACAGATTGCCTTCATCCTTCCTGTCGCCGTGTTTATTGGGTGGGCCCTGGGCGCGGGGTTGGATAAGTGGCTGCATCAGCAGTGGATTTATCTTGTGGGAATTATTTTTGGCTCCGTGGCAGGCTTTATTCAAATCTTCCGGCTGGTTGCCGCATCAGGAAAAGACCATCAGTGACCGACAGCGGCAATCCCATCTTTGACTTTACCGACGCAGACCTTAAGTCCGCGCTCGGTCGCGCCTTCAAAATGACCGCGATTCTTGGCCTTGTGCTGGCCGTGGTCCTCGCCCTTGTTTACGGCTGGCAGACGGGAGCGCTGCTGCTGGCGGGCGCGCTCATCTCCGCCACCGGCTTGTGGGAATGGCAGCGGCTGGTCGCCTTCATCAATGCCCGCCTGGACAAGCAGCAATCCTCCGGAGGGGCTGCCAGGGTCGTTACGATGTTTTCTCTTCGCCTTCTGCTCGCTGGCGGCGTGCTTTATGTTAGTCTAAAGTGTTTCCATGGATCGGTTTACGCGCTGGTGGCTGGTTTGGGTTTAGCCGTTTTTGCCCTCACGATTGAAGCTGTGCGCCTGATACGGTCCTAAGATGCGACCTCGGCAAAAATTTCTATAGGATCTCGACGTTTTAGGAAGTCATGCATAGCTTACTTCTCGCACTTACAGGTCTGCTCAATCAGCTCTTCGGCGCTTCGGTCACGGCGCTGTTGTATAAACTCGGCATCCATCCCGTGCATCGCACCAGGCCCATCAACAATGCGTTGACGCTGGAACTGCTCGTGGCCGTCGTGCTCATCCTGTCTTTCATCGTGGTCAGGGCGACGCTCAACGTAGAGAAGCCGGGAAGCGTACAGCATCTGGCTGAGATGATCCACGGCTTTGTCGATGATCAGGCGAAGGCTGTGATGGGCGAACACGGCTACGAAAAGCACCTTTCCTTCGTGACCTCGATTCTGCTTTTTGTTTTGCTGTGCAACGTCCTGGGCCTTCTGCCCGGCATTCCAACGCCTACTGCAAGTCCCGTCGTTCCGCTTGGCCTCGCGCTGGTCACCTTTGTGTATTACAACTGGCACGGCGTGCGCGCGCAGGGGCCTATCGGCTACCTGAAGCATTTCATGGGGCCCATCTGGTGGATCGCGCCGCTCATGTTTCCCATTGAGATCATCTCGAACCTGGCGCGCATCATGTCGCTCACCGTTCGTCTTTACGCCAACATGTTTGCGAGCGACCTGCTTACGCTGGTCTTCTTCTCGCTGGTACCGATCGGCATCCCGATCATCTTCCTCGGGCTGCACCTTGGCGTCGGATTGATTCAGGCCTACGTTTTCATGCTGCTGACGATGATTTATCTGGGCGAAGCGACGGCGCACGAGCAGCATTGAGTTCTATCAAGTTCCGCATCCGGAGTTGCTTCCACTTCGGCAACGGGGCCGTGAGCGTGAGGGGGCCAGCACGGTGAGCCTCAACCACCCACTGACGGCACATTTTTAAGGGAGCAAGGAGAAATACAATGCGCAAACTGCAATATATCTTCATGACGCTGGCCGTTCTCTGCATGGCATCGCCCGCGTTCGCACAAACAGGGGAAGGCTCGGCTCCGAGCTGGGTTCCCATCGGCGCCGGCATCGGCATGGCCATTGCTTCGGGGCTTTGCGGCCTTGGACAGGGCCGCGTTGCCGGTTCAGCCGCTGAGGCGCTCGCCCGCAATCCGGGAGCACGCGCCGGCATTCAGCTCATCCTCGTGCTTGGCCTGGCCTTCATCGAGTCGCTGGCGCTCTTCACCCTGCTTATCATCTTTGCCAAGGTGAAGTAATTGCAGTTTGCTTCGCAATAAGACGTGGCCTCCGGTTTGCCGGAGGCCATGTTGTTTTGAGAGCACCAAATTTCACGATTCTTGGGTCGCAGAATCCGTTCTCCGCGCGTTAGCATCCCATAGAAGTAAACAGGCCAACCTAAACCGACAATCACCGTAAAACCGAAAGGAAGAACGATGGCAGCAGCACAACAGAAGACCGGCGTAACGCTCGAAGATGCGCGACGCGTCATTGCAGCAGCAGAGAAGAAGGCGCAAGAGATCGGGCAGCCAATGAACATCGCTGTGGCCGACCAGGGCGCAAACCTTGTCGCCTTCATCCGTATGGAAGGCGCCTGGCTTGGCAGCATCGATATCTCGCAGAAGAAGGCTTTTACTTCGCGTGCCTTTGATATTTCGACCAAAGACCTGGCCTCACATTCGCAGAGCGGCAACCAGTTCTTTGGAATTCATGCTTCGAACGACGGCAAGGTCATGATCTTTGCCGGCGGCATTCCCCTGAAGAGCGGCGATAAAGTTGTGGGCGCAATCGGCGTGAGCGGCGGCTCCGGCGAACAGGACCACGCCGTCGCAGAAGCTGGTGCTGCGGCCTTTTAATCGCGTAGCGTTGCGCGAAACCATCCAACAGTCAAGCAGTTATACCAAGGAGGAACCATGGCCACGAATCGTGGTGTTGTCTACATGGGCCCCGGCAAGGTTGAGGTCCAATCCATTGACTATCCCAAGATGCAGACGCCTGAGGGCCGTCCCATCGAGCATGGAGCGATCCTGAAGATTGTCTCAACCAATATCTGCGGCTCCGACCAGCACATGGTTCGGGGCCGCACCACTGCACCCAAAGGCCTTGTTCTGGGCCACGAAATTACCGGCGAAGTCATTGAAAAGGGCAAAGACGTTGAGTTTATCAATCTCGGCGATCTCGTTTCGGTGCCCTTTAATATTGCCTGCGGACGCTGCCGCGCCTGCCGTGAGCGGAACACCGGCGTCTGTCTTAATGTGAACCCGCAGCAGCCAGGCGGAGCCTATGGCTACGTTGACATGGGTGGATGGGTTGGCGGACAAGCCCAATATGTTCTTGTGCCGTACGCCGACTTTAACCTGCTTAAATTTCCCGATAAAGATCAGGCCATGTCGAAGATCAAAGACCTCACCATGCTTTCCGACATTTTGCCTACCGGCTATCACGGCGCAAAGACCGCAGGTGTAGAAGTGGGTTCGGTCGTCTACATTGCCGGAGCAGGCCCGGTAGGTTTGGCCGCGGCTGCTGCGTGTTACATTCTTGGCGCTGCGGTGGTGCTCATCGGCGATCGGAATGCGGAACGTCTGGCCCACGCCAAGAAAATGGGCTTCGAACCGATCGATATCACCAAGCACGACAATCTCGCCGAGCAGATTGAGCAGATTGTCGGCGTGCCGGAGGTCGACGCCGCCATCGACGCGGTCGGCTTTGAAGCCAGTGCCGCAGGAGCCAAGGGTGGCGCGGCGCCGGCCACCGTACTCAATCAACTCATGGACATTACGTTCGTAGCCGGCGGAATCGGAATTCCTGGTCTCTATGTGGTCGAAGATCCGCTCGCGCCGAACGAAGAAGCAAAGAAGGGAATTCTGAAGATTCGCATCGGCAAAGGATGGGCCAAGTCTCTGCACTTCCATACCGGCCAAGCGCCTGTGCTGCAATACAACCGCCAGCTCATGCAGGCGATTCTGCATGATCGTTTGCCCATTGCGAAGATCGTCAACGCAACCGTTATCAACCTCGACGAAGCCCCCGAGGGCTACGCTGACTTCGATAAGGGCGCTGCGAAAAAGTATGTGCTCGATCCGAACGGCTATCTCGCAAAAGCCGCGTAACAAAACAGAAGCGGCATCCAATGTCTCTGGATGCCGCTTTCTACCTTCTACGATCGACTATCTGCCGAGCGCAAAATCAGCCCGGCAACCGCGATCGACCCAGATGCCGCGCCGGTCATAATCCCAGCTGTACCCTTTCCTGCAAGGTGACCCGCTTCTCTGGTTGACCATGCGCACGCCATAGCGTGTATCCGCGGGGCAGAATTGCCGTCCCCCGTTGTCAGATGAGCAGGTGATCACGCCGCCACCTGGCACTGGTGGACGAGGCGGTGGCGGAGGGGCATAAACGACCCTCACGATAAAGTCGGCCCGGCAACCGCGATCGACCCAGATGCCGCGCCGGTCATAGCCCCAACTGTATCCCTGTTTGCAGGGCGACCCGCTTCTCTGGTTGACCATGCGCACGCCATAGCGCGTATCGGCAGCACAATAGTGCCGATTGCCGTCATCGGAGGCGCAGGTAATTCTCGGGCCATCTCTATAGGTGGTCCCGCTTTGCGCGGACAGATGCGATGCGCTCAGCGCGATAAAAACTGCTGCGAATAGAATGAGCCTCAGGTTCTTCAAAATCCCCTCCTTGATCGACTGAAAGCATAACTGCGCTTCCATTCCATCACAAATAAAAAGCCAGATGAAAGGAGGATCACGTTTCTCCTTCAAAATTGGAAGAAAGTTGATGCTGCTGTAACCAAATAGTTGGGAATGGGTCAAATGGACGGCAGTCTTAACGCCAGGCGGCGAATAACGTGCAAGTCTTCGCCATCATGTGAACGTTCTCATCGGAAAGATATATTGCGTGACACAGGAAGTTGCAGTGAAGTCAGAACATCCGCGAGGCCGCCGCTGGCTGGTCTGGTCGAGTCTTATTGTTGCTATTTTGCAGAGTGCCTGTGCCTTCGTTGTGGCTACCAGCGGTATTCGCCTCTTAATTGGACTTGGCTCACTTGCTGCGGCCGCAGGCACAAACGCACCCGAGAAGGGCTTTCACTTTCATCAGGATACGATCCGCATTCCGATGATGCTGTTTGCTCTGGTTGGCGCAGTCGTCAATCTCTACGCTCTATGGAGAGTCCGCAGTTTGCGCAAGCGGCCCTCGGCGCAGTGGCGCATTCAGCCTGTGACTGCTAAACAGAAGCGTTCGGAGTGGCTGCAGATCGCACTTTCTGTCGTAACGCTGGTTGTTCTGGCAGTCGAATGGTCGGCGCATCAGTGGCTCCACCATCCTCACTGAAAATCAATTTCAAACGGGGTCAGGCCGTTCCGTTGCCAGCACCTGGTCGAGACGCGCATGCAGCCGCTTGCTGAAATCGACAGGCAGTTCGAAGACGCGATCGTCCGCCATGAGAACGATAACGTTGCGCGTGGAATCAAGCACTGCGGAGCAGATTTCGCAGTGCGCAAGATGCTTTTCTACATCGGCGCGCACAGCAGGATCGAGCGTCCCATCGATATAGTCGGAGATGCGATCCCATACGTGTCTGCAATTCAGAACCATGGCAATCTCCTTAGCATCCCACCCTTTTTCTTTGACTTCAATTCAATTTTGAGCTGCGGGGCGAGTTGTTTTTGCAGAAGCAGACGGGCGCGGTGCAGGCGGACCTTCACCAGCGAGAGGGAAATGCCCAGGGCCTGCGCGGTTTCCCGCACGCTCAGCTCTTCCATATCGCGCAGGATCACCACTTCGCGGAATGTATCCGGCAGCGCAGCAATGGCTTGCTGAATGAGAGCGCATATTTCCTTCCGCTCCAGTGCATCGGAGGGGACTTCGCGCCAATCGGTCAGTACAGCCGGGGTGTAGTCTCCTTCATTTTCGATTTGATTGTCGAGGGAATCGAGTGCGGCGCGTTTCTCCTCGCGCAGCCGGGTGCGCGCCTCATTCAAGGTGATCGCGATCAGCCAGGTGCTGAATTTTGCATCGCCGCGAAAACCGGCCAGCTTGCGATAGGCACGCAGAATCGCCTCCTGCGCCACATCCTCGGCTTCCGCTTCATCCTTCACGAGCGAAAGCGATGTGAGGTATACCTGCCGCTCATACGGGCGAATCAGATCGTGAAACTTTTCGCGCTCTCCGGCCAGAATCGCGGCGATGAGCGCTGCCTCGCGCTCCTGCTGCGCTTCAGCCCTGACTTGCGGTGCGGTCATACCTAACGTTTACGCCGATGGGAGAAGAAGTAATCGAGAGAAAAGAAGCCGGCCCCGAAGATCAGCGCAATGAGCGAAGCAAAAAGAAAGGTAAAAGGATCGGCGATATAGAATTTGCCGGGATCGCTGAGAAACGAGTTCAACGCTTGACGATCGGATGTGACATAGGCGACGAACATATTGCAGGCAAGCAGAAGGCCCGTGAGGCGCGTAGCCAGGCCCACGATCAGCAGCATGCCTCCAAAAAATTCAAGCGATGCAATCATCGGCGCCATCACCCCAGGAGCGGGGATTCCCAGGCTCGCGAAAAATTCGCGCACATGCGGCAGATTATGCAGCTTGCCCCAGCCCGTTTGTGTGAACTGCCATCCCCAGTAGAGCCGCACCAGCAGCAGGAACGGCGACTCCAGCCTCGCCGCGTAGTACTTGAAGCGGCAGTGTAGATAGCTGAGCCATCCTGCGAGGGAAGCTCTTTTTGTTCTAGAAACCGATACCGGCTGCGTGCTCATGATGCTGCCTTTCTTTACTTGATGAACCAGCCAAGGGATGCCCAGGTTTGAAATGCTGTTTGCAGAAAAGGCACGCGCTCGTCTTCAGGAAGCGCGCTGCCTTCAAAAGCACTGTCGATCGCCGTCCCGATCGATTCTCCTGCAATGAGAGCCGATAAAAGTTGATAATCCTCTCGCCCAAGCTGCTTGTAGTACACAGCATTGTCGTGACGATGCACGGCGAGGTGAATGTCTTCAGGCTCCAGCTGAGCAACGCGATGAACGGTTCTCCGCTTACGAGCGACGCTTGCATTGTTGCTGCTGGAGTCGCTGCTGCCGCTTTCGCTCCGCACCTCAATGATCAGATCATCTACGGGATAGTGAAGCTTGAGCAGCCGCAAATAGGGCTGCAGATGTAAATGCGAATCCTCATTCACGCTGGCGAGATCGTCCGGATCGAGTAACGGCTCGGCTGCAGAATCGAATGCCTCGATGTGTGCCCACTCAATGCGGACCATGTCCAATGCAAGCTCTGTACGCGCCTCGATGAATTCCACATGCTCCCGCAGCCAGTGCTCAAGCTGCGAACCCAGGTTGCGCAGCGAGAAGGATGTGGAAGGAATTTCGGTGAGATAGGCGCGCATCAGCGCGTCAAATTTCTTGCGCCCGACGATCGCCATCAGTCCGGGGAAATCCTCCTCAAAGCAGGAATAAAGCCGGAACCAGTACTGGCGGTTGTAAATCTCCAGCCGCTCAAAAGACGATAGCCGGTCGTTCGGCTTGATAATCGCGTCGGCTTCAGACTGATTGGACGCGCCATCTTTGCGCCGTCGAGGCATCGTCTCCTGCCGCGTGAGTGGATGCATGACGGCCGCAGCGACACGGCGCTGCAGCTCAAGTAGCCCACTCACTTTGCCACCTCAGCGAATTCCGGAGCGGCGGGTTTGGCGGCTGCATGCAGAAACTGGTTCGCCTTGAGCGCTTCCGCATGAACATCCTCAAACGAAGGAATATTGTCATCCCATTCGAGCAGCGTTGCCGTGGGGCCCGCGCGCTCAATCGTGCGCGCATAGAGCTGCCACACCGGCTCAAGCACCGGATGATCGTGTGTATCGAGAATGTACTTCTCAAACTTCGAATGTCCGGCGATATGAATCTGCGCAATGCGGTCGGCGGGAACGGCATTCACATAGGTGAACGGGTCGAAGCTGTGGTTCTGTGACGAAACATAAATGTTATTCACGTCGAGCAGGATGCCGCAGTCGGCGCGCTCCACGACCTCGTTCAAAAACTCCCACTCGGTCATCTCGGAGACGTGATATTCGGCGTAGCTCGAAACATTTTCGACAACGACCGGAATCTCAAGAAAATCCTGTACGTGTCGAATCCTCTCCGCGGTGACCTTTACTGCTTCCCAGGTATAGGGCATGGGCAGCAGGTCGTGCGTGTAGCGTCCATCGACGGAGCCCCAGCACAGATGGTCGCTCAGCCACGGCGTCTTCGTCCGCTTCACCAGACGCTTCAGGCGCTTCAGGTGTTCGGGATCGGGTGCGCTGGCTGAGCCGAAGTACATCGACACGCCGTGCTGCACCACGTTGTACTGTTCCAGGATCTGGTCGAGCACTTCGAGCGGCCGTCCGCCATCGACCATGTAGTTTTCCGAGATGATCTCGAACCAATCTACGACAGGCTTCCTGCTCAGGATGTGCCTGTAGTGCGGAATCCGCAATCCAATTCCAACGCCATATTCAGTAAAGCCGTTAAAGCGATTCGCAGGCACTGCCAACTCCCAGGAGGTGAAAGTACAAAGGGCCACGCCTGAATGCGCATGGCCCCTTGCAGGTAAAACTACTTCGGCATCTTGGAGCCGTCGGTTGCGCAACCGCCCTTGCCCTTGCAGCTGTTCTTGGCTTTGCAGCCGTTGTCGCTGCTCTTGCAGCCGCCCTGACCCTTGCAATCATTCTTGCCTTTACAAGAATGCTTGGTCGTGTCCTGGTCCATTGCGCTCTTGGCAAACGACGCTTTGCCCACCTTCACCACTGACGTGGCGCTGGTTGACGAGGCTGCTGCCTGCATTGTTGCTGCACCGCCCAGCATGCCAGATACGGCCGCGGCAACCATCAAGGTCTTCATTGAATGCTTCATACGTTGTCATTCCTCCGTGATTTTCCAGGTCCAAGACCAGGCATTGATTGTGCCGGTGGGAGACCTGCTGTCCATAAGAATAAGGGACGGAAGAAAGGTTACAGCATTTTGTGATGAAAGATGTCAGGAGTTGTAAATTTTGTAAAAGCTACTGGATTCATCGGAAACAATTTTTTTTAGAAAACAGCAAAAGTGTTTCTATAGGATGGAAACCGATGAACAACCATGCAACGCAAAGCTACTCTCACCACGCCCGCAAGCATCCGCCTTTCCACTTTTTTCTTATTCCGATTCTGATCACCAACCTCATCATCACGATTGTGTACCTGGTAAGGCACCCCAGCCTGCTGGCTGGATGGCTCGTCATCCTCTCGATCGCGCTGCTTACGCTTGCCTTTTTGGCACGCATCAATCCACTCAAGGTGCAGGATCGCCTGATCCGTCTTGAAGAACGGCTGCGCTTGAGCACACTGCTACCGGAGCCCTTGCGCATGCGTATTCCTGAGTTGACAGAAAAACAGCTCATCGCGCTGCGCTTTGCTTCCGACGAGGAAATCCCACGGCTCGTCGAAGAAGCGCTCCAGAACAGCCTAAGACCGAAGGATATTAAGATGCGGATTGAGAACTGGCGGCCTGATTATTGGCGCGTGTGAAAGGCGTAATGCTGGAATCAGCTTTGCTTCGCTTCCAGCTCAGCCCAGCGAGCATAGAGAGTGTCTACCGCAGCTTTGGCTTCTTCGGCTTCAGCAAGCGCCGATTGCAGCTGAGCTGCATCCACGGCTACCGCTGGATCTTCGAGCAGCGACTGCTTTTGCTGCAGAGTGTCTTCCGCGCTGGCGATGCGGTCTTCAATATCTGCCCATTCGCGAGCTTCGAGATACGAAAGCTTCTTCTTCGATGACGACGGCGGCGCAGCAGACTTAGCGTTCGGTTTCGCCGCCTGCTCTTTTTGTTGCTTGCGCTCGGCCTGCCACAGCTCCCACTGCGAGTAGTCGGCAAAGCGTTCCGCACCGCCGAGGCCATCTAATCCCAACACGACATTTGAAATCCGGTCGAGCATGTAGCGATCGTGCGTGACCAGCACCAGCGCACCCGGGTATTCGAGCAGTGTCTCTTCAAGAATCTCCAGCGTGGCAATATCGAGATCGTTGGTAGGCTCGTCGAGCAGTAGAAGATCGGCAGGCTGCAGCATGAGGTTCGCGATCAGCACGCGTGCGCGCTCGCCGCCCGAGAGCCGCGAGACCGGCTGATTCAACTGCTCGCCGGTAAAGAGAAAGCGCGAAGCCCACGAGGCAACGTGAATGACGCGTCCCTGATACACCACGGAATCGCTGTCTGGAGCCAACGCACGGCGTAATGTCAGCGACTCGTCGATTTGCCGGTTCTGTTCGAAGTAAACAACCTTCAGAAGATTGGCCCGTTTCAGTGTGCCTGCGTCTTCTTGTAGGTCTCCGCTGAGCAGGCGCAGAAGCGTCGTTTTGCCGCTGCCATTCGGGCCCACCAGACCAACGCGCATGCCCGCGGTGATGGCAAAGTTCAGGCCGTCAAAAAGTTTTCGATCGCCAGCGGAATATTGCAGCGCTTCCAGTTCGACCAATCGCTTTGTCTGGCGGTCCGTCGCGCTGAAGTCGATGCCCGCAGTCTTGGTTTGCAGGCGTCCACCCAAGTCTGCAAGCTCGCCGATCAGCTCATTAGCGCGGTCGATGCGCGCTTTCGATTTGGTCGCGCGGGCCTTTGGGCCGCGCCGCAACCATTCCTTCTCGATGCGTACGCGGTTTTCAAGAGCATCCTGCCGACGCGACTGCGCTGCGAGAAACTCCTGCTTCATTTCGAGAAACTCGCTGTAGTTGCCGCTCACGCGTAGCAATCCGCCAGGATAGGCGCGATTCAGCTCCGCCATCTGCGTCGCCACGTTCTCAAGAAAGTAGCGGTCATGGCTGATGACCACGCAGGCGAAGGATGCCGAGGCGAGGACGCCTTCGAGCCATTCGATTCCCGCGAGGTCGAGATGGTTCGTCGGCTCATCGAGCAGCAGCACATCAGGCTTTTGCACCAGCGCTTCGACGATCGCGAGCCGCTTGCGCCAGCCACCGGAAAATGTAATCGCTTCTGTTTCTAAATCAGTGAAACCAGCGCGGCCCAGCGTTTCACGGAGGCGAGCTTCCCATTCCGATTCAGGCACGCCGGTTCGTCTGAGAGCCTCTTGAATGATTGAACGAACGGTATCTTCGGGAGCAAATTCTGAATCCTGTGCAACACAGCTGAGTCGCGTATATTTACGCGCAGCCACTTCACCCGAGTCAGGCTCGATCTGGTCAGCGAGAATTCTCAGCAGCGTCGACTTGCCCGAGCCGTTTGGTCCGATCAGGCCGATGCGGTCGCCTTCGTCTACCGTGAAAGAGATCTCGCGGAAGAGGGAAGTCGCGCCGAAGGATTTCGAGATGCTTTGTGCGTTCAGTATGAGCAATGGGATACGGCTACTTTAAGACAACTCATATTGCGGTAGTACGGTCGTCATTCTGACGACCGTAGCGAGGAAGAATCCATGCCTTTACTTGGCTGTTGCAGCGGTTGCCGCAACGTACTCTTCGTATGGTCCCTTGAAGTCCTCAATCGTTCCGCCATCAAAGTGCCAGATGCGCGTGCCTACTTCTTCAATTAGATCGTGATCGTGTGTCACTAGCAGCACCGTGCCTTCGTAACGCTGCAACGCGATATTGAGCGCGTTGATCGATTCCAGATCAAGGTGGTTCGTCGGCTCGTCGAAGATCAGGATGTTCGGCTTCTGGAGCATCAGCTTGCAGAAGAGCAGACGCGCCGATTCACCGCCGGAGAGCGCTGCTGTCGGCTTCAGTCCTTCTTCGCCGCGAAAAAGCATTTGTCCAAGGATGCCGCGAATGTCTTCAGTCGTCACCTTGGGATCGAACTGATGCAGCCACTCGTTCACCGTCTTGCCATGCTCGATGACTCCAGCGTGATCCTGCGGGAAGTAGCCGATCTGCGCCTCGTGTCCCCATTTCACCGTGCCTGCGTCGAGATCGAAGCCCTTCTCTGCGAGGTCAGGATCGCTTGCCAGCAGCGACTTGAGCATCGTCGTCTTGCCCTGGCCGTTGCGGCCAATCAGGCAGACCTTTTCGCCGCGCATAATGGAACTGGCAAAGCCGTCGATGACAACCTGGTCGCCATAGGTCTTGCGGATGCCCTCAAATTCAAGCGTGTGCTTGCCCGAGGGGCGGACCTGATCAAAGCGAATGTAGGGGCGTTGAATGTTCGACCGCGCCAGGTCGTTGGTTTGCAGCCGCTCGACTTCCTTCTTGCGGCTCGTCACCTGGCTCGAACGTGTTCCGGCAGAGAAGCGCGCGATGAACTCATTCAACTGGGCAATCTTCTTCTCGCGCTGCTCGTTCTGCGATTCAAGGCGTGCTCTTACCTGCGTCTTCGCCAGCACCATCTCGTCATAGCCGCCCGTGTAGGTGATGATGGTCTGGTAGTCGATGTCCGCGATGTGCGTGCACACGCTGTTCAAGAAGTGGCGGTCGTGCGAAATCGTGATCAGCGTGCCT
The DNA here is from genome assembly GCA_013285705.1 of Acidobacteriota bacterium. GTDB lineage: Bacteria > Acidobacteriota > Terriglobia > Terriglobales > Acidobacteriaceae > Alloacidobacterium. The sequence continues at coordinate 21,892 of JABDHA010000056.1, forward strand.
TCGAAGCGCGCCAGAAAATCCTGCAGCCAGTGGATCGAATCAAGATCGAGCGAGTTCGTAGGCTCGTCGAGCAGCAGTGCCTGAGGATGACCGAAGAGTGCCTGCGCGAGCAGTACACGGACCTTCTGGCCGCCCTGCAACTCGCTCATCTTGCGCTCATGCAGATCATCAGAAATATCGAGACCTTGCAAGAGAATGGCCGCATCACTCTCGGCTGTGTAGCCGTCTTCTTCGCCCACAACGCCTTCGAGCTCGCCCAGCCGCATGCCGTCGTCGTCGGTCAGCTCGGCTTTCGAGTAGATGGCGTCGCGCTCTTCCATTGCCGCCCATAATGGCTTGTTGCCCATGATGACCGTGTCGATCACGCGATAGGCGTCAAAGGCATACTGGTCCTGACTTAGTACGCCGAGTTTTTTCGGGCGAACGACGGAGCCCTTCTGCGCATCAATCTCACCCGTCAGGACCTTCATGAAGGTCGATTTGCCCGCGCCGTTCGGTCCCGTCAGGCCGTAGCGGCGGCCAGAGATGAAGGTGGCGGATACATCCTCAAAGAGGATCTTCGATCCATACCGCATGCTTACGTTATTGACTGAAATCATTGCTTCTTTACCTGTCCATCACCGCCGGGCAGGGAATTCGCGTCCGCCGGGCGGTGGTATATGTCATCTTGTCTGTTACAAATTGCAGACGAATTAATTTGTCGTATCAGGAGGGGCGCCGCAGTCAGGGCAGACTTCTAAGTTCATGCCCCAGCAGAGATTGTGCCTCGTATCTCCAGTTTACTAGAAAAAGCGGGAAACAAGCACGTTGGTCGCCAGCGCGGCGACGTAGGCCAGTACGGTCATGTAAGCAAACTGTAACGCCGGCCACTTCCAGCTATTCGTCTCGCGCTTTACAATCGCCAGCGTTGAAGTGCATTGCATGGCAAAGGCGAAGAAAACCACCAGCGCCATTGCTCCACCCAGTGTCAGGTCGTGCCGCAGGGCAGCCTGCAGGCTCAGCGACTGCGTGGCCGGGTCCGCGCCATACAGCGTGCCCAATGTGCCTACGATCACTTCGCGCGCCACAACCGAGCTGAGCAAGCCGATACCGATCTTCCAGTTAAAGCCAAGCGGCTTAATGACTGGCTCGATCCACTGGCCGACGTGCCCGATGATGCTTTGCGGCAGATCGGTATGGAAGGGAACATGGCTCAGCACCCAGAGCACCAGCGTCACAGCCAGAATAACGGTACCGGCCTGCTGCACGAAAACCTTGCCGCGGTCGAGCAGCCGCAACCCCAGCGAACGCAGAGTAGGGACGCGATACTGCGGCAGCTCCAGAATAAAGGGGGCTGAGGATGCCTTCAAAATCGACGATTTGAGCAGACGTGCTGTGGCCAGCGCCGCCAGGAAGCCGAGGGCATACAGGCTCAACATGACCGCGGCCTGCAGCCCGAAGAAGTTGCCGAGAATGGGCTTGTTCGGGATGAATGCGGCGATCATCAGCATGTAAATCGGCAGCCGTGCCGAGCATGTCATAAATGGCGTAACGAGAATCGTTGCAAAGCGGTCGCGCTTGTTCTCGATGGTGCGCGTGGCCATAATGGCCGGAACCGCGCAGGCATAGGCGGAGAGCAGAGGAATGAATGCCTTGCCATTTAATCCAATCACGCGCATGACACGATCCGCGATCAGGGCAGCGCGGGCCAGGTAGCCCGAATCCTCAAGAATGCCGACAAATAGAAAAAGCAATAAGATCTGCGGCAAAAAGACCAGGACGGACGAAACACCCTTCCACACGCCCTCTATCAGAAGCGATTCCAGCCAACCGTGGCCGAGCAACAGGCCAACCTGCCTCCCGGCGCCATTCAGCAGGTCCTGAAATGCATTGCTGATGGGCAAGCCGACAGAAAACACAATTTGAAAGACGCCGAAGACGACGACAAGAAACAGCAGCGGTCCGGTCACGCGCCCTAATAAAAAGGAGTCCAGCTTGCGTGTCCACTCGGAAGATAGCGGCGCTTTGTACTTAGTTCGCGTGCTGATGCCCGTAGCCCACTGGCGATACGAGCGCGGATTGCCGACCACCGGCAGCTCAAGCCGCGGCGTCACCGGGACCGGCTGGCTCCTCTTATCGAGGAAGTGCCGGATCGCGTCGAGTCCGGTACCGCGTGAGGCGCTGATCTTTGCCACCGGGACACCCAGCTCCTGTGCCAGGGCAAGCGTGTCCACTTCGCCGCCGCGCGTCTCCATCAGGTCGCTCATGTTCAGCAGGACCAGCGTGGGCAGGCCCAGCGAAAGAATGGGCGCAGCCAGCATCAATTGCCGCTGCAGGTGCAGGGAATCGAGCACGAGCAGCACCGCGTCCGGACTGGGCGCTCCCGGCATTTTCCCGTGCAGCACATCCACTGCGACGCGCGCGTCTTCTGACTGGGTATTGAGGCTGTAAATGCCCGGCAGATCGATCAGCGTCAGATCGCCGCGGCCAATGCCGCTCAGTTTCCCATAGTGCTGTTCGACTGTGACACCGGGGTAGTTGGCAACTTTTTGCCGCAGACCCGTGAGGCGATTGAAGAGAGTCGATTTGCCGGAATTCGGCGGTCCTACCAGCACAACGGTTTGAATTTTTCCCGCAATCCGGGGCGTCGGTGCAATTTCGATCGTCGCGGGTGCGCAGCAGTCGCTCATCGTGACTCTTCCTCAGATTCCCGCACGGAAATCCACCGTGCCGTCTCCCGGCGAAGCGCCACCTCCATGCCGTCAATCGCGTATACCGTCGGATCGCCGGTTGGAGCACGCCTCACTGCCCGCACACGTGCTTCAGGCATAAACCCCATGTGCATCAAATGGTGCTGGATTTCGTCCGGTAATTGCAGTCCTTCCACGATGCCCGACCGCCCAATCTTCAGTTCACTCAATGCCGTCAAATTCACACGCTTCCGGCTGCAAAGCACTGCAATGAATAGGCCGCCTTGCCCGACAGAGTAAATTCACACCTTCTTAATTCATCATAACGCAAACTGCGACCTTTTTAATCCTAGTTTTGTACAATTCGCTCTCCATCCAGTAACTGTTTTTCCCGGGCGAACAAACACTTTTCAGCCTCACGAATAATTGGACGCCCATTCAGGGCTGTTTCCCAGTACTTACAATGCCCGTGGCTGCCCACTCGCTGAACGCGTTAGTGCCATCCGGATTCCACCGCCCATGCCGAGCTCGCCCGGCATGCCATTACCTACGACAAAGATTCAACTTCCATTCCGTCGGATTCATTCCCGGGCTTGGCGGCATCAACGCCAACGTAGACTCTCCTTCTGAAAAGGCGTCTTCACAAAAACTGGAGACGCTTTTTTATCTGCCACCTAAAATGGCTCGATGACGTACAGCGAGTTTGACAAGTCAGTCGAGAACGACGAGCCACCCGCCGGCATATCGCAACTGTTAGAGGCACTATGGTGGGACGCCAAAGGGGACTGGAGCCGCGCTCACGAGACTGCGCAGGCGATTGAGTCCAATGATGCGGCCTGGGTGCATGCTTATTTGCATCGCAAAGAAGGCAGCGCCGGGAATGCCGGATATTGGTATGGTCAGGCAGGAAAACCACATTGTGAGACGGCGATTGAGGTTGAGTGGGTGCAGATTGTGCAGCGTCTCTTAGGCGAATAAATTCATAGTGGACAGAACACGGTATCGAGCTACAATCGTTGACACGCGCTGGCCTACAACATGAATAATGAAGACGTGTTGGACAAACCGGGCACCACTGTCCTTGAAACCGGGCAGGGACGCAGCTTCTGGCTGATGGGAGAGTTCTACGCCATCAAGACCACGGCTGAGCAGACGGGCGGCGCGTACTCGATCACGGAAGTCGAGTCTTTTCCAGGCAACGGTCCGCCTCCTCACATTCATCACCGTGAAGATGAATGTATCTATATTGTCGAAGGCGCATTTTCCATCATTCTGGCAGAACGCGTAGTCGATGCCGCAGATGGCGACTTCGTCCGCATCCCGAAGGGCACGCCGCACACCTATAAAAACGTGGGAGCCATTCCTGGCAAGATGCTGGTCATCTTGTCGCCCGGCGGTCTGGAACAGCTATGGGCCGATTTGGGACAGCCGGGCAGTTTGAGCGAGACACCGAAGAATGATGATCCTTCGACGTTGAACCGGCTTCTCACGCTTGCACCCAAGTATCAGCTGGAGATCTGCTCCTAGCCGCCTGAAGTATTAGTTGTTCATTTCCGTACATAATCATTCCATTTCCGGACATCGATCCCTTCCTCCGGGCGCAATAATCCTTTACCCTGCAACGATTTATGCGTAATTTATTTGGCAGCGAAACTGCTTTTGTAAGTCGGAGGTGATCCGCGCATGCTGAACGCTCTTCGCTTTGCTTTGAGGCAGCTCCATAAGAGCCCCGGTTATGCCATCGCTGTCATTTTGACGCTTGCGCTCGGCATCGGCGTCAACACCACCGTATTCAGCATGGTCGATGGTTTTATGCTGCGCCGCCTGCCCTATCCGGAACCAGAACGCATCGCCGCGCTTGTCGTGCACACGCAGGGCGTGAGTCAGCACAGTGGCAAGTCTTTTGCGGAGGAGGACGATAGCTTTACCGGCGAGTCGTGGCAAATACTGAAAGACAACGTCAGCGGCGTCACCTTTGCCTCCTATGGAGGAAGCGGCGGAGTCAACCTCAAGGCAGGCGCAGACACGGGTGGCGCTGTGCGCTACGTTCAGGGCAGCCGCGTTTCCGCGGATTATTTCGATGTGCTCGGTCTCCCGTTCTATCTTGGCCGCAGCTTCACTGCCGACGAAGATCGCCCGCATGGTCCTTCAGTCGTCGTCCTCAGCTATCGACTTTGGCAATCCACCTTTCACTCCGATCCGACGCTGATCGGCAAATCCATCGAGCTCAAAGGCGAGCCCTATACAGTCGTCGGCGTCCTTCCAGGAAATGCCGTTACTCCATCCCATGCCGATCTCTTCACTTCGCTACGGCCAGCAACCACCGGGGAGTGCGGTGGAAACAACTGCGGGATCATCGTTCGCCTAAAGCCGGGGACAAATTGGCAACAGGTCAATGCGGAGCTTGGCCATGTTCGCCTGCCGTTCTTCTCGCAGATTGAAAGCAGGGACCACGGCCGTGCCTGGACTTACGCCCTTCTTCTGCAGCGCGAGCTTGCCGGCGATATGCATGATGAAATCTCCGCGCTGATGCTTGCCGTCAGCTTCATCCTGCTCATCGCCTGCGCCAATCTTGCCGGACTTGCGCTCGTCCGGATCTCACACCGCACACCTGAGGTCGCAACTCGCCTGGCTCTGGGTGCTTCACGCATGGATGTGCTTCGTCAGCTGTGGCTGGAGAACCTCGTGCTCGCAATAACGGGTGCTGCTGCCGGCCTCTTTCTTGCGCGGATTCTGTTGCATGTGTGCAGCGATTTTCTGCCCCAGGAGATGATTCCTGTCGGCGGCTTTCATCTTGACGCTCGCATCCTCTCCTTTACGTTTGGCCTCTCGTTTCTCACCAGCCTGATCTTCGGTGCTCTTCCGGCGTTGCGGACACGCCGCGTCGATCTGCGCTCCTCGATTGTCGCTGGCAGTCACGCCGTTGTTGGCGGCTCGAGCCGCATTCGCCAGTGGCTCATCGGAGCAGAGGTCGCTCTCACCGTGATCCTGTTAGCCTCTGCCGGACTGCTCGTGCGGACACTCATTCATCTGGAGTCGCTGCCACCGGGCTTTGACCCTGCCAATGTGATGACCGCGAAGGTCTCGTTGGACGATGTCCGCTACCACGATGCGGCCGCCTTCCAATCCCTGCTCCAAAAAAGCGTTGCTGCCATGCGTCAGATTCCCGGTGTCGAGAATGCCGCCGTCGGCCTCAGCGTGCCCTATGAGCGTGGATTGAACTGGCCCATCGCCATCAACGACGGCAAGCAGGCAGGCACCCACACCGCCTCCAGTCTCGCCTATGTGACGCCGGATTACTTTGCCGCCTTGCGCATTCCTGTTCTAGCCGGACGCATCTTCACCGATAGCGATACTGCAATCTCGCAGCCGGTCGCTATCGTGAATACGGCTTTCGCCAGACGGTTTTATGGAGAAGCATCGCCGATTGGCCGCCACTTCACGCTCGGCATAGAAAACGATTCGGGCAATAAAACTTTCACCATCGTTGGTGTTGTCTCAGAGGTAGCCAAGGAGCCGGGCATTCATCGGGACGCACCCATCTCCCGCGAACCGGTCTTCTATCTGACTGCTTCGCAGACACCGCAGGACGTAGTGAACGGAGCCCACACCTGGTTCCAGCCTTCATGGATCGTCCGCACGCGCGGCCCGATTCAGGGTTTGACTGAGGACATGCAGCATGCCCTTGCGAAGGCCGATCCTGACCTGCCATTCTCCGGCTTCTACTCCATGCAGCAGATTCTCGACAAACAGCTTCAGATGCAGCGCGTGCAGGTTCTGCTGCTCAGTATGTTGGGACTGCTGGCTCTTATGCTTTCGGCCATCGGAATCTACTCGCTGGTTTCGAACCTAGTCGTGCAGCGCAAACGCGAAATCGGCATCCGCATTGCCCTTGGCTCAACACTGAA
>JABDHA010000057.1 GCA_013285705.1 Acidobacteriota bacterium
GATCAGAAAAGTCTCGCTCGTTACCGTTATTCTTGGGCGCGGAAGAGTCGCCATCCAGGAAATCTTTCTTCCGGCTTGGAGGACGTTATAGAGTTCAAAATTGGATTGTCAAAAAGAAAATTAGTTCTCAAATAGAATTTAAAATATAAACTACCGATACTTCTCGAAATATTTGAATACCCGATTTCCCCGCTAAAGTCATGGCCTAAAAGGGCATTTACGAGCGATTTCTACCGAAGCGAGGGCGACTATTGAGTGGATAAATCAACCATTCAATAGGGATAGCATTTCAAAGCGATTAAAGCTGAATTAAGCAATAGCCAGGATCGCTGGTCGACGATAGTCCTCGTCTAGGGCGCTTTCGTTCAGGGGGGTCTTACTCTGGGATGGAGGCTTCCAAAGTGGGTAGGTTGGCGGCAGTAACTAGTTTGTGTTGGACATAGTTGTAAGGCGGAACAGTATATCCTCGCAGTAGTGTCACTCCGAGCTGAATGAGTCTCGGCCCATAAGTGTGGGCCTCGTGAGAAATTGAGCCAATAAACGGGCTCTTCTTCACACGGAGTTCGTCCACGGCTTCTGGAATGCAATCCTGTCCCACGATCGCAACCTGCTTTTCGCGTCCGAGGCTACGTGTGGCTTGCAGGGCTCCCATAGCGCTTGTGTCTGTCGCAGCGGCGATCAGGACGCGCTCATTGCGGCCGTGACGCTGAAGAAATTCTGTGACAACCTGGGCGCTTGTCTGCCGCATGCCTCTACCATCAAGGCGCACAAATGCGCGCTGCTCGATTGTAGGCAGTAGCGAACGGATTCCTTCGAATGCACCGGATATCCGGCTCTGGACGAACGTGCCAGCTTCAGAGAGATCAAGGCCAAGAACCCACTCTGCCTTCCCATTCCACTGATGAATGGCATGGCGAGCAAGCAACTCGCCGGCTTCGAAGCCTACTTGAAAATTGTCGACTCCGAAATAAACCGCGCTGGGGTGAGGTATGTCGACAGCGATCAGCGGAATTCCTGCCTTGGAGATTGTGTGCGCGATAAGAGGAGATATGCGCTCCTCAATCTGGAACTCAATGATGAGGTCCACTCCCTCCGCAACAAACTCCTTGGCATTTCGCAAAGCTGTTTCAGCGTCGTAGCGATTGTCTCGAACAATCAGCTCAACTCCAGACGCCGCTGCCGCCGCCTTTAAGCTATTTGAAACAGCCTCAGAGAAAGGCATCTCGGCGCTTTCACCGGCAAAACCAAAACGCATCTTTCGCGGCCTTGAAACCAGGCGATAAGCGCCTTCCGGAGTTTGCGCCATGTATCCGCGATGGACAAATGTCTTCAGGATTCGGTAGACGCTTGTCTTTGAAACGCGCAGCTGTTGGAAGACTTGCTCAAGCGTTAGTGGCCTGTTCTCGGACTCGAACAGCTCCAGAATATCCAGTGATTTCGAGAGGATCGGGATTAGGTATAAATGCTTGATTTTCCGCGGCGGCAAGTGTCCCTCGCAATAGTCCGGAGTATAGCAAAGGTTATTTCTCTATTGGAAGCCAAGAAAATCAGTGCTAAGAAACTGTTGGGTAATCTCGGGAGATCACTCTAATTAAAATCTCAATGACGCAGGGCCGTTAAGAATGCTCGCCCAATGCGCAATTCTCGAAGACGAATTCGGCTGCTTTTCGATCGTCGCGAGCTGAATGGCAAAGTTCCCGAGCGTCGAGCTCTCCGCGGCTCCGCAGAAAATTTCAAGCCCTGTCACTTTCGCAGTCAGGCGGTTCAAAAATTGATTCAGGCTGCCTCCTCCCACAATTGCCAGTCGCTTGAGTTGACTCTTCGTCAGCAACTCAAGATCACGCAGTGTTTGGGCATAATTGCTGGCCAAGCTGTGGAAGATCAGACTTGCATACTGCGGCATCGCCGATGGATGCTCCTCCAGCGTAGGGGCGCCGGCGCGTCTTCTTTGCTCATTGATGCGGGAGGCCATTGATCCGGGGAGCCATAATGAGGGATCGTCGACCTCGAGCAGTCTCTCTGGTGCGTCCTCCAATGAAGCCGCAGCTACCAACTCGGCCGTCGGCCACATGTCGGACTCAGAACAGAGCTGCAGCATCGTCTGCTTCAGTAACCACATGCCGTTAAGGTTTTTATGAAAGCACACTCTATTTCCGACTGCGCCGAGATTGGTGAACCCCGCAGCGCAGGCTTCTGGAGTAATGATCGGATTGTCCAGCACCATTCCCAGTAGAGACCACGTGCCGGAGCTGATGTATGCCCAATCGTCTCCTTCCATCGGGATGGTCGCGACGGCGGAGGCAGTATCGTGGCAGGCCACGGCGATCAGACGAGTTTGTTCGAATGCTTTCCTGTCACTGATTCGGTTTTGAAGAGATCCAAGATCGGTTCCTGTAGAAACCAGCTTAGGCGCTGCAGTGACATTTAATCCTGCAAGGTCGAAAATCGTCTCGTTCCATGTATGCTTGCGAAGATCAACAAGGCCAGTGTGCGTTGCGTTTGTATATTCGGCGACGACGCGGCCTCCAAATCTCGATAGAACATATTCTGGGAGATTCGCCCAGGGCGTGCTCGAAGAAACACCAGCCTCTTCATCTGCCATCAACTGATACAAAGTGTTGATACGCAGAGGCTGCACGCCGTTGTGCAGAAACAGGTCCGTATTCGAGCAGCGTTTCTGCATTTCTGCAAATGTATTTGTCGTTCGCTCATCTCTGTAGCAGTAGGGAAGGCCCAGCGCAGCGTTGTGCTGGTCCATGCGCACATAGTCGACTGCCCATCCGTCTACTCCGATGGATGCGATTGGAGCACTACATCGCTCCGCGCAGCGGAGCAGACCGCTCTCGAGCTCAGAGAGGATGTGATCGAGGTTCCAGTGGAGCGATGCGCCAATCGCGACAGGAGAATTGCCGAAACGATGAACCAGCTCGATGTGCGGCTGGTCCCCGGTCCAGCGCAGCAAAGAGATTCGGCAGCTTTCCGCCCCTAAATCGATTGCGACTACATTGGGAAAGTCATTCCCAGACATGCAAGAGCTCCTCGTGACGCTAGCGGAGAAACGCGTCGGTCAAACCGCCATCGACTGGAATAAGGTGGCCGGTTGTACAAGGAGCCTTTGGCCCGGCAAGGAAAAGAATTGCTTGCGCGCAGGTGCGCGGATCGATCGGCACATGCGTCAGAGTGCGCTCAGCATAAAACTTTGCCAGCAACCCGCGAAGCTCATCGTCGCTCGATTCTTCTTGAAATGAGATGTTGTATTTCTTCAGAGAGGCAATAACCCGGTCACGTGGAAACATGGTTGAACCCTTCACCACGGTTGCAGGGTTAATGCCATTGACACGGATTAGCGGAGCCTGAGAGACAGCCAGTTCGCGAACCAGATGACTGAGCGCTGCCTTGCTGACGTCATAGGCCTCCGACCCGCGTTTGGGAACGACTGCATTAGCAGAACTGGTGAGTACTATGCTTGCACTCAATCCCTGATCGCGTAGCAGCGCGCCAATCTCTTCAACTAGCAGAAAATTCGCGGTGACATTCACCTCAAGCGTCAGAGCCCATTGTGCCTCGGAGATGACCCCGGTTGCAGAGGATGGAAAGAGCGCAGCAGTATTCACTACGATGTCGACGCCGCCAAATTGCTTTACAGTCTCGCGCATTGCTTCGCGGATCGAGTCCCGGCTGCGGATGTCTACGCTCGATGTCGCAGCAGATTCTTTGCCACCGATCTTTTTCAACTCCTCGGTAACACTCTTCGCACCTTCGTAGTCGCGATCTGCTACAACGACATGTGCTCCATGTTCGGCCGCGAGCAGCGCAACCTCGCGACCGATCCCGCTTCCACCTCCTACCACTATGGCAATCTGGCGGCTTAGCTCTTTTTCTACAGGCTGGCGACGTATTTTCGCCTCTTCCAGTGCCCAGTATTCAATGCGGAAGGCTTCAGCAGACGGCAGAGCCACGTAGTTGCTGTAAGTCTGGAATGCCTTCGCCAGTTCCTCCGATCCGCATTGCGGCAGCCGTGAGGGAATCGATTCGCCTTCTAGAGCTGCTGCACCTTTCATCACATGAATCGCGTTCACGTAAAACTCACCGGTGATGCGCGATTCCGGCTTGTTCTTGCCGAAGCTGAACATGCCAACGCCGGGAATCAATACCACCGTCGGATTTGGATCGCGCATGGCGGGGGAAGCCGGATCGGCATGCTTCTGGTAATAGTCGCCATATTCCTGACGGTAGGTCGCAAGCCGTGTTTCGATTTGCTTTTTCAGTTCAGCTATATCACTGGCTGGATTCCATGGCACATACATGGGACGAATCTTGGTGCGTATAAAGTGGTCGGGACAGCTCGTGCCCAGGTAGGCCAGCTTCTCAGCGTCTACGGAGTTTGCGAATTCGAGCACTTCCGGCAGGTCCGAATAACTTCCGATCAACCGCTTCTGATCGGCCACTCTGCCTCGCAAAAATGGCATGATCTCGAAAGCCGTTGCTTCGCGATTCGATAGCGCTTCAAACTGCGACCCGCCGAAGACCTTACCGTCTCTCTTAGCAAGATGATCTTCAATAAATCCAGTCAGCTGGTCGATCAACGTAATCGTATTTAGATAGCAATCCCGTTGTGTTTCACCCCAGGTAAAGAGACCATGGCCGCCCAGGATGACTCCATCAGTGTCCGGTTGTCGTTCTACCGCTCGCTTAAGCATCATGCCCAGTTCAAAGCCAGGTCGCTGCCATGGAAGCCATACGAGTTTGTGTCCGTAAAGTCGATTGAACTCTTCCATCTTCTCGTGACCGTTCGCAGCGGCAGCCAGCGCGATGGCGCAGTCAGGATGCAGATGATCCACATGAGGGAAGGGAAGAAATCCGTGCAGTGGTGTGTCAATCGAAGCAGCGACTGGATTCAATCCATACGTGCAGAGTGGGTAATACTCGACCATTTCATCTTCGCGCTCCACGCCAGCGTAAAGCTGTTCAAGCGCGCGCAGCTTGTCAAGATAGAGCGTCGCAAAACCTGAGCGCTTGATGCTGCCTAGATCTCCCCCACTTCCTTTCACCCAGAGCACCGTGGTGTCTTTGCGTGTTAAAGGATCCGGCATGGTGATCTTCGAACTCGTATTGCCGCCACCAAAGTTGGTGATCCGCAAGTCCGAGCCAAGCAGGTTGGAACGATAGCGCAGGAGCTCCGGCTCGTCCATTCCGGAAATTGCGTTTGAATCCCAGCGGTCTTCCAGGTAATTCAGCTTGGCACGCGTATGTTGAGCGATCGACGCGGACATAACTCCTCATTTCCTGCCGGTCCTTCGCTCCGCCGGCAGCGGTTCAAATCAAGATCTCATTGTCCTCGATCAGTTCGACAGACAACTATATATGTTGGGCAAGAGCCTTCAGGCATAAGTGCTTGCGCGTGCAGCATTCCGCTGGCCCCGTTCGGATTCGATGCGCTCGACATAACCGCTTTCTCGGAGAGCCTCCAACGGATTCGGTGGCAGGCCACGTTTTGATCTCCACTCTTCGATCATGGATCGAACATCTGTCCAGAACGCGGACCGCAGGCACTCTTCGGCATCCACGATCCGTCCTGCTCTCTGCAGTTCAGATAATTTTTGCCGGTCTACGAGCGATGCTTTCAAAAAGAGCTCCTGTGCGACCATCACCGTCTGCACCATCGCTTCCATTTTGCCTTTGATGTTATGGCTCTGATCGATCATGAAAGCGATTTTGGTGATCTGCTCCGAGTTCGGCTCGCTCAAGATCTCATGGAAGATGCGAAAGACCTGATATGGATCAATCGAGCCGATCGTCAGATCGTCGTCCGCATAGCGACGATCGTTAAAGTGGAAGCCGCCCAGTAATTGAATATGTAGCAGCCAGGCTACAATTTGTTCGATATTTTGAGATTGATAATGATGCCCCGTATCCACCAACACGCGCGCCTGCGGCCCTGCGACCTTCGCTAATTGCGCAGCCATGCCCCAGTCAGCGACATCGGTGTGGTAAAAAGCCGGCTCGAAGGGTTTGTACTCAATCAGCATGCGCTGATCGCCACGCAACTCATCGTGCGTCGTCTGCAATGCTTCCTCAAGCCAGACGATGCGGTTGCGGATACTTTGTGAGCCGGGGTAATTCGAACCGTCGGATATCCAAAGCGAAACGTCCGTCGAATCGAGTTCTTTCGCAATCTTGACGGATTCGACCAGATGATCGATGGCCATATGGCGAACGGCCCTGTCCGGATTGCAAATTGAACCGAGCTTATAGGCTTGATCCTGAAATAGATTGGGATTCACGGAGCCCGGCTGTATGCCATAGTGCCTTGCAAGTTCCTTCACCTTCGACGCGTCCGATGTGCCATTGGGCAGATCCCATAAAACGTGCAACGCAAGCTGTGGAGTGACTCCGGTAAGCGCGTGCACTTGAGATGCGTCGGCAAACTTTTCTTCAAGTGATGTAGCCGCTCCTGCCTGCAAAAATTTGCCGAATCGGGTACCCGTATTCGCAAATCCCCAGGAAGGAATTTCGATCCTGAACGCATCGAGTGTTGCCGCTGCATCAGGGACGCGATCGCTGCCCGCCATACCACCTCCCACCAATCAGCCTACTCTGCGAAGTGTAGCTGTATCGACTTTTATATTTCAATAGAAAGTTTATTTCATTCCAAGCTTTCAGTCCATTAGGATGTCGATGTCGTCTGCGTACGATTGGAAGAGCCAATTTTCAAAGGTCGAGGTGTGATTTGGGCCCAAACCCGCTTATCGGAGTGATCTACCACTGGATTGGAGGACTGGCCTCGGCTACCAATTTCATACCTTTCCGGCCTATCAAGCGCTGGTCCTGGGAGATCTACTGGATCATCCAGGGGGTGGCTGCATGGGTTGTCGCTCCTGCTCTCATTGCGTGGTTCTTTGTACCGAATCTTCCCGGTATCTTGCATCAGGCCCCCCCTTCAGCATTTTGGCATGCTGTCATCTGGGGCGCTCTGTGGGGTATTGGTGGATTGACGTTTGGTCTTTCGATCCGATATCTCGGGATTGGATTAGGCTATGCGATCGCGCTCGGTTTTTGCACCGCGTTCGGCACGCTGATGCCTCCACTTTTTAGTGGGCAGATTGTCACGATTGCCCATCAGTCCGGAGGGCGTGTCATTCTTCTTGGAGTGTTCGTCTGCCTTCTGGCCATCGCAGTGAATGGACTCGCCGGATACCTGAAGGAGCAGGAGGTTCCTGCCGAAGAAAAAGCGGCGCTGGGTGAACGGGATTATTCGTTTGGGAAAGGTCTCGCCGTCGCAATCTTTGCCGGCATTATGAGCTCATGTTTTGCATATGGATTGACCGCCGGCAAGCCAATCGCTCTGATAGCCCGCAGTGGGCTGCTTTCCGCAAACAGGGCCGATCTCTGGCAGAATTTGCCAGTGCTGATTGTTGTTCTCTGGGGCGGCTTTTTCACAAATTTTCTATGGTCGGTGTTTCTCATTGTCAAAAACCATTCCGCAGGGCAATTCTTTGGAGCGCCTGGCTCCAATCCGATGGGGACCACCCCGACAGGTGAGACGCTGACAAACCTCGACCCCGCAAATGTGGAGAGCGAACTGCGATTGCGGCCTTCCACTCTGCTGCATAATTATCTCCTCGCCGCACTGGCAGGCGTGATCTGGTACTTCCAGTTCTTCTTCTACTCGATGGGGCAGACGAAGATGGGGAAATACGATTTCTCCAGCTGGACCCTGCACATGGCCAGCATCATCATCTTCGCTACGTTGTGGGGAATTGCACTAAAAGAGTGGAAGGATACGAAATATCGCACCCGGCTCTGTGTCACCTGCGGTCTCTTACTGCTTATTTTTTCAACTGTGATTGTCGGCTACGGAAATTACCTTGTTGCCCGTTGATTTGTGCTTTGACTGCCAGGTTTTTTGCGGAAGAAAGAATAGAGTTTAAAACTGCTCTCGATTTTCAAAAGGAAACTATTTTTCCTTTCGGATTGTATTATTCCCATGCTATCCTTCATGACGTTTCGGGGAAAGACTGTTTTTCCTAACCATTTTCATTGGTCATTCCATAGGAGCGCAAAGAGTTCATGAGCAGGAAAAATGACGGTCACACTGCAGTGTCATTAAAGAAGCTGGTCTCAGCAGGAGCGCTACTGCTCTTCGCAAGTGCAGTTCTAGCGCAGAGTAATTCCGATTCGCTCAGGAATGGTTTTGAAAATCCACCCGAGAGTGCGCGCCCCAGAGTGTGGTGGCACTGGATGAATGGCAACATCACCAAGGATGGCATCAAGCTAGACCTGGAGTGGATGCACCGCGTCGGAATCGCAGGTTTTCAGAATTTTGACGCTGCGTTGTCGACGCCTCAAGTTGTAGACCATCGCCTTGCGTACATGACTCCGGATTGGAAGGACGCCTTCAAGTACGCGACAACGTTAGCCGACCAACTGCATATGGAAGAGGCGATTGCGGGTTCGCCTGGCTGGAGTGAAACAGGCGGTCCCTGGGTGCCTCCATCAGAGGGAATGAAGAAGTATGTCTGGAGCGAGACACTGGTAGAAGGCGGCAAGCCGTTTACCGGCAAGCTCGTTCATCCGCCATCCAACACCGGAGCATTTCAAGACATAGGGATTCGTGATCTTATCGCCGCTCCGAACGGCTCAGCTGCTATTCCACAGTACTATCGCGACGCGGCGGTCATCGCATACCGCCGACCAGCAAACGATGTAACGGTGGAAGCACTACACGCAAAAATTACGGCAAGTGGAGGCGCGCCAGACGAAGCGATTTTGACTGATGGAGACCTTGAAAAGACGACGAAGCTTCCGATTCCGGCAGCAGGCGAGAGCGCCTGGATTCAATATGAATTTTCGGAACCTCAGACGATCCAGTCGGTCACGATTGCCAAGAGAGATGTGGACAGAATTGCCGCTTTGGTGACCGGCATTAGTAATCCCAAAATGTCCCTCATGGTAAGCGACGACGGACAGAGCTTTCGGACAGTCGTAGATCTTCCTGACAGTGGATCTCCCCAACATACCGTTTCGTTTCCAGCAGTAAGGGCCAGATTCTTCCGCGTATCGTTCAAGCGAGTGCCTCCGCCACCGCCACCCGCCTGGGCGGCCGGTATTGATCCAAGTTCTTTGGGAGTAAAGTTAGGACCGCCTCTGACGGATTACGAAATCTCCGAACTCGTGCTTCATCCCGGAGCGCGTGTGAACAGATTTGAAGACAAGGCGGCGTTTACCCCAGTTCCTGACCTCTATGAGTTTGCGACGCCTCCCATACAAGTAAACGAAGCCGTCTCGAAATCGGATGTCATCGATCTGACCTCAAAGATGAACGCGGACGGAACGCTGGATTGGACACCTCCAGCGGGAGATTGGGTCGTGCTTCGCTTTGGATATTCCTTGTTGGGAATCACGAATCATCCTGCTACCGCGGAGGCTACGGGCCTCGAAGTCGACAAACTGAATCATGGCTTTGTGAAGAACTACATGAACGGCTATCTCGATAGCTATAAGGAGACTGTCGGCGCGGAGATGATGGGCAAGCGCGGCATCCGGTACGTGATTACAGATAGCTGGGAGGCCGGTTCTCAAAACTGGACGGACGATATGATTGCCCAGTTCAAAAAGAGGCGTGGCTATGATCCTGCTCCCTGGATGCCAGTGCTTACCGGGCAGATCGTCGAAAGTGCCGAGGCCAGCGATCAATTTCTGTGGGACTTCCGCAAGACCATTTCAGACCTGATCGCCGATGAGCATTACGGACAGGTACAGGCATCGCTGAAAGAGCGGGGCATTGGCCACTATGGAGAGTCGCACGAAAGTGAGCGCGCCTTCGTTGCCGATGGCATGGAGGTAAAGAAGCTCGATGATATTCCGATGAGCGCGATGTGGACGCAAACGCCCGGAGTGAATAAAGAACAATATGGATACAACGCGGATGATCGGGAGTCAGCGTCGGTAGCGCACATCTACGGACAGAATCTTGCTGCGGCTGAGTCTCTCACTGCCGCCGCCGCTCCCTGGGCGTGGTCGCCTGCTACGCTCAAGCCAACGGCTGACCAGGAGCTTTTGAACGGAATCAACCGCTTTGTGATTCATGAGTCGGCTCACCAGCCTCTGATCGGGAAAGCGCCTGGGTTGACGCTCGGGCCCTTCGGCCAATGGTTCAATCGCAATGAGACCTGGGCAGAAGAAGCTGGCCCTTGGGTGGATTACCTCGCCCGCAGCAGCTACTTGCTGCAGCAGGGACACTTTGGCGCAGACTTGCTCTATTTCTATGGAGAAGATTCAAACCTGACGGCAATTTTTGCAAACAAGTCTCCGGATGTGCCTGCCGGGTATGGCTTCGACTACATTAACGCCGATGGCCTCATCCACGAACTGTCAGTCTCTGACGGCAAAATCACAACCAAGAGTGGGATGAGCTACCGCATTCTCGGACTCGATCCTTATAGCAGACATATGTCACTGCCGGTGCTGCGATCCATATACAAGCTGGTGGAAAATGGGGCTGTCGTTGCAGGACCAAAACCGATGGACGATCCCAGCCTCGGCGATGACAAAGCGGAATTTCAAAAGCTGAACGGTGAAATGTTTGGCGATGGAACAGGAGTGCATCAGGTCGGGAAGGGAACCGTGTATGCGGGGACGAGTCTCAGCAATGCCTTTGATGCCTTGAAGGTTTCGCCTGACTTTGACTACACGAAGCCAAACGACGATACACGGATCTTGTTTGTGCACCGCAAATTGGCCGATGGGGATGTGTATTTTCTCGACAACCGGAGCGATCGTGCCGAAGCTGTCGATGCTACATTTCGCGTGACAGGGCGTGTTCCCGAACTTTGGTACGCCGAAACGGGAGAAACAAAGCCTGCATCGTACAAGATGGTCAATGGCCGCACGACGGTTCCATTGCAATTTGAGCCATGGGGCACAGTCTTTGTCGTCTTTCGGAAGAGCACGAATGAGACATCCCGTACGCTACCGAAGATGCAGGAAGCGGACATCACCACGATCGATGGTCCATGGAATGTGAGTTTTCAAGCGGACCGTGGAGCGCCACCATCGATCACACTGCAATCCCTTTCATCCTGGAGCGATAACTCTGACAAAGGTGTGAAATATTTCTCAGGGACCGGCACCTATACCAAGAGCGTGCAGGCATCAGCGGATTGGTTCAAGAAAGGTGCAGAACTATGGATCGATCTGGGCGATGTCAAAAATTTGGCAGAAGTCACTGTCAATGGAAAGTCTCTTGGCGTGGTGTGGCATGTTCCATATCGCATCAATGTCACAAAGGACTTGAAGCCTGGCGCAAATCAGATATCCATCAAGGTGACAAACGCATGGGTTAACCGCTTGATAGGCGATCAACAACCGGATGCGACGACCAAATACACGTTTGCGGATGTGAAGCCGTATAAAGCCGATTCGCCCTTATTGCCTTCAGGGCTCCTGGGGCCAGTGCGAATTTATTCTGTTGCTACACACTAAGAAGATGAAAATGTTTCGGGATTGAGGTCAGCGAGAGGGCGACTTTTTTTGCAGGGGGATGAAGGCTGGGAAGCTACAATTGCGATCGACCAGATAACCGTGTCGATCAATTCATCAAAAGGAGTTGCCTTGCTCACCCCGCTTATACCACGGAGCGTAGTCGAAGCTGAGGGACCAGCGTTTTGGTTCCTCGATAGTCTTTGTGTCGTCAAGGCCACGACGGAATCCACTGGGGGCGCCTTTTCCATGGTGCACCATACGGCCCCTCCTGGACATGCTACCCCTTATCACCTTCACCACGTCGAAGACGAGGCGTTCTATATCCTCGACGGACAATTCACGTTCATCTGTGACGGAAAGAAAACCGTCGTTGGGCCGGGTGGATATATGTTTCTGCCGCGAGGAATCCCACACGGTATTCGAGTCAGCGGCTCGACTCCCTCGACCATGCTCATCCTGGCGACGCCCGGAACCGGGTTTGTCGGAATGATGCAGGAAATGGCGGAGCCCGCGATGGAACGAGTTATTCCTCCGCACAAAGCGCCAGATTTTGAGAAGTTAACAAAGCTTTGCGCGAAGTACCAGATCGATATTCTAGGACCATTGCCGGATTGAGATTCGCCAAGTCACAGCTACGGTCACAGGACTGGCATTTCCACAATCAGCGCTTCATTTCCACAACGAAAAATCGCACGACGTCTACAAACTTTCCTGTAAGACGAGTATCTTACTCAATAACGGAAGAGCAATCTTCCAGACGAAGAGAGCAACTGAGGGTCATCAGGAGAGTCGGCAACGAGTCTCACGAGCATACGGGAAACCGGATACTACGGATGACATAAGGAATCTCTTGCAACGGTGTGATAACGGGAGAGTCAGAGGAAACGCAGGTGTGAGCTTGCGGATCACTGGTGATTCCGAGATTACGATGTTGTGATTTGGAAGCCGAGCCAGATCTTCAAAAAATTCGGACAGAGAGGGCGACGACTCGCGAGAGAAGTCGCCCTTTTGCTTTGTACTGCTGCGCATCTAGGTCGATCTCATCACAATTAGGAGCGGTTGCTTCATGAACTATTCGCCTCTATTCTCAAGCCGAGGCCGCCATATGCTCAACTAAACTTGGTGGAAGACTGTCTGGTTTGGAGTGTGCATGGTCCTGCGGTTGGTTCTTGTTACAGCGATTGCTGCATTCAACATTTCCACGTGGGCTCAGGCGCCTGAAGGAATCCCGCGCGGTCTGGCGAGAGAGCGTGCGGCTAATGTTTCGCAACTGCGGTATTCCTTGCATTACACACTGGTTCCACATTCCGATCACGCGGAGTCCACGGAATCATTGCGGTTTCAACTGAAGCACGCGAACGCACCACTGTTGCTCGATTTCCGTGATGGCCGAGTGAATACCCTTACAGTGAACGGCACATCTGTCTCTCCTGAAATGAACAATGGGCACCTTGTGCTGGCGGAGAAATATCTTCGCGTCGGGGAAAACGCCTTGGAAATTCATTTCACCGCCAATATTGCTCCTGCGGAAAAAGCCATTACACGTTTTGAAGATCGCGATGACGGATCGGAATATATCTACACCCTTTTTGTGCCGATGGACGCCAGCATGGCGTTTCCATGCTTCGATCAGCCCGATCTAAAGGGACGCTTTCAACTAACGATGACGGCGCCTGCGGCGTGGACTGTGATCTCGAATACTGCTCCCTCAGAGAAACTGTCCCTGACCGGCGGCCTGATCCAGACTACATTCGGAGAGACGCATCCGATCAGCACGTATCTTTTTGCCTTTGCAGCCGGGCCATTCGTGAAGGTGCATCCAACTCCGGATCTGCCGGGACTCTATGTGCGCAAATCGAAGGTGCAGGCCGCCGAAAGCGAGGCAGGCGCTGTACAGCAGACGGCGGCGGATGGAATTCGCTATCTCTCAAACTATTTTGCTCAGCCGTTTCCATTTCCAAAATATGACATGGTGTTGATTCCTGGCTTTGCATACGGTGGTATGGAGCATGCGGGAGCGACGTTTCTGCGGGAAGAGTCCGTTCTGTTCCGAAGTGCGCCGACGGCGACGAATCTGCTGAACCGAGACGTGCTCGTACTCCATGAATTGACGCATCAGTGGTTCGGCGACTTCACCACGATGCGCTGGTTCGACGATCTGTGGCTGAAAGAAGGATTTGCGCAATACATGGCCTATCAGACCCTTGCAGCGTTGCGGCCAGATGCCGAAATATGGAAGCGATTTTACGAAGCGATTAAGCCCGCTGCCTATGCCATCGATGAGACGCAGGGCACGACGCCCATCTATCAGGACATTCCCAACCTGAAAGACGCGAAGTCGGCCTACGGCGCGATCGTGTACTCAAAAGCTCCTGGCGTGCTGAAGCAATTGGCATTTGTGCTTGGCGACGATAACTTCCGCAAGGGTCTGCAACGATATCTCGCGGCGCACCCATACGGAAACGCAGAATGGAGCGACCTGATTGGGGCATTTGAGTCGGTCTCGGGGCAATCTCTCAACGAATGGGCGGATATGTGGATCCGGCATCGAGGCATGCCGCAGGTGGATGTAACGTGGTCGTGCGTCAGCGGTCAACTGACAGCCTTTACACTCATGCAGCACGATGTACTTGGCGGCAAAACTCTCTGGCCGATCGCATCGGAGATGTTGCTGGGTTATTCCGATGGGACATCGCAGACAATCCGAGCGCAATTGAAGGCACTGAGTGCACCAGTGCAGGAGGCTATCGGGAAGCCTTGCCCCGCATATGTGTTCGCGAATAATCGAGACTTTGGCTATGGCTTGTTTATGCTGGATGGCCGGAGCAGCGATTATGTGACGCAGCATCTGGGCGTGATGCCCGATCTCTTCGAGCGGACACTGCTTTGGGGATCACTGTGGCAATCAGTGCGTACAGCCAGCTTCGCTCCCGAGCAATACGTGCTGCTTGCGCTGAACAATCTGCCGCAGGAACGCGATGAGGCGTTGACCGCGAGCATTGTGGGGCACAGTGAGACGGCTATGCATCAATATGTTGGAGACCAGAGTCGCAACCGTCTCACGACGCAAATGGAAGGTATGGCCGCGCAGCGCATGGTCGCTGACCCGGATAAAGATCTCCGTATCGTCTGGTTCCGAGCCATGAGCAGTTTGAGCGAGCAGCAAGCTGGGCGCGACGCTCTGCAGGCATTGCTGCAAGGCAGCTTGCAGGTAACCGGTGTTCAATTGAGGCAGCAGGATCGCTGGCGGCTGGTCACTGCGTTGATTGCCTATGGCGATTCGCATGCGGAAGAGATGCTGCAATCCGAAGAGAAGAGGGACCCATCGGGTGATGGAAAGAAATATGCTTATGCTGCGCAGGCAGCCCGGCCCGACGCTGCAACGAAACAGCGCTACTTTGACGACTACCTGCATCATCGCGAGCGGCCTGAAGATTGGATTGAAGAGAGCCTTGGTGCATTCAACTACTGGAACCAATCCTCGTTGACTGAGCCGTATCTCCAGCCAGCACTCACCGCGCTGCCACAAATCAAGCAGCAGAGAAAGATTTTCTTCCTGGTCGGGTGGTTAAATGCATTTATCGGAGGGCAACAGTCCTCCGCGGCGCAGCAGCAGGTGCATGACTACCTGAAGGCAAACGCCATAGACGAAGACCTTCGTTTGAAGATTCTACAGTCTGTGGATGAACTGGATCGTACGGTCGCCATCCGGAAAAAGTTTGTCACTCCATAATTTGACGATCTAGCCGGTGACTGGATTTGCTGGCAGGCGCAGTGCTGTTGCAATGAGCGCTGCCAGCAGAAAGGCTCCCGATGTAATACAGAGCGCATAGCTGAGCCCAGCGTGTTCCGAGACATGACCGATAAGATACGGCGCTGCGGCGCTGAGCACGCGGCCTATGTTGTAGACAAATCCCATGGCGGAGCCGCGCAGTGAAGTTGGAAAGAGTTCGCTGGCGATGACACTAAAGCCGCTGAAATAACCGGTTCCAAAAAAGCCGACGAGCGGGCCAATGAGAAGCAGCGCATTCGGATTGCGCACGAACGCAAATAACGGTACCAGCAACGCGGCCATCAGAAGGTAGCCGATGTAGGTATATTTGCGGCTGAAGTGGTCGGCGAGATAACCAAAGATGACGTAGCCGAGGAATGTGCCAACCTGCATGACGATGGTCCATGCAGAGGTCTGGACGATGCTGAGTCCGCGTCCACCTTCCGCCGTCGACATGGAAAGAAAACGAGGCACCCACGTAAAAAGTCCCCACCAGGCAAAGAGCGTGGCGGCGTTCATGGTGGCACATACCAGCATGCTGTAGCCGAATGCGCCACGAAAGAGTTGTGCCGTTTGCGGACGCGATGTGCGCTCTTTACGCCAGACTTCGGGTTCGCGCAGTCGTCGCCGTATCCAGAGGGTGATCAAGGCAGGCGCAATGCCAACGAAGAAAACGGCACGCCATCCGAAGTGTGGCATCACCAGCGCGACTACGGCCGCACCCAGCGCATAGCCCACGGCCCAGGAGCTTTGTACGAAGGCCAGAGCTTTGCCACGATGGTGCGCGGGCCATGTCTCAGCGACCAGTGCAGCTCCCGATGCCCATTCTCCACCCATACCAAATCCCAGCAACACGCGGCAGAGCATGAGCTGCGCCGCTGAATGTGTGAATCCACATAGCGCAGTTGCAATGGAATAGACCAGCATGCTGATGGTGAGAGCACGGGCGCGGCCGTAACGGTCGGCAAACCAGCCAAAGCCGATGCCCCCGACTGCTGCTGCAATCAGCGTGGCCGACATCATGGCTCCGCTCAGAGCTGCAGAGAGGTGCATCTCGCGCTGTATTTGCCCAAGCACAAGCGCGTAGAGCATGACATCCATACTGTCGAGCATCCAGCCTAACGAAGCAGCCACCAAAGTGCGCTTCTGATCCTTTGTAGCCTCGGTCAGCCAACCGTAAATCCCGTTCAAAAATGCTCCTTTTGTTTTAGAGTTCAAGAATACGGCTTGTTGGGCTTTCCGAAGATGCCGTGACACTACGATACGAGAGCGGAGCGATTTGCGCGTAGCAATTGATACTGGCGGCACGTTTACGGATTGCGTCTATCTCGCAGATGGACAGCTCCACGTCCTGAAAGTTTTTTCCACTCCAACCGATCCGTCACTGGCGGTGCTCAATGCTCTGGCACGCATTGGCGCTGGCAACGCGCTTGATGTACGACACGGTACCACGGTGGGAACCAATACGATGCTGGAGCGAACGGGTGCGCGCGTCGCCTTTGTGACAACGGCAGGCTTCGAGGACACGATCGCCATCGGGCGTCAGACACGAAGCAGGCTCTACGACTGGTTTGCACCCTTGCCGGTATGTCTTGTGCCTCGAGATCTGCGCTTCGGCGTGCCGGAACGCGTGAGCGCTGAGGGAAAAATCCTTCGCCCTCCGACAGAAGAAGAGTTAGACGCCTTGGTCGATGCGGTGCGAAGCAGCGGAGCCGAGGCAGTAGCAATCTCACTGCTGTTTTCATTTGCGAACCCCGAAACGGAAAGGCGGGTAGAAACAGCCTCACGTTGCCTCGATATTCCGATTTCCACGTCACACCGCATTCTGCCAGAGTTCCGGGAGTATGAGCGGGCATCGACGATCGTCGTCAATGCATATCTAGCGCCCAGGATGCAGAGCTACCTGCTGCATCTGGAGCAGCGCATTACGACACAACACATTGGGAGCCGCGTGGACGTGATGCAGTCCTCAGGCGGCATCATCTCGGCGAGGCTTGCCGCGCGGGAGCCGGTGCGTACGGTATTGTCGGGACCGGCTGGCGGGGTAATTGGCGCCTGTAAGGTAGCGCAATGGGCGGGCTTCGAGCGCATCATCGGCTTCGATATGGGCGGTACATCGACGGATGTTTTCCTCGCCGACACGGCGATGGGCGGCACGCAGCGGACACGCGAAGCCATTGTGGCAGGCGTGCCAGTAAGTGTGCCCATGCTGGACATTCACACAGTTGGAGCCGGTGGCGGATCGATTGCGCGACTCGATGCCGGTGGCATGTTGCGCGTTGGACCTGAGTCGGCAGGATCAGAGCCAGGGCCAATCTGTTTTGGACGCGGGACCATGCCAACCGTCACCGATGCCAATCTGCTGCTCGGCAGGCTGGATTCGGGCACCTTTTTAGACGGAGATGTGCCGTTAGATTCGGAACGGACGGCGCAGATCATGCTCCGGCAGAAAGGGTCACTGAGGACGGTTGAAGAATTCGCAGCGGGCATTCTCCGCGTCGTAGAGACGCAAATGGAGAAAGCAATCCGCGTCATTTCTGTCGAGCGCGGCAACGACCCACGCAATTTCGCGCTGGTGGCTTTCGGCGGTGGAGGGCCGTTGCATGCCTGCTCGTTGGCGCGGGCGCTGCGCATTCCTACGGTTCTGGTTCCCGCCATGCCCGGCGCACTATCGGCAGTGGGCATTCTGTTGGCCGACACGGTGAGGGATTATTCGCGCACAGTGATGTTGCCAGGGGATGCCATAGAGAGCGTCGAAGACGCATTCACAGAGTTGGAGCAGCGTGGTGTCGCGGAGTTTACGGCAGAAGATCTGCAAGGTGTACCGCAGCTTACGGTGGACATGCGATATCGCGGGCAAGGATATGAGTTGAATGTTCCTTATAACAAGCAGTCGCCGGCGCATGCCCTTGAAGAATTCCATAGCCTGCACCAGCAACGTTATGGCTTTTGCGATGTACAGAGACCTGTAGAAATTGTGAATCTCCGACTACGCATGATCACACCTGGCGAGCCGTATGTGCCAGCATACCGGGAGCCCATACCGGGAGACGGAAGCTCTGCCTGCTATGCAGAGAGGGAAGTATTCTTCGATGAGAAGTTCATCCGGTCGCGCCTCTATCGACGCGAAGGACTCGCGCCCGGCGATAAAATTCAAGGACCAGCGATAGTCACCGAATACACCTCAGCGACAGTGCTGCCGCCGAATTGTTATGCAGAAGTGGATGGCTTCGGAAATCTCGTCATCACGGTTCCAGAGGAGAATGCATGACCCTTGCAACGGCAGGCGATCCGGTAGAACTGGCGATCTTTCAAAGCGCCGTGCATTCCATTGCGGAAGAGATGGGCGCGGCTCTACGGAGAACCGCGCTCTCGCCCAATATCAAGGAGCGGTGCGACTATTCCTGCGCCATCTTCGATGGCCGAGGAAGAGTGATTGCCATGGGCGATCACATGCCGGTGCATCTCGGCTCTATGCCTATGTCGGTACAGGCAGCGATTGCGGCCATTGCATTTGCGCCGGGCGACATTGCGATCCTCAACGATCCTTATGCAGGTGGAACGCATCTGCCGGATATCACCATGGTGCTCCCCGTCTTTCTTCCTGGGAGAGATCAACCCCTGTTCTATGTCTCAAACCGCGCGCACCACGCGGACGTGGGCGGCGCGTTTCCTGGATCGATGGGTCCGGCAAACGAGATTTTTCAGGAGGGCATTCGCATTCCTCCTGTCCGCATCGTGCGCGGCGGGAAAATCGACCGCGAGATGCTGGAGCTGATTCTGTTGAACGTGCGCACTCCGAAAGAACGCGAGGGCGATCTGGCGTCGCAGATGGGGGCATGTCGCGTCGGCGAACAGCGCGTTCTGCAACTGGCAGAAAAGTATGGAGAGCAAAGGCTGCTGGCGCTGATCGAGGAACTTCTCGATTATTCCGAACGGCTGGTGCGCGCGGAGTTACGCAGAATGCCGGTCGGGGACTTCAGTGCAGAAGACTGGCTGGATAACGATGGTGTCACTGAGGTTCCGATAAAGATCGCGGTGCAGTTACGATTCGATCCCGAGTCAGCCTCTGTGCGCTTGGATTTTGCTGGCTCTTCCCCTCAGGTTGCGGGGAGTGTGAATGCGGTCCGTGCCATTACGCTCTCCGCATGTTTCTATATGCTGCGCTGCCTGCTTGCAGAGGACGCCCCGGCCACCGCGGGCATCTTGAGGCCGCTGACGCTGAATACTCCCGAGGGGAGCATTGTCGATGCACAGTCACCTGCTCCGGTTGCTGGAGGCAACGTCGAAACTTCGCAACGGATTGTTGATGTGCTGCTCCGGGCATTGTCGAAGGCAGTTCCGGAGCGCGTACCGGCTGCGAGCGCGGGCACGATGAGCAACCTCACAATTGGAGGCATGGATCCGCGCACGGGCGAGCCGTTCACCTACTACGAGACAGCAGCAGGAGGCACGGGTGCGCGCCCCGGACTCGATGGCATCTCCGGCGTTCAAACTCATATGACCAATTCTCTGAACACTCCAATTGAGGCTCTGGAATATGCCTATCCATTCCGCGTGCGGCGGTATGCGTATCGATACGGGTCTGGCGGCGCAGGGCAATTTCGAGGAGGTGACGGGCTGATCCGCGAAATCGAGTTGCTAGCCGATGCGCAGGTGACACTGCTAGCGGAGCGCCGAAGATTCCAGCCCTACGGCTTGCAAGGAGGCGAGCAAGGTGCGCACGGTCATGCGTGGTTAACGAAAGCCGGGGCCGCTGAAAATGTGGAATTGCCCGGAAAGTGCAGTGTGCGCCTCGCCGCAGGCGACATACTGCGTATCGAGACCCCAGGCGGAGGTGGCTGGGGTAAACCTTGAGAAATAAGTTAAGACTTTAATGGGGCCGGCTGTGCTCCTTGATGGTGAGTTTAGGCCCTGTGACGGCTAGGAATAAGTTTCCTGAGGTTGCGGCGCTTGTTTTGCACATGACATCCTGAGCGTTTTCCATGCTAGCCAACGGCGTATGGCGAGCGAGAAACCAGTCCACACCAATAGAAGCAAACTGAGAGCCGCCAAAAGTGCAATCAGCTGTCCGATAGGGCCGAAGATTTCACCGGTATGGAGGAAGCGAGCATCAATCCGCCATTGCCGTCCACGTGGATTCGCGGAGAACGGCTCCCAACGAATAACCCTGGCGTCTTTGCGGGCTATGGAAAGTTGAGAGCGCTGCTGGGGTATGCCGCCCTCACCCTCATCGACCGTGAATGCAACGGCAGTATCTTTCTCAGCTGGCATACGCATCAGGAGGCTATTCCAGTGAGGGTCTTGAGCCATCGCTCGTAGGATGGCGGGATCGAGCAATGAATACTCGTCGGGGGAAAGCGTCTTTTTCTGCTTCGGTTCGGCTTCCGGCTTTACCGGTGGTGGAGGGCTGCCCGCTGCGCGGTACAGCAGTGCTGTAGCCCAGGGATAGGCCATGATTGTTCCCGTCAGGACCATACAAAGAAGGGGCAGCGCCATCCAGAAGCCGAAGATATTATGCAGGTTCCAATCCCTCGCCCGACCTTTGAGGTTAGGGCGGAATAACATCGCAGGCTTAAAATGTTGCCAGCTGACCTTTCTGGGGAACCACAGATAAAGACCGCTGAGCAAAAGAAAGAAGAAACACAGGTTGGCTGCGTCTTTAATCGCACGCAAATTCTCGTGACGAACTCCGCCCCACGCCACCCAGCGATGGAGATCCCTCACATCTGAGAAGAAGGTGCGAAGTCTACCGGCATCACGGCGGATAATGTTGCCGCTACAGGGGTTAACCAGCAGGGTATCCCGTCCGAAGACGACCTCGGTGGGCCGGTGCGGATCTACGAAGAGCGTTAGTGACGTAGGTGGCAGGTGCTGATCAGCCATCGCGCGGACAAGGAGCGTAGCCGGCGAAATGCAGGTGTTCACCGGAGCGGGTACAGCCACGCGAGCACTTCGTTCGGCCCAGGCAGTGATCTGTGATTGAAACGCCATGATGCTTCCGGTGATCGCCACAAATGCGACCACGAAACCGACGGTCAGACCCACGGAGAGGTGTAGCCAGAAGATGAACCTGCGCAAAGTCATCGTAAGCCGCGTTCCGACAAGGCTTTTCTGGCGAGTAGCTTTTCGGTATTCCAGTACGTCCAAAACAGGCCTCCGGGGCATCCTCGGGGCAGACCTGTTCGTCTATATTGAGAACAGTCGTCAGCCTTTGGGTTGTCGATCTCGGACCTCCTCTGGTGCTTCGCCAAAAAGACAACTAGAGGAGGTCTTACATCCTTTCAAAAATACGACACATTTAGTCCTATTTCAACCAGCCCAAGCGAACGTTACCTTTATCCCTGTGCCCAAGCAGTACCGTGCATTCGCGTTTATCGTGTATGGACTACCTGAATTGCGGTTCGAGAGAGCGACTTAAATATCCACATATGAAAGACAAAAACAGGGAATCAAGGCCAGAATTCGGCGTATTGCGTTAATGATCCGGCATCGCCACAGAGCGAGTGGCGAAGAGTGTGCGTCAGGTTCTAAACAACTATGGTCAATAGGCTTCCACACATCAAGAGCGCATTTCAGAAAAAGCATCTCTCTCCTCCAAGGCCAACTAAGGTGCTTCAGTGGAGTCGTTTCCACGCAAATGCAATGTTTCTTCTGGTTAGTGCGCTGTGGATCGTTCTCCTTTATGGGCGTGGCATCTGCGGGCCATTCATCTATGACGACATAAATCACATCCAGGACAATCCTGCGCTTTCGTCATGGGGACAGACACTGCACTATTTTCGAATAGGCGACACATTTACTCATGACCTACTTCCGGGTGGAGGGTCCGCCTACCGGCCATTGCTTTGGTTGAGCCTGGCTATTGATCATCACTTATGGGCTTTCAATCCATGTGGATTTCACATGACCAACCTCATCTTGCACTGGCTGGGCGGATTTCTCAGTTTTATCCTGCTGCGCCGGATGCGAGTGCCTACCATGTTATCTGCGGCAACCTGTTTGCTTTGGCTAGGGCTCCCCATAAATTCAGAAGCAGTCGCATGGATTTCGGGCCGTACTTATCCGCTGATGTACATCTTTCTCATCCTGAGTCTACTGATGGCCGAGTCTTATCTAAAAAAAGGCTCTATTCCTACCTTAGCTCTCTATTTAGCTGCTTTACTTGGAGCATTGCTTTCGAATGAAGAAGCCATACTCGCATTGCCATTGACGATGCTCCTGGCATATTTCAGTGATAGGACGGCCCAACGTCGATGGCTTGCACTGGCACTGACAGGAGCAGTTGCGGATGGAGCCTATCTTGTTTCGAGAGAACTTGCCAGCGCACATATGCCCGGTGGACCACCATTAGTCTCTATTATCGGAACATTGTTTTTTAAATATGTTGCGTGGATGCTGCTTCCGCTTCATATGAGCCTAGAACGATCGACAGATGTCCCCGTAAACAGATTCTCAGTCATAGCAGCTATGGCATTAGTCGGATTGATTTGCTTATTCGGAATGATCTATTGGTTGAGAAAGCGACTACCACTATCTGCATTTGGCCTAACCTGGATGGCGATCGCATTATTACCATTCTGTGGGATAGTTCCGATTTACCAAGGTATGGCCGAACGTTATGTATATCTGGCTTCTTTTGGTCTTATTCTGGCCATTGTTGCGACGGTCTGGCAAAGTAAAACGGCGGAGCGATCTGCCTTGGTGTGCATCGTTATTTTGTGGGGACTATGGGGAGCGTGGCATCTCCGAGCGCGCGTATTGGATTGGAATGATCCCATCGCACTTTATCAGGCATCTCTCGAGACAACACCAAGAAGCATCAAACTCCTTAATAACCTGGGAGCCGCATTTGAGACTTCAGGACACTTTAGTAAAGCCATGGAATGCTATAAAAAAGCACTGGAGTTAAACCCACAATATGTGCCGGCTATCATTGGCACGGGAAATATTGATCAACGGGCCGGAGACATGGCCAGAGCAGAACAAGAGTATAGACGAGCTATTACGATTGAACCTTCAGATGAAGCTGCCTATTGCTATCTTGGTGCATTGTCTTTTCGGGAAGGTAAAATAGACCAGGCTATCCAGAACTTATCCAAAGCCATCGCGATGAACCCCTCCGACCCAACGCCCTACGATGATTTAGGAGTTGTCTATCAAAAGATGGGCGATTCCGAGCATGCTATTCAGATGTACACCAAAGTACTTGCGCTTAAGCCCGGAGATCCCGAAGCGCTGACCAATCTTCGAACCATCCAATCGACACAGTAAGACTGCACAGCAGGCCATTATGTTTGTCATTGATTGATTTGTATCTCCACCCATAGCGTCGGAACGATCCCATTTTTTGTGCATCGCATTAAACTTATAGAGCACGATTCCAGTCTGGGATCGGTGGACTTGTACTCTTTCCTGAGGAACTGCGGGAGGGAACGGTGTCTTTCTACTTCCGCAGCAGCTTTCTCAGATCGCCAGAATAGTTTGGGGCAAGTCATAGGCCACCGTCCGATGCAGGGATGATGGCGGAGAAGCCTGAGCATTTCTCCGCCATCGAATAGTCAAGCGTTAGAAGGTAATTTTTGCACCAAGCTGTCGGGGATTTCACGCTATCGATACAATAATCTGCGCAATTGAAGTGCAGGGCTTGAGTACAGCGAGAAACTGCGACTATAGACGAAGAGCTACATCTGATTTAATGCATCGATTCTGCACATTATTCTTGAGGGCTTTTTTGCGAACTCGCATATTCAGGCTGTTCGACCTGCCAGATGCTCCGCGACCGGACATCTTCGGCCACTTTGTGTTAATTCGACGCTTACCAAAACTCAGGAGCGTGAGCGGATATTCACCGTTTGGAGACCCGAAGCCATCAACCTGTTGTCAGAAGGAGCGATTTTCCTAGTGGCCGGAACTCTTTCCTTCCTTCGTCGCATCTTCAAAGCCTTTCGATATCGCGATTTCCGGCTTATGTGGTTTGGGGCATGCGCCTCGACCATCGGTACGTTTGTTCAACAGTTCGCACAAAGCTGGCTGGTCTACGACTTAACCAAGGATCCTTTCTATCTCGGGTTGGATCTCTTCCTGGGACAACTTCCGATCATCCTGTTTTCGTTGGTAGGCGGTGTTTTTGCAGATCGCATGGACAGGCGAAAGATGCTCCTGGTCTCACAGTACATTCAGATGGCGTGCGCCTTCCTGCTCGCCTTCCTCTTCTTTACACATACGGTAAAGGTTTGGCACATCCTGTCCCTCTCCTTCATTGTCGGACTCGGGCAGTCTTTTGGCGGACCCGCATATTCAGCGCTACTGCCCACGCTTGTCAATTCCGAGGATCTCGCCAATGCGATTGCAATGAACTCGATTCAGTTCAACCTTGCCCGTATCATCGGCCCGACGATCGGAGGCTTGGCGTACACGGTTTTTGGCGCGACATGGTGCTTCACCCTGAATGGTGTCTCATATCTCGCCGTCATCGTCTCCCTGTTCATGATTCAAGTGAAATTCGTTCCCTTGCGGTCGCGGGAACCGATTCTGAAGAGCATGAGAGCGGGCCTCGGGTTTATACGACAGCGCGAAGGACTCGCTCCTCTGGTCGTGCTGGCATTCAGCACGACTTTATTCGGATTCTCCCTGAATGGGTTTCTTCCGGTCATTGTACGGACCATTTTCCATAAAGGACCGGAGACGTATGAACTGTTGCTGGTGTCTTCGGGAGCGGGATCAATATGCGGGGCGCTGATCGTGGCCGCGATGGAGAAACTGAAGGGACAGGGACGTGCCGCACTGCTGGCGCTATTCATTCTTGGAACTGCGACGGTTGCATTTGCGCTGTCCAGGTGGCTACCGCTCTCCTGCATCTTGATCTTTATTGGAGGGGCCGCGATTATGGCCTCCGCGTCGCTTATGCTGTCGCTCGTCCAACTCATCGTTCCCGACCAGATGCGTGGGAGGGTAATGAGCGTCTACAACCTCGCCTTCCGCGCAGGGATGCCGTTGGGCAGTCTAGCACTTGGGAAGTTGATACCGCTCCTTGGAGTCTCAGTTGCCTTGGCCGGTAACGGACTCCTGCTGGTAGCGGTGACGATTTTCTTTCTACTCATGCAACGGAATGTTATCTTTCGCGCACAGGCCGAAGATCGAGGTAGCGCAGCGATTTGAGAATGCTAGACTCGACCCGTTCAGAGAACGATCGATGCCTGCAATGTGGCACCCTCAATTCGAATCGACATATTGAGAAAAATATGGGTGAGCAGAAATATCAGTTGAGCCGCCGGAGATTTACGGTTGGACTTGCTGCGTGTAGTGCGTCTGCAATTCTTCCGGTGGGGATTCCGAGAATTTCTATTGCGCAAACAGTGGCCGATGCAGTAACCACTACCGGAGTGGCAGAGATAGTCCTGGACCTCCACAGAATTCATAAGTGGGATAACTCAAACGGTGACACGTGGGACCCCTTCTGGGCGGATGATGGAAACATGTATGCCTTCAATTGCGACGGCCGGGGTTTCGGTGTCGGCGCCATGAACCTTGCATTCAACAAGCTTGAGGGGACAACTCCCGAAGCGTTGTCGGGTTCGCGAGTGAATGCAATGGATGAATATGGCAAGAGCGGCCAGAAGGGAACCGATAACGCCGCCTGGAAGGCGTGCGGTCAAGAGTGCATCGATGGCGTCTTCTACGCATTCGTATCCAGAAATATTTACGGCAATGACAGTGGCGATCCATTCACACGCCAGCTAGCGCAGAACTCGAGCTTCATTAAATCTACCGATCGCGGGCGTACCTGGTTTCGAAGCGCCGAGCAGAATCTGAATCGCCCCATGTGGCCCGGCGCACCTTTCGGCGCCCCGTTCTTCGTTCATTATGGGCAAAATGGCGGCAACGTCTCTCGGGATGGAGCCATGGACTATGTTTACGTCACCTCTACGAATGGCTTCTGGAATGACGGCGACACCCTGATACTCGGTCGCGTGAAACGCTCCATTCTTCCCAATCTGAACAGCGCAGACTGGGAGTACTTCACTGGCGGCGACGGCGATCTCCCACACAACTGGTCTCGCTCAATCGCAACTGCCACGCCGATCCTCAACCGCCCGTCGAAATGCGGACAGACACCCATCACCTACGTCCCGGAGCTTGGGATTTACCTGCTCATTTCTTGGTACAACACGGCCAGGATGACCAAATGGTTTGAACCAAATGAGATGCGTTACGACTTTTATCAGGCTCCCCATCCATGGGGTCCATGGACACCGGTCAGTTCTTTCAGCGACCGCTTCCTGGGTCCAATCTGTCACATGTATGGCCCCAGTCTCTGCGCTCGTTTTCAGCAGCGCATCGGCGCAGATGTTGAAATATCGCTCTTCACCTCTGGTTGCCCCTTCGATGACGTCCGCAGCGCGCTCTACAAGATGTGGCATATCCCGGTCGTCCTGAGAGTTGCGCCACTACCCAATTCAGTCCTTGTCCCAGCAGCCGATCCACAGATCCGTTATCACGGTTTCTGGTTTCCGTGGACAGTGATGGAAGATGCAGCCGAAGATCGGCTGGCCCGGGCGACGCTGTCGAAAGGAGCCGGGGCAGAGTTTTCGTTCTCAGGAACGGGTATCGAATATGTCGCGAACAAATCCAGTGAACAGGGGACTGTAGTCATTTACCTGGATGATGTACAGCAGGAAGATACCTCTCTGAAGTTGGAAGACTTTCCAATCCTTCTCGGCGTTACCGTCTTCTCGAAACAGAACCTGACGAAAGGCAAACATGTCATCAAGATCGTGAATGCCAGCGAATCAAAGATCAATCTGCAGGCTTTCAAGGTTTATTCATAACAGCAAAGCTTCACTCGGTCTCTCTGTAGCGCGGAACGCAAAACTCAGATCCATGTGTGTTATCAGAAGGAAATGGCCCCCCACAAGTCAAACAATCGCGCAATACAAACGCGCCCGGCAAATGGGCGCGTTCGTATAAATCCCCCAATTCCAAAGAATCAGTGCTGCATGATTAGAAGTCCACTCGCAGGGCGAGTTGCCCAGTGCGGTTCCCTGCGTTTTCTGCGGTCTGTGGAGCGCTTAGCACGCCAAATGTAGCCGTGTTGTCGATCTGTGTGGCAGGTGGAGCGAAGTTCGTGTGGTTGAGAACGTTTGTAAACGTCGATTCAAACCGCAGCTTGGCATGCTCAGTCAACGCGAAATTCTTCGCCAGCCCCAGGGAAACCGCAGCGGTGCCAGGGCCCTGCAGGATTCCGACGCCGGCGTTGCCGAAGCGTCCTGCGCCCTGTGGAGTTGGCGAGAAGGCTGCAAGGTTGAAATATTGCGCTCTCGATTGTCCTTTATAGTAGGAGTTCGACACTGCGTCAGGGCGAATGAACGCGCCGCGGTTGACGACGTTGGTGTTGGACGCGTCATAGGAACCGCTGATACTGGGTGTAAGCCATGGTCCAGTTTCGAGCAACGTCACGTTATTTAGTTCCCATCCGCCGAACAGGGCGTTTGTCCATCTTCCACCCTGAAGAAACGTGCGCCCCTGTCCGAATGGTAATTGGTAGAGCCCGGAAACCAGGAAGCGATTCCGCCGCGTGCCTTCCACATTGCCATAGTCGCTCGCGATGTGAAAACGGTCTGCGATAGGGATGCCGTAGTTGACTTCTCCGGCAAAGGCTGTGGGAACATCGCCTTGATTATCGGCCAGGTTTTTGGCCAACGTATAGTTCGCGTCGAAATACAAGCCATGGGACATGCGATGCGTTGCTTCTAATTCCAGCCCATCGTAGTTGGCTTTGCCGGCGTTGAAGGTACTGTAGAGTGAAAACCAATTGAGATACGGCGCACGGGGATCAACGTAAGGACTGCTGGATGTTGTGGCGTACGGAGTCGTACTGGCCGGGATCTGGTTCAGGTCTTCGGTAATGTTTAGCCGATAGGTATGCATGCCAACGTAGCTCACACGCAGCGTGTCGTTGTTGCTGATCTGGCGCTCCACGGTCAAGTTCCATTGGTTCGATTGCGGATCACGATAGTTCGGGTCCACACCTTGATCCAGACCACCGCCGCCGTATTGCACGCCCACG
>JABDHA010000058.1 GCA_013285705.1 Acidobacteriota bacterium
CAGAAGCCCTGCATTCTGCTCAATATCAAGGGCTACTACGACAGCTTTCTCGCATTCCTCGACCATGCAGTGGCCCAAGGCTTCATCAAACCCGAAAACCGAAAGCTGATTCAGGTGGCGGAAGACGCAGAAGCAGCATTGACGATCACACAACATCACTGGAAGACACAGCAATCCGAATCAGCTAACGATACGAAGCTGGATCAACTCACGCGCTGAAGCTTCAAGCATTCACTCCCACCTTGAATGTCATCCTGAGCGGAGCAACGCGGAGCCGAAGGATCCATGCAAAGGCAAAAGCCGCCACAAAAGCGGATAGCTTTCTGGCGACCCACTCAACAAAGTTGTCACATGGGGACCTGCGGCTTGATTTGGGAGCCGGGGGCTTCAGCCCCTGAGGGTGGAAGACTCCCGGCATTCCTCACACCCGCAATGCCGCCGCAAATAATCCCAGGAATAAATTCCGCTGGTATGCCCATCGTTCCAGTTAAAGCTGAGAGCATACCGCCCCACCGGCGTCACTGAATCAGGCCGCGGCGCGGCCTGATACATCGGCAGCAGCGTCTGCGGATGCGGCTTTGCCTCACCTGGCTTGCGCCCCGACTTCTCCCGTTCCTCATGGCACGTCGCGCAGGGGCATGCATTCCGAAGCCAGGCAAAAGTCCACTGGCTCCGGTGTCCATCTTTCCAGTCGATCTCCAGGCCCGTCCCCTCGGTCTTGTGCACGCGGACTTTCGCAGGCGTCTTCGCATCCGGAGAAAGCTCCCGCTCCTCCACCCGCGCCCTGCGCGCCTCTTCCTCGCTGACAAACCGGATTCCTTCGTGACTCATCTCTCTCAGTGTATCGTCCGGCCCGGCCACAATTGCGGGTGCCCCATGTCTCGCGTTTGAGACATGGGTTAGGTAGCTTCCCCTTCGCGCACCTCAGCGCTCCCCTTGCGATCTCCGCGGTTAAGTTTTCACGCCCTTGCCGAAACCGGCGCCGGATGTTGTCAAGCCCCCCGGACTGGTCGAGATCCCGCAAGCTATTCCAATCAAACTACTTACGCGATAAAGAAACTTGGCATAGTATTTCCCTCAAAATTGATCTCCTGAATAGAGGGCATAAAAAGCGCAAAAAATGACCCTGACAGTGTAGGTATCAATCCATCAATCCCCAGCTAAGTGCTTGAAAACACTCAAGAGCCATAAGATGCTTTAGAATCAATGGCTTGAGAGGGGATGATCCCCCACTAAATCATTGAAAACAAACGAAACAGAAAACACTCCCGGGGGGAGGGAGGGGTATCCCGGTCGCGTACACCGGAACCGATCGAAGAATCAGCTCTGTCTCCAGAAAAAGTATGCGGCCATGCCCAGCCCAAGGCAGACGACCACCCAGCGCATCAGTTGCGGATTGAGCCTGCGTGAGAAGCGCGCTCCGAAATAGCCGCCCATCGCGGCCGTCACCATCATCAGGAGACAGTGTTGCCACAGCACCTGCTTCTCCACGATAAAGACCACCACGGCAACGCCGTTTGCCAGCGTCGTGGTAACTACCTTGAGCGCGTTGATCTGGTTGATATTCTCGATCCCGAAGATCGCCAGCAGCGAAATGATCAGAAACCCCGCGCCCGCGCCGAAGTATCCGATATAGAAGCAAACCACGATCATGCCAACAAGCAGCGGCAGATAGGATGGATGACTTTGATCCTCAGTCTTGTTCCGGCTGCGCCTCTGCAGCCAGCGGGAAATCGGCGTGCTCGCCGCAAACAGTAACGCAGCCGCTAGCAACAGCCATGGAACCATGTGCAGGAAAGTGTTCTGCTTAGTGCGCAGCAAAACGATACCGCCAGCAACACCGCCAATGGCCGCCGCAATACATAACGGAAGCACCAGCCGCAGATTATGCTTCAGGTCTTCGAAGTAAGCGGCAATTGAGGTAAACTGCCCAGGCCACAGCGCGACCGTATTCGTCGCGTTGGCCTGAATCGGCAATACGCCGATGTTCAGCAGTGCCGGAAAGGATAGAAACGATCCTCCACCAGCCATGGCGTTCAGTGCTCCGGCAATCAGCGACGCCACCAGCAGCCAGACGCTGCGTCCGTCCCATTGCCCACCCCCATATAAATGCATGTTGATTCGATTGTAAGGTCTCGTCAGCAGGTGCAATGGCTCCTGCTACAATTCGCTCCGTTGCCTGCTGTTACTCCTGTCAGGAGCCAAACGTTGACGTCCACAATCCGCAGACATCTTCCCCTTTCCCTTTGTTTCCTGATCACTCTGCTGGTTGCTTTGGGTGCGAAGCCCGCAACCGCACAGGCACAAACTGTCGGAACCGTTGACAGGATTACCGTCCACGGGGCATCGCTTGCGGGCAATCTCATCGGCGACTCACCCGACCGCCACGTCACCGTCTACCTGCCGCCCAGCTACAGCTCCCAGCCCAGCCGCCGCTACCCCGTCGTCTATATGCTGCACGGCTTCACTGATTCGGACGCCAAATGGTTCGGGGGCCCCGGCGGATGGATGAACCTCAAAGCCGTCGCCGACGAATCCATGACCAACGGTGCGTCCAAAGAGATGATCCTCGTCGTGCCCAACGCGAACAACGCCTTCCATGGCTCCTTCTATTCCAGTTCCGTCACCATTGGCGACTGGGAAGACTACATCGCACACGATCTCGTCAGCTACATCGACCAGCACTATCGCACCATAGCTAGACCTGAGAGTCGCGGCCTCGCCGGCCACTCCATGGGCGGGTACGGCACTATACGCCTCGGCCTGAAGCGCTCCGATGTCTTCTCCAGCATCTATGCGCTCAGCCCATGCTGCCTCACTCCCATGGACTCCATGGCCACCGACCGGATGAAGGCCTCAGCCAGCAAAATCCATTCGCTCAGCGATGTCGATAAGGCCGACTTCTATACCCTGCTGGTCTTTTCGATAGCTGCCGCATGGTCGCCAAATCCGAAGAATCCCCCGTTCTATCTCGACCTGCCTTTCGGGGAATCCTCTCCGGCCCAATCCGTCCTGCAGAAGTGGATCGCGAACGCACCCATGGTTCTGCTCGATCAGTCCATCCCTGACTTGAAGCGGTTGCACGCCATTGCCTTCGATGCCGGCGCGCGCGACGAATTCAAAGCCATTCCCGCCAGCCTCGTCGTTCTTGATCGTGAGCTGAATACTTACAACATCGCGCACACCTACGAAACGTACGACGGCACGCACACGAGCGGCATTCCGCAGCGCATCGGCACAAAAGTCCTTCCGTTCTTTTCAAAGAATCTGAGCTTTCAGGAATCCGTCGCTTCAGGCAAGCCTTAGCTCGGGAGTAGCCGCCAGCAGCGCCTGCGTGTAGGCATCCTGCGGAGCATCGCAGATCGCATCGCGCGCGCCGTATTCCACCAGCTTGCCCCGCCGCAGCACAGCAATGTTCGTTGAGAGATAGCGCACCAGCGGCATCGAATGCGAAATAAAGAGGTACGTCAGCTGAAACTCGCGTTGCAAATCGCGCAGCAGATTCACAATCTGCGCGCCCACACTCACATCGAGCGCCGACACCGGCTCATCCAGCACCAGCAACTCGGGCCGCAGCGCCAGCGCGCGCGCGATGTTGATGCGCTGTCGCTGACCTCCGGAAAACTCATGCGGATATCGTGCGAGGGCCGATTCATCCAGACCAACGGCACGCAGCAACTCGACGCACTTCGGCCGCAGTTCACTCTTTGCTGCGACGCGATGAATCACCAGCGGCTCAGCAACAATCTCGGCAACACGCATCCTCGGATTGAGCGCCGCAAACGGGTCCTGAAACACAGGCTGCACGCGCCGCCGCATCGTCCGCAATTGGCGCTGCGGCACACCTGTTATCGGCTGTCCGTCGAAGGCCACGCTGCCCGATGTCGGCTCAACCAGGCCAAGCACCATGCGCGCAATTGTGCTCTTGCCCGAACCAGATTCGCCTACGAGTCCCAGCGTCTCGCCGCGATGAATCACGAACGAGACATCATCCACCACCAGCGAGTGCTCCGTACGCAGGCCACCACGCCGCGGATAACTCTTCGAGAGGTGATTGACTTCAACCAGAGGCATGCTCAAAGACTACCGTACTTGACTGGGATGGCAACTTCACTGGGACGGCAACTTTGGATGGAGCTTCTGGAATCCCGTAGCATCCTGATACGCCTTGGCAAACGCACACAACCTCGCATCCTGATAGTGGCCGCCAAGAAACGTAATGCTCACCGGAGTGCCAGGACCGCCAATCGAGTCATCCTCGCCCGTATCGACTTGTGGTGGAACCGGTGCATCGTCCCCGCGCAGGCCATTCGGTACAATTACCGCCGGATGTCCGGTAAGATTCGTCACCACCAGCTGCTCGCTATTGGTGGAGGCGACAATCACATCCACCTGTTCAAACAGCTTCGACACCTCACGAATCGCCAGCGATCGTGCCCGATTGGCCTGAATGTATTCGACCGCCGGATAGAAGCGGGAAACACGGAACGCATTCGGCCAATCATCCGGACTCTGTTCGGTAAGCAGCTTGTCCCGTCCCGTCATCGTCAGGTCGTCGAAAGCCGCAGCGGCCTCAGCCGTCAGCAGTGGCGTCATCGCCCCGTAAGGTAAATCCGGCAGCTCTACCGGAACGAGATTCACGCCCATGCTGCGCAATTTGTCCAATGCCGCAAGATCGTATCTGCGGTCATACGCATGGCGCGCACGTGCTGCTTCCACTTCTCTGCGATGCTTTTCGCGCCTTTTCTTTTCGTCATCGGTCACAGCGGAAGATTGTTTCTCCTCTGATTCCGGCTTTTCCTTCTCCGGTTCAAACTCCTTGTGCAGATACCCGACCCGCAGGGACTTCCAATCCAACTCCGCATCCCAATTGAAGGCCGCATCGCGCGTCGCCAGGTCCTGTTCATCTGGACCATAGATCGCCTGCATCACAATCGCGCAGTCTTCTACCGCACGGCAGATCGGCCCGAGCTTGTCCATCGTCCAGCTCAACGCCATCGCGCCTGTGCGCGGCACGAAGCCGAATGTGGGCCGCAATCCCGTCGTTCCGCATCGCGTCGAAGGCGATGCGATAGAACCCAGCGTCTCCGACCCAATCGCGAACGCCACGCAACCTGCCGCTGTCGAAGATGCCGAGCCTGCGGACGATCCGCTCGACCCCTGCTTCGGATTCCACGGATTGCGCGTGCGTCCGCCAAACCACTTGTCGCCCATCGCCAGCGCGCCGAGCGTGGTCTTCGCAACCAGCACAGCACCCGCCGCATCCAGCCGCTTCACTACGGTTGCATCCTCGTCGAAGCTCTGCTTCTCAAAGCCGCCCGCGCCCCACGTCGTCGGATAACCCTTGACGGCCAGCAAATCCTTCGCGCCCCACGGCAGACCATGCAGCGGCCCGCGATATTTGCCTGCTGCAATCTCTGCATCCGCCTCTTTCGCCTTTGCCAGCGCACGCTCTTCCGTAATGGTGACAACAAAATGCAGCAGCGGATCATAGCGTTTGAGCCGCGCAATATACATCTCTGTCAAATTTGTAGAAGACACTTTTTTACGCCGCACCAGATCGCCCAGCTCCACCACCGAAGCAAACGCTAACTCCTCCAGATTCGCGGGCGTGCCCGCAATGGCCGGAGCCTTACTGTAGCGCGGTGCTCGCTTTTCCGTGCTGACCTTTGCCCCAGGAGGCAACGGATCGAAGATATACGCGGGTGGCATGCTATTCGGCAGATGCAGCTTGCGAATCGCATCATACGAGCTGCGCTGCTCGTTCAATCCGTCGAGCATCATCTGTTTCTGCTCGGCAGCGATCGTCACACCTGCCAGCGCTGCTGCCGCATCGATCATCTCGAGAGTGATCTTCGGCTTTTCTGCTGAGCCCGCATCAGTCTGCGCCTGCGAGGCCAGCGTGTAGAGTGCGCCGGGAAAAAGTGTGGATGCTAGGCCAAAGCGGCCGGAGAATGCGAGAAAGGCACGACGATCAAGAGCCATGTTGGGCAAAAATCCTCAGGGGTGAAAGGGCAGTATAGCCATCGCATCGCTGGAAACGAAGATGAAACTGAAGCGATGATGTGTAGTGAAAACTATATACAGCTGCGGATTCACAGTCAGGCCCCCTGATCTTCTACTATGCTGCAGAAATGATGGACATCACGATCCGCGAGGCCACAGAGAATGATCTGCCCGCAATCCTCAATCTCTACACGCTAGCCGGCATCGGCTGTGATGCAAACTTCACGCTGGAAGAAGCGCGAGAGCACTTCGCCATCTTTTGCCGCTACCCTTCGTTCCGCATCTTCGTCGCGCTCATCGATGGAGCTGTGGTGGGCACATACGAGCTTCTCATCATGGACAATCTCGCCAAGCGTGGCAGAAAATCCGGCGTTGTCGAGGACGTGGCCGTTGATCCTGCGTCTCAGGGCCGAGGCATCGGACGCGCCATGATGGAGCACGCACGCGAACAATGCCG
The DNA here is from genome assembly GCA_013285705.1 of Acidobacteriota bacterium. Classification (GTDB taxonomy): domain Bacteria; phylum Acidobacteriota; class Terriglobia; order Terriglobales; family Acidobacteriaceae; genus Alloacidobacterium. Next base: position 6,464 of record JABDHA010000058.1, read on the forward strand.
GCAGGCCGGATGCTACAAGCTCGTCCTCTCAAGTAACCTCAAGCGGGAGGGAGCCCATCGCTTCTACGAAGCAGTAGGCTTTGAGCGCCACGGCTACAGCTTTCTGACTGAGCTTTAAAACGTCACGATGTCGCAGCCACGTCGCGCAGGGCCTCAAAATAATCCGTCACGTCTTCCGAGAATTCGTAGCGCTCCGGAGGCACCGGCATGCCATGTGCGCTCAGCGTCTTTGCGCATGCCAGCCAATCGCCGCTGTCGGTTTCGACATTGTCGGCACGGGATGCGAAGCTGAGCGTCCCCATAACGTTGCCGCCAAAGTTGTGATTCTCCTCCCAGCTTGCGCCGTGAGCAAGAAGAAATTCCGCCATCTCAGCGTATCCGCGATAGACGGCCAGGTTCAGCGCCGACGCTCCCCAATCACCTCCCGTGACGTGGATCGGCCAGCCCGCTTCCACCATGACCTTGACCGCGGGCAGGTTTGGTTGGGCAGCCATTTCCGGCAGCTGACGCAATTGGCCTTCGGAAAGTCTATGAACGATCTCCGGATCGGCAGAGAGATACGCACGCACTGCCGCATGGTCGGCGCGGGCACAGGCGGCGACGAACAGCTCCTCACGGCTGAACACCTCCATATCGTTCCCGGAGCGGACAAGCGCCGCAATCTCTGGACGGCCCTGGAACAATGCGTACCGGTATGGTGTCATCCCTTCATCGTTTACGACATTCACATCGGCCCCGGAATCGAGCAGCAATTGAATATGCGCAAGAGAACGCCCGCGCTTGATTGCGTGAAATAAAGGAAAGGTCAATGCCCCTGTGGGCGCGATACTCGTGCTTCGTTTTCCCGGGTTGCCGCCATGCTTGAGCAGCAGACGCAGCCCTTCGATGCGGTCATAATCGAGCACGCGGCCCATGGCGTTCGTGCCATCTACAACGGCGCCTGCATCGAGCAGCATCCGTGTGCAGGTCAGATCGCCGCTTTCCACCGAGTGATAGAGCGATTCATTGTCATTCGGGCTGGCACCTGCTTCAAGCAGGATGCGTGTCATTCCTTCGTGGTGGTTTTTGCCTGCCGCTCCAAACAGCGCGCTAAGAGGAAAGTCGGGAAACTCCGGCGAAATCCACGACTGGTTGGGGTCAGCGCCGTGGTCGAGTAGTAGCTTTGCGCAGTGTTCAAGAGGCTGCGTAAATTCCGGATCGCGCACTAAACCTGAATGCGTCACCGCAACCAGTGGAGGCATTCGCAACGGGCCGCCCGCACGGTTTACCCATTCCGGATCTGCATCGAGAGCGGACCTCAGTTGCGTCTCGTTGCCAACAGCACAGGCGAGCCAGGGGTCACCTGCGACCAGGTCGGGCCTCTCGCGCAACAATCGCGCGGCAAGTTTTGGCTGAGGGTCCATATATCCGTGACCGTAGACGAGCGCGAGCCAGCGTTTGACGATGCCTTCGCGGTCCTGTTGCTCAACGGTCTTCCATGCGACATAACCCTTCAGCTCGGTCCACGAAGCAAAACCATACTCGCGTGCAATGCAGGACTGGGCGTCGTGCAGGCGCAGCTCTTGCGTCGCGAGTGCTTTTGCGTCCACGCCGCGCAGGGACGGAAGCGACACAAGAAAGCGTTGTTGTGCGGAAGGGTCGTCCTGTTCAAAAGCGCGGAGCAGGTCTTTCGCTTGTTTCTTAAGATGGGAAAGGTTGGGCGATTCGGGTAGCTGCTTCATGTTGCCTCCATGCGTGGTATTGCCGATGGCCCGCAATCCGGCTGCATAAAGGCGCAAAACCTTGGATGAAGTAGCAAGTGGGTTCAACCCTTCCCGCGGGCCCGGAGGCGTCCTGCAACGCCAGGAAGAATTGTAAAGAAATCTATACTTCTTATCTAGTCTTCCGTAATCATGAGTGCAACGAAGTATCTCAACGATCTACGCAGTGCAGCGGCTTCAATTAAGTGCTCGCATGCGATCAGGTTTTGTTTAGACTTCACGATTCCCGGCGACGACTTCTTCACCTGTAGGACACATCTTCAACAGAGGACAAGTAGAACAGTTCTTTTCGAAATCGATTTTCGTGCAACGAAGCTGTCCATGCAGCTTTACCAGGCTGTGATGCTCGTCCAGCATCTCGGGGCCCCATGCTGCAGGAGCCATGGCTAAAAGCCGTCGCTCAGTCTCTTCCGCGCTCACACTCTGAGGCACCAGGTGCAGGCGCTTTGCGATCCGGTCATGATGCGAATCCACAGCCAGAGCGCGTCCACGAATCGTGCTGAAATTCACCACAGAAGCACTCGTCTTTGCGCCCACGCCGTCAAACGACTCCAGCCAGCGGCGAATCCGCTCCTCGCTGTGCCCATGCAGGAAATCGAGGTTCAGTTTCCCACCATTCTGACGGGTAATGCGCCGCAACGCTTGCTGCAAAGCAGGCGCTTTCTTTTCCGGGAATCTCACCGGAGCGATGACCTCCATCACATCCTGCACGGCTGCGTCGCGCACCTGCTCCCAGGTCGCAAACCGCTTCTCCAATGCATAGAGCACTTCATGCGATGTCTCCGTTTTCGTGCGCGAAGACAACATCGAGTAGACAAGCTGGCGCAGGGGACTCCAGCATTCGCGTTCCGGCGGTGGTCCATACGCATCCAGCAATGCCTGATGCAGATCTTCCAGCCGCCTGTCCTCAAAGAGAAAAGCAGTCACAACACTCATGTTACGTATTTCGTCTCGAATCGGCCTACTTCGCTTCTTTGAGCATTTCGTGTCGATACTTCGGAGCCAGTTCCATTACTTTCTTAATGAACGCTGCTTCCTGCGCTGCATCGACCTTGGGCGGTGGAGTGGTACGCGTCGCGACCGGTGTCCCCATCTCTTTGAAGAACTCTTCCTGGCCTGCCGGCGAGCAGATGCAAAGCATCCTCACCGGCTTCGACGAGGCGTTATGAAATTGGTGAGGAGCGTTCGCTGGAATGTGGATCGTTTCTCCAGCGCGCACAATACGCTTCTCCCCCCGGAAAGTACCTTGCAGTTCACCGTCGAGAAGAATAAAGGTCTCCTCGAAATCATGACGATGCGGGGGAGGGCCGCCTCCGGGAGGAACATGCATATCGATCAGGGTGAATCGACCTGCAGTATCCGCTCCGGACAGCAGGATCAGCGAGAGCACTCGGTAGGGTCATGATGGCCTCGAGTCGAGGAACACATAGAGCGCGGCGATCTTGTCGTCGAGCTCGATGATCACGTCCAGGCCGGTGTAATCGGGCTTCTCTCCACGCGGACCCGACCCCCACGCCAGACGGCCGGCGTTATGGAGCGCCTGCGGCTCGCCGTGAGGCGTGTACACGAAGTGGGGGTGAGTCGCACGCAGGTCTCCTGCGAATTTGTCCAAAGCGTCGTGCCCGACGAAAACGCCGTTAGGCACATAGAGGACGCAGTCATCGGTGTAGAGCTCCTCGATTGCCGCACGACGGCGGGCGGTGTCGCCTTCGCCGAAAACTTCTTGTAGGTTGCGGTTTAGCAGTTCATGAATCCTGTCCGACATGGCGCATCTCCTTATTTTCCTTGCAGCCCCGCAGTAACAAGAACCTTCATTGTTTCTCGATCCTGAGATCTGCTCATTCCCGAGTTTTCATCGACGTCATTTCTATCGATATCGATATATATGATGCCGACTATACTGAGGAGGGATTCATTTTTATGGAACGCGGAAAAACGCTGGAAGCGATTCACACCTGGCTCATTATCTTGAAGGCATCAAAGTCGATCTATCACTTTGCTCTCCCTCCCATTCTCAAGGAGGGCCTGGGGGACTCGGATTTCCGCGTCCTTGACGTTCTACTGCACAAAGGACCGATGCCCGTGAACGCCCTTGGCCCGAAGGTAGACCTCAACCCCGGATCTGTCAGCGTAGCGGTTGATCGGCTGTACAAGAAGGGGCTGGTCAGTCGTGTGGAGAGCGAGAGTGATCGTCGCATTCGCACGGTTTCGCTTACGGAGAAGGGACGCCGAGTATTCGTTCCGATTTTCCGCCAACACGCCGCTCTCATCAAGCGCGCATTTCAGGATGTCTCGCCCGAGGAGCAGCGCCAGATGGAAGAGATGCTCAAGAGAATCGGAAAACGCGCCGAAGAATTGACCGAACAAGAGGACCGTTAGGATCGTCAACGAATCGAGTCCGCAGCTCTATATAACGATGCCCATCTGGGTCATATAGGCGCGCATATCCTGCTCGCTCCCTTGAAAAAGGAGCACATACGTCCTTCGTCCATCGGACCACCGACTATCGCTGCCTGCTGTCTCGCGGAAGGATTTGATCGTATTCTCCGCGGTGAGTTGTGCGTCGATAATCAGCAGGCTGGCACGTTGCTCATTCTTCATCTTGAGCAGGACAGCTTTGTGGCTGGCGACCTCGAGCGAGCTTGCGGCGCGAAACTCTACCTTACTCAGCTCAGGAGGCAGCCCCGCATCTCCCGACAGAGCGCCCGCGCTCCAGGCGAGAAGCTGCTTCTGATCGGTGCTGTTGATCTCCGCTGAGGGAGGCTGGCTGAGAAGCGTCGCTACCTGTCGGCTCAGACGCGCTTCCTGGAGCCAGGGGCCGAACCCGAGCGTGATGCCGACGAGAAGAGACGCCGCAATCGGTAGCAGAAACCAATTCCTCCAGGTAGACCTCCGAGGCGTTTTCTGAAGACGCTCATAGTCCAGGCCGGCGAAGATCTTCGCCTCGAGCGATGGGCTCTCCGGGACCTCTGAAAAGGTCTGGCGAATCTTCTCATCGCTCGCGCTGAAGTTCGCAAACCACTGCGCGCATTCGGGGCAGGTCGCAAGATGGTCAAGGAGCGGCTTAGAGTCTGGGAGATCTTCACCCGGCCGCCACGCGTACATCTCCGACTTGTAAAATTCGCAACTCATCGAGATTCCGCCTTCTTCATCAGAACTAATTTCGTGGGTGCCTTCATCAGTTCATGCAACTGTTGCCTTGCGCGGGCGAGTCTGGACATGACCGTTCCAATCGGCAGTTCCAACGCTTCAGCGATCTCCCGATAGGAGAGATCCTGGAAGTAGAACAGGACCACCGGCAGACGATGCCGTTCCTCGAGCTTTTCGAGAGACTGATGAAGGGCAAGAGCATCGGCACTGAGAGTCGGCCGGCTCTCCGGCTCATACAGGATCTCGTCGAAGGAGACTTCCTCTCGTGATTTTGTTCGCCGCCTCACCTGGCTATGACAGTGTCTTAATATCCCGACAAGCCATCCTTTTACAAGTTCCAGATCGCGAAGACTCGATCGAGAACGATAGGCCTGCAGGAAAGCCTCCTGGGTCAATTCTTCCGCGTCCGTCCGCGAACCAGTCCACCAGTAGGCGATCCCGAAGAGCAGCCTCTGGTGCTGCCTTACCCAATCGTTGAACATCTGGTCGGTGATCTGCACCGTAAGCCCTCTTTCGACTGCCTGCTCTGCTGTCAATAGAGTGTGTTCTTCCCTCCGTTTTATTCCAAATGCTCTCTACTTTTCTCGCAAAATTCTTTTCAAGGCCTAAATCCATGATTTCACGCGGGCTGAATCGCCTCAGTCAGGAAACCGGTGAAACGTCCAAAGGGTTATGTAAAGAAAAGCGAGAAAGTTTCCGGCTTCGTGGAATAAAGCGGCTCTCACTCGACACTTCATTGACAGCAAAGACGAGTCGTATGGAGATCGTCACGGCACCGATAGAAGGAGCAATTCAATGAAGCTCAAATGGATGCTACCCGTTCTGCTGATTACTCTGACGGCGGCTGCGCAAATGTCCTCCATCATGGAGCAGTTCATGCAAGTGATGGAAACCAGCATGACGAAGATGGATAAAGGCATGGCCGCCGCACCCATGACCGGAGATGTCGATCATGACTTCGCCACGATGATGATGCCGCATCATGAAGGCGCCATTGACATGGCCAAGGCGGAGCTGAGCTATGGAAAGGACCCCGTGATGCGCCGGCTCGCAGAAGAGATCATCGTCGACCAGCAATCCGAGATCGACGCGATGAACCTTTGGCTCAGCAAGAAACACTAACCCCTACGCCTACCCTTACCGACGAAAGAGAGACAACGAAACGATGCGCTTCTTACTGATTCCCGCACTCCTGACCGCGTGTGCGGTACCCGGTCTTGCCCAAACCGCAGACCGTGTCTACACCGCCGACCAGACGTCGAATACGGTCTCGGTCATCGATCCTGCGACGAACAAATTCCTCGGCTCCATTCATCTCGGCGACGATGTGCCGGCCGCGCTGAGCCCTCTGTATCACGGGCAGCTTCTAGTCCATGGTCTCGGTTTTTCCCCCGACCATAAGACACTCGATGTGATCTCGATCGGCTCGAACTCCGTGACGTTGATCGACACGCAAACCAACCTGGTCAAAGGCACGATCTATGTCGGGCGTTCGCCCCATGAAGGCTTCTTTCGTCCCGACGGGAAGGAGTTGTGGGTCGCGGTACGCGGAGAGAACTACATCAGCGTGATCGACCCGATGAAGATGAAGGAAGTGCGCCGCATCGAGACCGCGAACGGTCCTGGCATGGTCCTCTTCCGGCCGGACGGCAAATACGCATTCGTGCCTTCCAGCTTTACGCCTGAGATGGATGTCATCGATACGGCGACCTACAAGGTCATTGCAAGAGTCCCGCAGGTAAGCCCGTTCTCGCCGAATCTGGCGGTCGATCAGGATGAGGTTTGGTGCACGTTGAAAGATTCGGGGAAGACGCAGGTGGTGAGCGCAAAGCCGCCCTTCAAGACGCTGGCAACGCTCGAAACAGGGCCGATCAGCAACCATGTCACATTCACCAACAACGCTGCCGGCCGCTTCGCCTATGTGTCCGTCGGCGGAACCGATCAGGTGCTGGCCTACCGTCGTGAGTCCGGCGCCGCCCCCAGGCTGATTGCAACCATCAAGACTGGCGATCTGCCGCACGGCATCTGGAGTTCCGGCGATGGAAGCAAGGTCTATGTCGGTTTAGAGAATGGTGATTCGGTGCAGGCTATCGACACGATGACGAATCGCATTGTGGCCACGATCCCTGTCGGCCAGCTTCCTCAGGCACTCGTCTACGTCCCCGGTGCAGTCTCCTCCAATGCGGGCACCGCCAATCTGAAACCTCTCGGCATTTCAAGCGATGCGCTCCACCTCGAACTGGTTCCCCCAACCGCAGGCGATTCACAGGCACACGCGAGTGTCTCGATCAACTCGCTAGGACCGATCGACAACCTGCAGATCGCGGCAACGGGCCTGACCCCCGGGAAGAAGTATGACCTTATCCTCACTGGCGGTTCCGAACCTCAGAAGCTGGCAACGTTCGGCGCCGGCATTGGCGGCGTCGCGATCGCACAGACTCTGGGGCCTTTGAAGCATGCCGTCACCCCGTCGCAGACAGCACCGGCGATGAGGCTCGAAGTCAGGTCGAACGACGAAAATGGGGAGCAACTGGTGTTGAAGCAGGCACTGTAGCTCTCCACGCGATGGTGTTTTGTCATCCTGAGAAGAGACGCAAAGAGGTGATCGGCATCGATCACCTCTTTGCGGTTTCATTGAAGGGTTTGCGGAAAAATCGTCCAAAACTTGCGGAGAAGCTGTCCAGCTCGCACGGATTCCAAACCTGCCTGGACTTGCGTCAAGTTACAACATCAATTGGCCGCCGTTCACTTCGATTGTTTCGCCGACCACATAACTGGCGGCGTCAGAAGCAAGAAAGGCAATCACTTTCGCGCACTCCATGGAAGTGCCAACTCTGCCGAGAGGGATCATCTTGGTGAAATTGCTCATCATCTCCGGCGTTGAGAAGACCTCATGAAAGGGTGTGTCGATCACTCCGGGAGAGACGCAATTCACCCGGATGCCATGCGGGGCGAGTTCTTTAGCGAGTGACTTCGTGAATGTCATGAGACCACCTTTGGCCGCAGCATACGGGCCGGCACCCGGTCCGCCTCCGTTCCGGCCCGCAATGGATCCGATATTGATGATGGCTCCACTCCTGCGCTCGATCATGGAAGGAACCACCTTTTGCGTACAGAGCACTGCACTCTTCAGGTTGAGATCCATCACCGCATCCCAGCTCTCTTCCGTCAACCTCAGAATCGGAAGACGCTCCAGTAGCGAACCCGCGTTGTTCACCAGAATATCGATCGGCCCCAGCGCATTGGTAACCTGCTCAATTAAGGATTCGACCCCGGAAGCCTGCGCGACATCGGCCGCGCAGATGATTGCTTTGCCGTCCGCCTCGGTGATCTGGCTCAGGACAAGTTCAGCTCCCTTTTTATTGTTATGGAACCCGATTGCGACCCTGGCTCCCAACTCGGCAAAGAGAGTTGCCGTTGCAGCGCCTATGCCAGACGATGCGCCGGTCACGAGTGCCACTTTGTCTTTCAAGCTAAGATAGTTATGCATGCAATACCCTCATACTTAATGTTGTAGTCATACGTAGTTCACTTTGTGTAAGTCTTCCGATAAGACAACTGCTCCGCGTGGATGACGGCGCCATCGATCGTCATAGCGACAATTGGCGGATCGATCCCCCCAACACGAACAACACAATCGTTGCCACGATCGGCAGCAGGCCGGCTGTAATCAAGATCGGCGCGTAGGAATAGTGATCGACTACCGATCCAGTCACTTGCGTCAATAACATGGCGCCTAGCCCCGCGCCTACGCCGCCCATCCCCATCACGGACCCCACGGCCGTTGCGGGAAAATAATCGCTTGGCAACGTCTGCACGTTGCTGATCCAGCTTTGAAATCCAAATAACACCACGGCAATAAAGGCCAGGGCTGACATCGCATTATGCGTTACGGCAGCCGGAATGCCGCAGCACATCAACACCATTCCTCCAAGAATCACGCTCTTCCGTGCCCGATCTACAGTCCAGCCGCGCCGGATGAGATGTCCAGAAAACCATCCGCCGAAGAGGCTGCCGGCATCCGCGGCGACAAACGGCATCCACGCGAACAACCCGATCTGCTGGAGGCTGAAGTGCCGAACTTTAAACAAGTAGAGCGGCAGCCATGTGATGTAGAGCCACCAAACCGGATCGCCGAAGAAGCGCGCCATAATCACAGCCCATGCCTCACGGTGCCGCAGTAACTCGCTCCATGGAATGGTTTGCGCTGTCGCCGCTTCTCGATTTGCCGGGGCTGGGGGCAATTCGTTCGCGGCAATCGCTGGACTCTCTTTGGACCGATACGACCACAGCCACAGCACCAGCCAGCCAAAGCCGAGAGCCCCGAGCGCCAGAAAAGTGATTCGCCATCCGAATCGAAACTCGATCCACAGAATGATCGGCGTAGCAATGACGGTGCCAATGGCTGTACCGCTGTTGCAGATTCCCATGGCCAGGGCGCGCTCTCGTGCGGGAAACCATTCTGCGATGGCCTTTGCCGCGCCAGGCCAGGTGCCGCCTTCGCCCAGCCCGAGCATGAAGCGCAGGCAATCCAGGCTGACAAGTCCACGCGCGAATGCATGCGCCATCGAGGATAACGACCAGACGACAATTGAGATCACGAAGCCGCGCTTGGTCCCCACCTTGTCATAGAGCTTGCCTGAGATGCCTTGACTGATTGTGTATGCAATGAGAAACGATGTGGTCAGAGCAGCGAATTGTGAGCTGGACAAACTAAGCTGCACCGTCATGATAGGCCCGAGCACCGCAATGGCGAGGCGGTTTAAAAAATTGATGAGCGCTGCAAGAAAAATCAACCCCACGATCCACCAGCGGAGAGCGGAGACCTGTCGACTCAAGCATGCCTCGCAGTGATCGTGTCGAACCAGTTCCACTTCATGGAGCCTCACATCCCTTGGCTAATCAATACTCGCTGGCCGCGTGCCTGGAAACCGGTCTGCCGATGATTGCACCACTACGAATCGACGGCAGACACGATTGCCTGAAGCGTGTTTAGTTTTTCGTTGACGGAAAAGAGACCGCTACTGTCTTGATCTCATACGGTCCGGTGGGGATCGTGAGTTCATGCCCCTGCAGCGCGATGGGACGCTCCTGCTTTTCCATAAGGTCCGTTTCCGTGGCGCTGGACGCGGCCTCGGGTAAGCTCATTTTCACCGCAGTTGACTTGCCTTCGAATTCGTAGAAGCGGAAGACCAGGTCGTCGCTGTCTTCAGCTTTTTTCAATGCAGTCACGATTACGTTTTTTTGTTCGACGGATGCGAAGGAGCGTGTTTTGGACCATGCTCCCGCATGGGACTGAACCTCCACGGGAATCAGGGGGTAATTCAGCTCATAACCCTGGCGCATGGTGCCGCCGCTTTTCCAGTCTCCGGCATGGGGATAGAGCGAATACGTGAATTCATGGAATCCCTGGTCAGCGATGCGGCCATCGGGCGCAGGCATGCTTGGCGATCGAAGCAGCGACAGCCGAATCACGTTGTCCTTTGCGTCGTATCCATATTTGCTGGCATTGAGCAGACTGAATCCCTGGCTTGCATCCGAGATATCTCCCCATCGTTGAGCAGGGACTTCAAACTGCGCCTGTTCCGCGGGAGTGTTTCGCGTTGTGGGCCGCTCGATGGTGCCAAAGGGAATCTCAAAGGTAGCTTTTGTTGCCTGGACATTCACAGGGAACCCAACCTTGAGCAGGATATGGGACTCGTGCCAATCTACCTGGGTATGGACATCGATGCGCGCGACATTAGGATGCACGACAATGTCGCGAACAAAGTCTGAGTTTTGAAATTTATTCTTGATCCGCACCACGACGCGTTCCGGACCATTCTCTACAACTTTGACTTCCTCCGGCTGCTTGAGATCCCAGCTCTTTCCATCGAATTTCACTTCCCATGCATCCTGAACTGGAGGCAGATCGACGAACGTTTGAAGCAGATTGCCGCATCCTCCCGGAGCTACGGCTTCCTTGTTCGATGACTTGTCGACCAGGCTTGTAACACAGCCAGTATCTGCGTCGATCTTCATGCGGAAGAATTCGTTTTCAATGGTTGTGCCATCTACCTTTAAAGTCGAGGCAGCTGGCCTGGGATGAGCTACCGGAACAATATGGATCACCGCATAGCCAAGCGAGGGCACAGCCTTGACCATCACCTGCAACCTCGTCCGCTGCGTTGCGTCGTCTTTCGAGAGTACTTGCGACAACAGTAGTTTTCCTGCCACATCGACAGCTTCCAGCTCCTCGCCCTGCGCCGGCGTGTGGACTTCCACCGTTACCGGTTCGGTCCGTTCCCACGACAAAGGATTAAACACTACGAATGGGACACCCGGACCTTGGGTATCGATCTGAGCCGTAAGGTTATCGAGTGAGTGATTGAGAATCTTTCCACTTTCGAGACTCGCCTCATTCAGGTTGGCAAGCGCTTCGACATAGTTGTTGCCGACACCTGAGCCGGGCATCACATCGTGGAAGTCGTCGAATAATACCTTCTTCCAAATCCCTTCGAATTCTGAGTTGGAGTATGGCTGCTTTGTTGTAAGGAACGAGAGAGCCGCGAACTTTTCAGCATTCTGCAGCTGCTCTTCATTGTGCCGAATCTGCTTCTTGGTCTCGGACTGAGTCGTATAGCAGCCGCGATGGTCTTCCAGGTACAACTCACTGTTCCATATCGGCAGCTTCAGATCGCCGCTCGCGAGTGACTTCTCAACATCATCAAAGAAGCTGCGTGCCGTGCTGAACTCAGCCTTTGGAAAAACAGTCGAAGGCTCTTCGAGCTTCACGGCTTCATCCACTTCCTGGCGTGTAGGACCGCCGCCATGGTCGCCCACTCCGTATAGCTGCATGATCTCGGGGAAATGCGTCGAAGGCGCGTAGGTGGCTATGTCATTCGCAAGACCCACAGGCTCGGTCGTGCCGTTATAGGTGTGCGGAAAATAAGTGAGTACCTTGCTGCCATCCGGTGATTGCCACCAGAAAAGCTTGTAAGGAAATGTTGTCGTATCGTTCCATGACATCTTCTGCGTCACGAAGGTGTCGAATCCAGATCTCTTATAAAGCTGCGGCAGCTGCCACGTGTATCCGAAGGAATCAGGATTCCAGCCAATCTTTACGTCGACGCCGAACCTCTGCTGAAAGTATCGTTTTCCCACCAGTATCTGCCGGACAAGGGATTCGCCGTCTGGCATATTGAGATCGGGCTCTACCCACATGCCTCCAACCAGCTCCCAGCGTCCCTCTTTTACTCGCTTCTGTATTTCTTTGAATTCGGCGGGATACTTATCCTCGAGCCACGAGAAGTCCTGCACGCTCGACTGCGTATAGGTGAAGTTGGGATACTCGTTCATCAGTTGCAGAGCCGTGCCGAACGTGTCGCGCACCACTTCCACGGTTTCCGTCCACGGCCAGAGCCAGGCCATATCGATGTGCGCATTGCCCACTAACCTCACGGTGAACTGCTTCATCCATGCATTGAGCGGCTGCAGATCGCTGGTGGCCGTTTCGAGCGAATGCGTGAAGGCCGCCTGATCTCCCTTGTCCAGCGCTCCGAAATCGATTGCCTTGACGGCTTTGTCCAGTTGCTGCTCGCGTTCCTCTTTGCCGTCCGGAAATCCGTTGATGATGGCCTCGGCAGTTTGAATCTCACTACGGAGGAAACCGGGATCGGTTTGACCGGGATAATCCACGACAATTTTGGCGCCAAGAAATCTGCTCTGCTCTTCATGGAATGGAACCTTGATCGCTATCTGGAATTTCTGGCCTGGCTCGGCTTTGTTCGTGATTAGAATCGGGTCCAGAGTGCGCCCGTCTCCCTGCGCCACCAAACCGCCATTCAAAAATACCCGCCCATCTCTCGAGAATCGCACGACCAGCTTCAGACGAGCTCCGCGAGTGTCTTTGCCTCCGAGCGTGGACGGGACTTCCACTGTGGTGCGATACCATCCCTGTTGTGGGCCCGTGCTTGTGTCGCCTCCACGTCGCTCTGTATAGGTAAGAGTTGTAACCTTCCACGCCGAATCGTCCAAGGACACATCTTCTCCGTGAGGGATGTCCGCATCATGAAAGCGCCAGTCCTGTATCGGCAGATTCGTCATCGCCTCAAGACGAGCCATTTGAGGCGCGTATTTTTCCTGCCACTGCTGGCCTGGATCTCCATGATGTTGTGCCTGCAAGCCAATGCAAAAGAGACTGTAAAGTGCAATCACCGTAAAGCAGCGCTGGATGTTCTGCATAACGCAATTTTGTTCCTTCTCATGTGCGAATCGACGTCTGACCTTAAGCAAGCAATCGCTCCAATGTACGAGGGGTTGAATTTGTCTATATGTTCTGCGTGCACCCGCAAGACTCACGAATATGAAACGTAGTTGAGAGAACAATTTCCTGACGGGGAAATGGTTTCTTGCTCTGCATCCTTGTAAACAACAACTCGGCTGCGCGACGGCCGAGCTCCGCAGCGGGCTGCCGCACTACCGTGAGGCTGGGCGTCAAAATTTCGGCTAGCTCAAAATCGTCAAATGAAATAAGTGCGATATCGCTGCCAACACGCTTTCCCAACTGGCGCAGCACGCGGAGAACCAGCATGGTCGTAATGCCGTTCAGCGTAAGAATCGCATCCAGCTTTCCCGGACCTTTCTTCAAAAGCTTCTGAATGACCTCTGGATCAAGATCGCTTTCGTTCTCGACCAGGTAGGTCTCTTTTTTCAGATGAGCGCGCTTCATCGTGCTCACATAGCCGGCAACGCGCTCCGATCCGGTATAGAGATGAGGACGAGCGCCGATCGCAAGAATCCGGCGATAGCCATGGGACAACAGATGTTCCGTAGCTTCCCGCACCGAGTCGCGGTTGGTGACAGTGATGCTGTCGATGTTCGAATTACTGATCGGGCGATCGAATGAGACAACGGGAATATTAGCGGAGATGAACGAGTCGACCGTGCTGGTCCGTCCATCGGCAGGAGCGATGATAAGGCCATCTACCTGGCGGCGGACCAGCGTTTCCAACTCCTCCCGCTCCAACAATTCATCTCCTCCAGAACTTGTGAGCACAACTACGTGGCCGTTTTTTCGTGCGACTTCCTGTACTGCCTGCACTGCCGACGCGCTAAACGGATCGGCAAGATTCGGGACAACCATGCCGATAGCCGCCGACTTCCGCCCCTTCAGGCCGCGCGCCAGTTCATTCGGCCGGTATCCCAGCCTCGACATGACGGTACGAACCTTTTTGGCCGTTGCTGGCGCAATCCCTGGGTCGTCATTCAAGGCACGCGATGCCGTTTTTAGTGAAACGCCTGCTTCTCGAGCCACATCGACAAGCGTTGGACCATTCGTCTTCTTAAGCATGACTATCTTCGCTTCTTACGGGAATTCGGCCCAGCGTTGTATGCCGCTTAAGCATGTCTGCAGATAAAAACCAGCGATCCGGCATGCTGAACCTCTTCTACATTTAGTACAGCAAAGACAGGCGAATGGCACACAGAAACCGCGCTACAGCACTTCTGCCGCAGACCTATCTCCGTTCAGCCATCCATCTTTCCCAACCCAGTTGATTCTTCCCCGGCAATCATCTCTGCAAAACTCTACAGAGATGATTTGTTAGACAACGTTGTCTTATGTGAGACTCAAACTAATCTGTCCAACTCATCGTTGTCAACCTCAAAGCTTGTAATGGGAGGGCTTCCGTGCTTCTCGCAACATCAAAACGGGAAAAATAGGATTTTTATTGGGATATAGCAAGTAAATGACGAATATAGCTGCATGCGGCGCTCCTGGTCTACGGCGAGGAATAAATTTATTTTCGATTTTCAGTTGACAACAAATCCTGCAAGCGTCTAGCGTGATTTCCGTTGTTTATGACAACGTTGTCTATGAATGGAAAAAGGAACTCGGTGCAGTCGAAGGACAGCCTCGCACAAGAGCAGTGAGAAAAAAGATGCTCCTTTTCTATTCATCAACGCACAACTGCATGCGACCAATTCAGGAAAATCCAGTAACGCAAGTTTGAGGAGATACAGTGATGACAAAGCGAGGACTATACACGTTCTTACTTTTGTTGGCAGGAATGATCTTTCTTCCCGCCGGTGCCAGAGGACAGGCCGTGACGGGGACGCTCGTCGGAACGATCACAGATTCAGGCGGGGCAGTGATTCCAAATATCCCCGTCTCGATCACCAACCAGGGCACCGGGGCGGTGACGAATGCGACCAGCAATGAGAGCGGCAATTTCACTTTCACCTTTCTGCCTCCCGGCACCTACACGGTGACGGTGGCTGCACCCGGCTTCCAGAAGAAGGTAACCAGCGGCGTGAGTGTTCCTGTGAACACGACCACACGCGTTGATATTGCGCTACAGGCTGGTTCTACATCCCAAACCATCACTGTCACCGATCAGGCGCCGTTGTTGCAGACAGATCGCGCCGATGTCAGCTCGCAGATTGAGGGTAGACAGGTGCTCGAACTTCCGGTGGGGAACAGCCAGAACTTCCAAGAGACGGAATCTCTTATTCCCGGAGTCAGCGCGCCCATCTACGATCACTCGACGTTCGACGATGCACAGAATTCCGAGTCGTTTGATGTAAACGGGCAGTCTGAGCTTTCCAATAATTTGCAATTCGAAGGCATTGACGATAACGAGCGGACGGGCTTGTTGCAGGTCTACATTCCTCCGGCGGCTGCGCTACAAACAGTCGACGTGGAAACGAGCAATTACGCGCCTGAGTTTGGACGCGCTGCTGGAGCCGTGACCAACATTATTTTGAAGTCCGGCACGAACAAGCTTCATGGTTCGGCCTATGAGTTCAACCAGGTCAGCGCCTTGCAGGCGCGCAACTACTTCAACAACAGCGGCGTCTTTCCCCGGGACACTTACAACTACTACGGCGGAACAATCGGTGGTCCGATTATCAAAGATCGCACGTTCTTCTTTGGAGATTTCCTGCGCTTCGGAAATTACACAAACACCTATACGCTGATCACTGTTCCCACCGCTGACTTTCGGGCAGGGAATTTATCGGCAAGCCCAACTCCGATTTATGATCCCCAAACCGGCAATCCGAATGGCACAGGCCGCCAGCAGTTTTCGGGAAACATCATTCCCAGCCAACGCATAAGCCCAATTGCGGCGAATGTCCTTTCTCTGATCCCGCTCCCGAATATTCCCGGAGCAGGTGCTACGAACAACTATCAGGCGAACCCGAACTTTCACCAGACTTCGACGCAGTTCGACATCAAGCTGGATCAGGTTCTGCGCCAGGCAGACCACCTCACATTCCGCTACAGCTGGGGGAACACGGACATCGTGCAGAATCCTATTTTCGGCGATGCGGGAGGACCGGCGAGCGGAGGGGGTGAAGGCGAAGGTACCAATCGCGTCTACAACACGGCGCTTGAATATACGCGTGTCATTTCTCCGACGCTCTTTACCGAGTTACGCGGCGGCATCGACCACTATCGCAATAATCAGACACCATCCGGTTACGGCACGGACCTGGCCAGCCAGTTGGGAATTCCCGGTGTGAACGTAAGTCCATTCACGAGCGGAGCTCCTACGATCGATATCACCAGTTACTCTGAGCCGCTCATCGGCGTCGGCAGCAGCTATCCGTGGATTCGCGGTGAGACGAATATTGACTTAGTCAATAACTGGACAAAAATAGCCGGCAACCATTCCTTCAAATTTGGTGGCGAAGTACGCCGCGTGCGCGACGATCTCGTGCAAGGGCAGACATACGGACCGCGCGGTGTCTTTACCTACGCCGACGGCCAGACCGGTTTAAACGCGCCTGGCGCAATAACAAGCTACGGCAATGATTTTGCAAGCTTCCTGCTCGATCTTCCGAATCAAGTGGGACGCGATGTGAACGTAGGCGACGCCAGCTGGAGACAGACGCTCTATTTTGCCTTCTTCCAGGACACATGGCAGGCAACAAAGGCTCTTACTTTGACCTACGGTCTGCGCTGGGAGTTCTATCCTCCGGCGAATCCACGCAAGTCCGGCGGATTTTCTCAGTACAATCTCGCGACGAACAGTCTGGAAGTCGCTGGGTATGGGAACATCCCCAAGGATCTTGGGATGAATGTAAACTACAAAGATTTTGAGCCCCGCATGGGACTAGCGTGGCGTCCTCTTCCTCAGACTGTGGTCCGCGCCGGATTCGGCATCAGCTACACTCCGTTTCAGGACAATGTCTACGCGTTTAACTATCCGGTAAGACAGAATGTGGTCTTCAATTCACTGAATGCCTATACGCCGTCGGTCGAGACGGATGGCGTTACCACTGAAAATATGGCCGCTGGCTTTCCCCCGGCACCGCAGCCCACCATTCCAGCAGATGGCATCATTCCCAATGCCTCGATCACCTCAACGTGGATCGTTGTGGATACCAACTATAAAGATCCCTATGTTATGTCTTACAACCTGACAGTCGAGCGGGACCTGGGTAACAAATGGGTAGGAAACGTGGCTTATGTAGGCAATGTTGGCCGCCATATTCCAGGCAACTACAACATGAATGCCGGACAAATCGCCGGCGCCGGCGCAAGCGGTCAGCCGGAATTCGCAACCCTTGGCCGCACCGCGAGCACTGAGCTTCTGCCGAAGGGAACTTCTTCCAATTACAATTCGCTGCAGGCGACCCTTACTCGCCGGCTTAGCAACAGCCTAATCGCAACGACTGGCTATGCGTGGCAAAAAGCTCTGGGATATAACTCCAGCCAGACCGGTCTTGGCACTTACAACTTCTATCTCGACTTTCAGCGTAACTATGCGCCTACCTTGTGGAATCGCAATCAGACATTTGTCCAGAGCTTTGTCTACAGTCTGCCTTTTGGAAAAGGACAGCGCTTCCTGCCATCCGGCCCGATAGCTTCTATCTTCGGTGGCTTGCAGGTGAGTGGTCTGCTAAGTGCCGATACCGGGACGCCGCTTTTCTTCCAGGCAAGCTCTTCACAGCTCAACGCACCGGGAACGGATCAGGTGCCGAACCAGATCGCTCCTTTCCATCGTCTCCACGGCATCGGCACAACACGGAACTGGTTTGATACCACCGCCTTTGTCCAGCCAACCGGGGCCGTACTCGGCAACATGGGACAGAACGTGTACAGCGGGCCCGCGCTCGTCGCATTCGATGCTTCTTTGCAGAAAGAAATTGCTATCCGCGAAGGCATCGGACTTACTCTCCGGATGCAGGCATTCAATGCGCTGAATCATCCGGTGTTTGCCAACCCCAGCACCAATCTCACAAGCACCAGCTTTGGGCAGGTGACGTCTACCCTGGGCAGCGCGGGAACTTCAGAGAGCAGCCGTGCTATGCAGATAGCCGCAACAATTCACTTCTAAGAGAGGAATGAGACATTCATGGGGTCAAGGACATCTATGAAAGAAATTTCCCGGCGACGATTTCTCGCAGGCGCTGCGATGACTGCAGCAGCAGGAGTTGCCTATCCGATCTTCGGCCAGGCAACTCGCCATAAATCACCGTTTAGGGTTGCGGTCATCAGTGACGAAATCTCCCAGGATTTTGATCATGCTTGCTCCGTAATCTCGAAAGAGTTCGAGCTGCAATGGGTAGAGTTGCGCGGTATGTGGGGGAAGAACCTGCAAGCCCTCAGCGACACGGAGCTGTCTCAGGCAGAAGCGATCCTCGAGAAATACAGCCTTCAAGTAACAGATATCGCCAGTCCACTGTTTAAGGTCGATTGGCCTGGAGCGCCGCGATCAAAATTCAGCCCCAAGAACGATTCCTTTAACGCAGACTTCAATTTCAAGCAGCAACAGGACGTGCTTGAGCGCAGCATCGCTCTGGCGAAGCGCTTCAAGACCAACCGTGTGCGCTGCTTTGACTTCTGGCGGCTGGACGATGCGAAGCCTTATCGCGAGGCCATCAACGCAAAGCTGTTAGAGACTGCGAACACCTGTGGACAGCAGGGCGTTCTATTGGTTATCGAGAATGAGTTCGAATGCAATACTGCCACCGGGGGAGAGGCGGCCGCGACTCTGGCCGGCATTCAATCTCCGCATTTCTTCCTGAACTGGGATGCCGGAAATGCCGTCACGGCCGGCGAATTGGATGCCTTCCCAGCCGCGTGGGATTTGCTTCCCAAAAACCGCATCGGTCACTGCCACTGCAAAAACGCGGTGAAAGACGCAGAGGGCAAGATTCACTGGGCCCCGGTAGGAACGGGCTACATTGACTGGACTGCACAGTTCAAAGCTCTTGCCGCAACCGGCTATCGGGAGGCAGTCAGTCTGGAGACACATTGGCGCGGCGCGGGCACACCGGAGGCCTCCACTCGCATCAGCTGGCAGCAGATGAAGCAGGCACTGCAAAATTCCGGAACACTCACTTAAATCGGGGGATGAAATGAACAGACGCGAGTTTATTGGCGGCGCTGCAGCCGCAGGCATGGCAGCGATGGCAACTACCTCTCCGCTTCGCGCAATGGCTGCAAGCGACCGTATCCGCATCGGAATGATCGGAGCAGGTTCCCGCGGACAGCAGGACCTGCGCGACGCGATCAAACTACCCGGCGTCGAATGTGTTGCGGTGGCGGATATCTACTCTCGCAGGCGCGACGAGGCCAAGGGCATCGTGCCTGACGCAACGATGTATGACGATCCTCGGCGGTTGCTGGATCGCAAGGACATCGATGCCGTCATTGTGGCGACCCCGGTCTTTCTGCATTCGAAGTATCTGCAGGATGTCTTGGCTGCCGGCAAAGATGTGTATTGCGAAAAGACGATGACCTGGGATATCGCCGAAGCCGTGGCGTGCCGCAAGGCAGCCAATGCCTCGTCGCAAGTAGTTCAGATTGGCTTGCAGCATGAGAGCGAAGGCGCTCTCGAGGATGCGCGGCAATGGATGCAGCAGGGGCTGGTGGGAAAAGTGACCATGGTAGAAGCGTGGATGAGCCGCAACACTCGTCATGGCGAGGGCGAATGGCGGCGTCCGATTCCGCCGGATTGCGATGCGCAGCATGTGAACTATCCGCTCTTTTTGAACGACCGCCCAAAGGAGGCATTCAACGCTGAGCACTATATGAACTGGCGGCTTTATTGGGAATTCTCGGGCGGCAACATAACTGAGAATATGGTCCACCAGATTGCATGGATCATTACGGCACTGGACTTGAAAGAACCTGTTGCGGCTTCCATGATGGGCGGCGTGTTCTCTGAGAAAGATGGACGGCAGGTCCCGGACACGATCAGCGTTACACTCGAATACCCGAACGACCTTGTTGTTTTATGGCAATCGACCTTCAGCAACAGCCGCTACGGACTAGGCGAGCACTTTCTTGGAAGAGACGGCACGATTGAACACATCAGTGGCGCGACCGATATGGTGACTGGGAAATATTCCGGCGGCATCAACTATTATCCCGAAAAACTCAACCGTCCCGATGGCATCGCCCTGAAAGGGGAATGTCCGGGAGTGAACCACATGCAGAACTGGATGGATTGCATCCGAGCGCGCAACAAGAAGACAAATGCCCCTGTAGAAATAGGCTATCTGTCAGCGATTGCAGCGCATATGTCGAATCTCTCCTATCGAACAAAGCAGCGCATTACTCTCGAAGAGGCAATGAAAGCGAAACAGCAGTACTAACCACGACTGTATCCGTCAAGGAGGTTTTCAGTGGACGCAACTCGACGTTCTCTCATGTGGGCTATTCCCATGCTCGCCGCAGCAGAAGCATTCGCGGCCGATGGCAAGCCGCTCAGCTCTTTTGCCACGCCGTACGATCAATTGCCAGTGAAGTCGAATGGCAAGACAACATCGCGGCCCATCCTGGATGGCATCACGCATTCGGGCGATCACCTTGAAGTGCATGAGACGACGCTGACGCCCGGAAGCTCACCTCATCCGCCTCATCGCCACGAGCATGAAGAGCTATTTCTGATGATGAAGGGCAATCTCGCAGTGACAATCGAGGGCAAGACGACAGTGATCGGACCAGGAGCGGCTGCATTTGTACACTCTGGTGAACTTCACGGGGTTCGCAATCCCGGCAATGAGGATACGCAATACTTCGTGGTAGCCACAGGCGTATAAGCAGAAATCATCAAGCAGACTGGTTGGTCTGATGATTTACTATCGCGGCAAAGATCACGGTAGTGATATGCCATCGAAGATAGGCGAGGTGCTTCGATCGGTCTCGACGGCCTGGAGACTTCAACGGTATTGGATCCACACAGAGGTAGGCGACTAGATGGCCACAACAATATCTTCCTCAATGTTGCAGAAGAAGATACAGCAGCGATCCTATATGCACCTCTTGGCCTCGATCGCGCGTCGCGCAAGAGCGCGCTCGCAAATGGTACCGAAGGCTGGCGATCTCGATCCGCTGAGGTAGAGGTACTCTCACGTGATTCCG
>JABDHA010000059.1 GCA_013285705.1 Acidobacteriota bacterium
GTTGCCAACGGGGCGGCGACCAATCGATGTGCCCTGCCAAAGGGCCCTGCCGTAGACGATGGCTTTCCTTGCTTCGCTAGTCGGGACAGACATGAGCCAATCACCGCCCACACGGAAGTAGCCCTAAAAACGGGTAACTGCCGGTTAGCCACGACACGACCATGTGACCTGCTGGCACTTTCCGCTGAGTGGGTTGGCGGAGGCGGCGTGTTCATTGACAGCGTCTTCCGAGGATAATCGCCGAGTTTCCAACTGGCCGGGGATACCAACCGCTACGGTGCTCTCAAAACGAGGAAACGCAAGCGAAACCCATTGTCCCCACAATCGTGCCTGATCGCCTTTGCCGCTCTGCGCTATTTCTTCAAGCTCATCGGGGGACCGCTTACGCGCTTGCCAAAGAGGTCGACTTCTACCTCAACGCGGTCGGCGATCTTGATGAAGGGGATGCCACTGTTCATCCCGTAGTCTTTGCGGTCAAAGGCCAATATCCCCTTAACCTCGCCTTCGCCTGTCCCGATGCCGGAAACCGTCAGCGACAACGTCTCGGGTTTAGAGACTCCACGTATCGTAAAGGTACCCGGTATATCAAAGGTGTTTGGACCGGTTTGAACAACCTTCGTCGAATGGAACGTGATGTACGGATTGTTCTGGACGTCGAAGAAGTCTTTGCTCTTCAGCTTGCCGTCCTTCATGCCGCTTCCGGTATCGACGCTGGCAGCCTGAGCCTTGATATCCAAAACACCCGTCGAGACATCCGTAGAGGTGAACTTCATCGTGGCATCCCACTTGTCAAATTTACCGGCTATAGCGACCGAGGCTTTGACATTGAATCCGATCGAGCTTTTTGCCTTGTCAAACTCGAAAACAGGAACTCCTGTGGGAGCCTGCGCCCACGCGGCAGCAGTAGTGAAGACGAACAGAATAGTAAGGCCGATAGACCAACTGGGTTTTTTCATAGTTTTCTCCATAAAGGATCTGTTTCGGTTTCAGAAATCTTGCGCGGTGCGTGTATTCAGGCCACGATAGCAACTGCTTCGGCGCCCGCAGACCCGTGCGTCGGCCTAAAATCTGCCGTGTTTCTTCAACACATAGTGCCCGACAAGCCATCCCCACTTACCGCTAATCTGCCTGATAGCTGCTCCAGGCAGTGGGGATGGCGACTACGGCGAGCACCAAAGCCTCTATGATCTCGAGTAGCGCGTGTCCCACAGGTTCCCGTGATCCTTTGTGCTCGCTCAATATCTGGGCGACTTCGATATTGGAACCTCCAGATTCGGGCATTTGAGAAGGCCTCCTCGGCGATCAAAAGAAGACTTAGTGCAAGAACGCCGTCATCAACTACTACTACCGCGCCATGACGATGTGAGTAACGTTCTTCGGTGAGACGAGATGATGAAACGCTCTCAGCGTTCCGACAACGGCGATTTGGACACCCTTTGACGCGACCTGAAACCCGTGCGTCGGCCTAAGATCCGCGGTGTTTCTTCAATACATAGCGCCCGATAAGCCACCCCGCGGCACCGCCAATCAGCACATCGGTCGGAAAATGTTCCTGGCCGAGGACCCTCATTAGACTTACGCCTGTCGCCGTCGTGTAGACGCCAACTTGGACCCACCTGGATGGATATTCACCAGCCACTACAGCCGCGATGGACCACGCCAATGTGCTATGCGACGAGGGAAAAGAGCCGTTAGTCACCTCATTAGAAGCGAAAAAATCACCGGCAGCATTGTTATAGAGAGGCCGCTCACGTCGGAAAATGATTTTCGAGACCTCCTCTACCACTGCAGCATCCGCAAGCGCCTCGCCGCTGAGAATGCCCGTTTCGTGCGCATGAGCATTACTGTTGAAGAGGCTGACGCCAAAGAGCATCACCGGTACAGAGATTTCGCTACCCAGCAGATAGTTCGACGCATTCACGGAATTCTTATTGAACGATCGATCGTGGGACAGATCGCGCATAGCGTCCGTGTCCGTCGTTAGCGTGATACCGGTCGCCGCGCCAAGTGGCAATAGCCACAAAAGGTCATGCGGCCGTATACGCAGAGGGCTGGTCCAGATGGGGATCTGATCTTTAAGAATATTGAGTGGCAATTGTTTGATAGTAGCCCGCGTTGACGCCACCGGTGAGTCCGGCAATGCGCCACTCGCGTCACTGGCAACTTCCGCATCTGTAGCCAGGGAAGCCTGGAAGCCATAGCTTACCGGACTCGCACCAAAGATACACATACAGCAAGATCCGATGACAGCTCGGAGAAAACTCGCAGTGCGAACGCTTTTCATAAACTTCGTGCCCAGTATTCCTTGAATATTTTCGGCTTGCACACGCTGCGGAGTGTTGCCGGGCCCATTTCAGTTGACTATGTGAGCCAGAGGACCTCTCCAGTCTCAAGTTCATAAACCGCACCCACCATCAAAGGCGCAGACCGCTGAACGTCGGGTAACTTCGTCAGTTTCTCTTGTGCCAAACGTACATTTGACTCAACCGCATTGTGCACCTGCTCAGGCATCGGAAGGTTTGGATCGATGCTACGAGTCGCTGGCTCAATTAGCTTGACAAGGTTCTGGATACCCTGCGGTTCGGAAGAATTATGTTTTCGAGCTTGGAGAGCGGCTGTAACGGCGCCACATCCTTCGTGGCCCAGAATTACAACGAGTGGGGTCTTCAGGTGAATCCCTGCATATTCAATGCTGCCTACTACGTCATCAGTGACGACATTTCCGGCTACGCGAATCAACAAAGAGGTCACCGAAGCCCTGATCGAAGATGAGCTCTATCGGAACGCGGGAGTCACTGCAACCAAGAATGGTGGCGAAAGGGTGCTGCTCTGATGTGAGCTGCTTCCGAAAGCCCAAGCTTTCATGTCTATGTTTGGGCTGCCCTTTGGCAAACCGCGTGTTTCCGACTTTCAGGCGCTGCAATGCCTCTTCGGGGCTTCCTGGGTGTGACTCCGCTGCTGTTGGATTGGATGTCCGAGGCGGTTGCTGATACCGGGCGGATTTGCCCACTGCCGGAAGCAAGCCTACAGCGCCCGCTACTCCCCAAAAAGCTAGGATATCCCTCCGGGTGGTCAGTTTGTTGGCCATGGTCTCTCTTTTTGTCAACGTTGCTCCAATTTCTTGCGATTCATCGAATCGCTGACGTTTTCTTCGGAAAGGCAAACATGTCAATACTTCGCGCAGGAGACCATGCTGGTCCAGCTTGAGGAGCAGTCACTGCGGGTGCAGTCGGCGGGGGAGGGCCTTGTGCGGACTGGTCTAGCGCGGAGGCAAACAGAGTCCAAGCCAACATCATGCCCAGGTTCATTGCAGTCCTGGCCACGAATTTCATTTGCATTTTTTCAGAGCCTCCGGTAAATGCAGACTTCTGCACCACTACTTAATTACCGCATGGCAGTGGAGGTTGAAATTGGGAAAAGTTGCACCCTTTTAGGGTAAAAGTACCAATGCCAAATTTTAAGGTGTCATGTCACGCTGATGTCAGCTCATCGCTAGAGGCATAGCTATTTCTTATCTGAGCTTCCAGATATAGATTTTCGATGGCCGTAAGAACGCAGAATTCAACCGACCACATCTTCAAGGAGAATGCCCCATCATGCGGCAAAACGCTAGAAGGATCCTGGTTGTGCTCGTCATTCTCGGGGTTTATATCGCCATGTTGGTGATGGGCATGACGGAAAAGAGCCGGCGATCCTTGCAGCTAAGTGATGAAACTGCGGCTCCCGACCATGTGCGTGTCTCGGTGCTGGTAACCAATTTCAACCCGGTCGGGCACGAGCTGACAACGCAGCTGGGCTTCCGTCTTGACGGAAGTATAGGTACTGATGAAGTAACACCCGCTGCCGATCTAAAGCTTTTAATCAACAATGTCCGCGGGCAACAGGAGTTTGATTTTCCGAAGGGAAAAAGGATCAACCGCATCGAAGTGGTCTTTCCGTTGAATGGAGACCCAAACAGATATCCATTTGACAGGCATGAAACCACTCTATGGCTGCTGATAACCACACCTACACAAAAGGTCCAGGCGCCAGCCTCGAAGCTGCCGGAACCCAATCAAGAAGGAACACCCGAAGCCGAGCAATTGACGGTCGGTGCAGTAGCGTTGCAACAAAATGAGCCCGTTCCTGTCTCTCTCGTGCTCTCAGCCTCTATTCCGGGCGCCAAGTTCAAAGGAAACGTTACTCGCGACGAGGCTAGCCAGGTCACCGGGATCAAGTTGAGTATGAGACGTGCCGACAACCTGATCGCCGTTTCGATCCTGGTGAACACTATGATGTCGTGTCTGGCCATGAGCGTATTGTTTATTGTTCTGCGATTTGTCGGCTCAGAGGATAAGAAGATAGATTTTGTCCCGCTTTCGTTGTCCATTGCATTGATCTTTGGACTTCCGGCTCTTCGGAATATTCAACCGGGAATTCCACCGGTTGGCGCCTTTTGTGATTACGTCTCTTTCATCTGGGCCGAGTTGATTGTCGCGATTTCGGCGTTAATCGTCGCCTGGGCATGGCTGCTTCGATCTCTTTCGGAGTCGAAGCAAGCGTAACGCGGCTACTCGGGAGAGAACTGCGAAACGAAATCCTTATCAGCAAGCGCGTCTTTGATCGCGCGAATCAGATCAGTTCCCAGGCGAGACTTTAAGACATAGCCCTTACCCCCCGCAGTCTTTGCGGCTGCAAGAATATCTACGTCTTCATGCACAGTGAGAAAAACAATTCTTGCATTCGACCCTTGCTTTCGCATTTGTTTAGCTGCGTCGATGCCACTCATGACGGGCATCGAGATATCGAGTATGACTACATCCGGGTGGAGTCTGCTCTCAGCCTCGACAGCGCCTTTCCCATCCGAAGCTGTTCCAACGACGTTGAAGAACGGCTTGAGCATAGGGACAACTGATTCAAGTATGGTGAAGTGATCATCGGCTATGAGGACAGTCGCAAACTCAAGTTCTGTTTGATTTTTCACTCTATCGACCCCTCGGAAAAACAGAAAACCCTATGCAAATTTAGGATCAACTCTAGGGATAATAAGAGTAGTGACGGCCCACGGCTATTGGTAGAAATGACAGTTCTGGCAGGTTTTTTGCAGACTAGGCCGAGATAATCTGATGCTTCACCGCATACCGGTAAAGTTCGGCATTCGTTTTGATCTCGAGGAAATCCATGACTCTGTACTTATGAGCGGCCACCGTACGCAGGCTGATCGTGAGGATGTCTGCGATTTCCTTCATAGACCGCCCCTCAGCCAGCAACTGGATTACCTGGCGTTGGCGCGAGGTCAACTCTTTCGATTTTCCGGACTCCAAATCCGGGCCTCTCAGCAAAGAGGCGACCGCTCCGCCAGTGATTCGCGGCGAAAGATAGGATGCCCCTTTCAGTACCTCCTGAATAGCCAGCATCAACTCTCGGGACGCAGAATGCTTAAGAAGATATCCGGACGCACCCGCCCGAAATGCTTCTCCGACCAAAGTGCTGTCTTCATTCATCGTGGCAATGATGATTTTGGTTCTGGGTAATATGTGCTTGATCTGTCGCGTCGCATCAATGCCGTTTAATTGAGGCATTCCAATATCGATTACGATCACATCAGGCCTGAGAGTATCGGCGGCATCCAGGAGTGCCATGCCGTCGCACACCGTTCCAACAACATCATACAAAGGCATCAGCAAGCTCTTGAAAGCTTCGGCTACCAACAGATGATCGTCCGCCAACAATATCTTTACTTGGTTCATGTCATCTCCCCGATGGTCCACTCTGAGGCATTCTGCTCGGATTTTCTGCGATGAATCTCACCGGAGTCCGAGACTGCGGGTGCTTCAGCCAGAATTTCTGTACCTTCCATGTGAAAGGAGCGAATGGCGAGACTCCCACCAATCAGCCGCAGCCTTTCTCTCATGCTCGCCAGGCCAAGACCTCCATGGGCCGCTCGTGATCCGGGATCGAAGCCCACACCCGCGTCCACGATTCTTAGCCGAATGATAGAAGAAGCGCCAGAAAATTCTATTCGCCCCTGCTTGGCGCCGCTATGTTTGACAATATTATTGAGGGCCTCTTGAACGATCCGGAAGAAGCATAATGCGATATCCGGTGAGATCGTCTCGGGCATCTGATCACTCAGTGTTTCTCGGCTTGTGGAGGGTCAGTGAGTGGGATGTCTACGGTGATTGGGGAGTGATCGGAGAGCGGTACGTCGGGTGCTTCATTTAGCTCCTGAAGAGTCCGACCATAATGCGGCGCGAATTTATAACTTCCTCCCGATTTCTCGGAATCAGTGGCGTAGCCTTTGACGAAGAACCAATCCAATTTGTACTGCCCTACCAACCCTCCATATGTGCGCGCCATCGCAAACGTATAGCGAAATCCTTTGGTGGCACGTTGATTCGAATCACTGAGGGTTCCCCCGCGTTCGTCTGCGCTTCGGCTGTCCTCTCCGCGAAAATCAAACGTATTACCGTCTGCGAAATGGAAATCATTCAAGTCGCCAAAGAGTTTCGCTTCCCTATTGCGAGAAATAATCGGAACATCAAAGCCCGTGGGATCGTTTTTACTGCGCATGAAGTTCACTGGCATAAGCAGTATCGTGGGAGCGCCGGTTGACCACTTGATGGCACTTCTGGCCCACGCATGGGGATCCTTGACGCGATCCGTGATGACCTTCGACACGGAGGTCGGAGCTGCGTCTGTCGCAGTTGTGTTCATGTCTCCGGCGATGATCACCGGATTTTTGATGTCCTTTGCCCAATCCAGAATCTGCTGCATCTGGTCCCGACGACATTCCGGCTTGGTTTTGTTTTCAAGATGTGTTGCGATCACCGTGACGCTTCCCGTAGGTGATTCAGGTATGGCGAGGTCAACAAACATCGCCATACGGCCTCCACGGCGAACTTCGCGAGTGATTCTTTCCATAAAGAGCAAATTGGCGGAAGATCGCTTTCCAGCTTCTAATTGGGAGATCTCCTTTTTCTCGCCCTCATACCAATCGTGACAGACTGGGAGAGGTCGTACCGTCGCATTTTGAATGGGGTACCGGCTCAGTACCGCTGTACCGTGTAAGCCCAGATAGCGATCCTTGTCAGGCTCAAAAGACTTTTGGAGATCGGCCTGCGCTTCTTTGTCGTCCAGTTTTACCTTCTCAATGCCCAGATTCAGCGGATCGACTTCGAGAAATTCGATACCATAGGCGTAATTCATGTTGAGCGCTTGCGCCAGCTCGTGAGCAACATCTCGGTAGTCGGTGCGGGTGACCCCGTCGTCGACCTCATTCAGGACGAGCAGATCAGTTGGTTTCAAAATTTCGAGCTGTTGCTTGACCACCTTTAATTCGCCGGCGTCGAGCGGCTTCTCTTTAGGATCTTTCTTTGCAGCAATTACTTCGTCGAACTTCTCTGGTTCTGAGAGCGCGATTTTTATTCCGTCTAATTGAATTCCGCGTTCAATATTCCAGAATGTTGTGCGTACAAATGGGCCAAGCTCTTCAGATGTTGGTCGAATTGGCTTAACGCCTTTTAAGTACGCTTCGTTATTGATAAACGGTGTATGCAGCAAACGATTCATTTTGTCTGCGAGCGCCTGATCTGGCGTTGCATTCTGCGAAACCTGGACAAGTTCGGAAAAGGAGAGCAACTGCGGCTTCGATAAGGGGGCGACGGTCGCTTTGCCAGAGCCAGCCGCGGCGCTCAGAGACCCAGCGCCTAACAGCAAAGCTCCTGCAACGCATGCGCCGTGGAATAACCGAACCTCTAAGGCAGAACGTTTCTGAGCACTCGACAAGAACATCGGCAACCGCATTCTCATTCATCACCTTCCTGAGAAGCACATTTCGATGCGATTTATATCTGATGGCTCAATACTTTTGAAGTGTAAAAACTAACACTTCGGCAAGGAATTTAGACTAGGTGGCGGATCGAGTCGATTGCAGCTGCCAGTGCTCACGTTAGCGTGAGTACTTTTACTCTATGGCTGCGTAAGTTTTGACAATACTAAGCCTCCGCAACTAATGGGAGACTGTCTCCCGGGATTCCATCGGCTGTTTGGCCGGCAACACACCGTGGAGGCAACTTGCGAAGCAAATCTGGATTAGCGATCTTCGTTTGCGTAATGGCCCTATCTGCCTCTTCTGCGCACGCACAGCAGAAGGGCCAATATATGCCTGGGCAGCAGGGCTTGAATGCCGGCGTGCTTCCTGATCCCGGCATTACCTATGCAAATATGACAATCAATTATTCCGCGGACACGCTAAAAAGCGGGAACGGAAGCACCATTCCTCTCAACGGCTCGTATGACATATGGGCAGTAGAGAACATCTTCTTCTATGTTCCAAAGGTCAAGTTTCTAGGCGCCAAACCTGCGTTCATGATCGTGGCGCCAACCCTGGCAAATGGCTCCCTCACGCTGGGCTCGGAGACATCGCCGAATGGAGTGGTCAATGCGGGCGGTTTCGGACTGGCGGACACATGGGTACAGCCTGTCACACTAGGCTGGAGCTTAAAGCGTGCCGACATAAATGCCGGATATGCGTTCATGGCTCCTACCGGCCGTTACACGCCGGGTGCTTCTGACAACGTAGGCTCCGGTTACTGGGGAAACAACATCTTCACCGGCAGCACCTTTTACTTAACCAAGAACAAGGGCACGACTGCGAATCTGTTTACAAACTGGGAGATCCACGGAAGTAAGACAACCGGACAGGGAACGAATGCTACGCCCGGCCAGGCCTTCACCATGGAGTGGGGACTCGGTCAGGCGCTTCCATTGAAGAAGGATTTCAGCCAACTGCTTCAACTTGGATTGATCGGGTATGACCAATGGCAGGTTAGCGACAATGGCGGCCTGGCCGCGCCCAATATACCGGCGAATCGTCTGCCGTATTACTCCGTGCATGCTATCGGCGTTCAGTCAACTTTCATTCTCCCCGTCAAATCATTGAATTTCTTTTTCAAGTTTGAGGATGAGTACGCCGCGATCGCCCGTCCCCAGGGACACACGATCGTCTTTGGCGGATCTTACACTTTCCGAATTCCCAAACCGCAACCGCCCGCAAAGAAGTGAGTACGGATCCGGGTTTGCTCGGCGAATCTCCCACTGCTCATTAAATACGAGTTTTCTGAATACATGATTTCCAAGCTGGCGAACGTGATGATATGAGCGCTCTTGTCAATACGACACGGATCGGAATGACAGATCTAGCCCTGCTCAGACGAGGTTTTGGGGCGTCCGGACCACGAAGAAAAGCCGCACTTTCGTATGCAGTACTGATGTTCGGATTGTTATTCTCGGTCGCTATTGTCCAGGCACAAGACAATAGCAACAGTAGCAGCACGTCGCCCCAATCCTCAGATCCGGCCCAGCCATCAACAGGTGCCACCCATAAGGCTGATCACTTTGGTTTAGACCTGGCTCCTACTGAAGGAGTGAGTATGACGCAGGCTCTTGAGGAAAGTCAGGGCGAGCACGAATCTCTATATTCTCCAGAAGGAGAAGAATCCCATGTTGTCGGTTCTTCAGTTCAGGAGCCAGCGGACTCAGGTAGTCAAAAGCGTAGCGAGATCGTGTTTGCTCCGATTCCTCTGTCAAACCCCGCGATTGGGTCCGGCCTCATTCTTGGCGTGGGTTATATCTTTCCGTTAAGCAAAAACGACAAACTATCGCCTCCTTCCATGATCGGCGGTGCTGGAATGTACGCGAGCAGCGGTAGCTGGGCGTTAGGCGCTGCTGCAAAGTTTTATCTCAAAGAAGACCGTTTTCGTCTCACGGCCGCGTACGGACGTGGCGAAGTGAATTATCGGCTCTATGGAATAGGCAATGCGGCTGGCGTATTAGGAATTTATGTTCCGATTCATCAGGGTGGCCGCGCTCTGCTTATTGAGCCACTGGTGCGCCTGAAATGGAGAATATTTGCCGGTCCCCGTTATCAGTGGCGTAGCCTCGGTGTTCAATTCACAGGCGAGAATCTCCCTCCTGATTTCGAGTTCACTTCCAAGGAGCTAAATGCGAAGACCGCTGCGCTGGGCTTTCATGTGCAGCAGGATCGACGAAACAGCCAATTCTATCCGGATCAAGGAACACTGGCCGAAGTGATCGGTGACTTCTTTTCCGAAGGCATCGGAAGCGATCTCAATTATCAAAGCTACAACTTTGCGTTGAACAAATATTTTCCGCTGGCATCCAAACAGACGCTCGCATATCGCGCCTACGGCTGCGTGGTAACAGGGGATGCCCCCTTCTACGACTTGTGCTTCGTTGGAGCTCACAACGACATTCGGGGATATCAGTCCGGAAGATACCAGGACCGGCGCCTGCTTGCTAGCCAGCTCGAATACCGATTGGAGCTACCGAAAAGACTTGGGCTTACTGGCTTCTTTGGAGTCGCGGAGGTAGCGCCGAGCATCGGGAAATTCAATACGGAGAATATCTTGCCTGCGGGTGGTGTTGGCCTGCGATACATGGTCGCTCGAAAAAACCATATCAATCTCCGTTTTGATTACGCCATTGGCAAAGATGGAGGCGGCTTCTATATGGGGCTAGGTGAGGCATTCTAGCTCGACGTACGGCCAGTAGAACGTTAGTGATCCTATTTCTGACTCGACAAGCTGGATTCGGAACCACACGGAGGCGGAATACGCCATGACTATCCGAGTCATCATCCTCTGTTCTGTTCTTTTATTTTCCGCGACTCTACTTGCGCAGGAAAACAATGACGTGATTGTGATGAAGAATGGCGACCGGTTTACCTGCGAGATCAAGGGACTCAGCGCCGGTGTACTCTCAGTCAAAATGAGTTACGTGGATGGCACGGTCGCTGTGCAGTGGTCGCAGGTAGCTCACCTGGAAAGCAACCGGCTGTTCCGGGTCCAGACGGAAAGCGGCGTGGTATATACCGGTACAATGTCTACCACCGGGGCATCCACTGATCCCCCGATAAGAATTGAACTAGCCGAAACTCCAAGAGAGGAAGTGGAAGTTGCACAACGCAAGATCATCAAACTGAGCCAGACATCGGAGAGTTTTTGGCATCGTTTCGATGGCGCGTTGAACACCGGTTTTCTTTATTCAAAAGGAAATGAATCGGCACAGTTCAACCTCAGTTCGCAGCTGGCATATACCAGAGAACGCTGGTCGAGTCAGGTCAGCTTTAACACCTCATTTGCATCAAGTAACGGCTCTAACCTCACAACCCGGAATCAGACCGACCTGAACATATTGAGGCTCTTACGCTGGAACAATTGGTTCTACGCTGGTACCGGGTCTTTTCTGCAGAGTTCCGTGCAGGATATCCAGCTGCAAACGACACTCGGTGGAGGAATCGGACGCTACTTAAAGAATTCCAACCGGACGAGCATATCCGTAATGGGAGGACTGGGTTGGCAGAATATTAGCTATGGGCAAAATACCGTCGATCAGGGGCCAAATAACACTGCAGTTGGTTTCGTCTCAACCGAAATCAAAGCCTTTAAATTCAAAAAGACGAACCTGGACGTGTCTGCCTCTCTGCTTCCGGCAATCACAGACGCTGGACGTGTGCATTTCAATTCGAACGCTGTCTATTACATCAAGCTCGTCAACGATCTCTCGTGGAACTTTTCGTTCTACGGAAGCTGGGACACTCGCCCTCCTGCCACGCTTCCTAAAAGCGACTACGGCACCAGCTCGGGCCTTAGTTGGACCTTCGGCAACAGGTAGAGGCTCATAACCCATGCGATCGGGGTTCATTAGGGAATCACATTTCGAGGGTAACTAGAAAATCAGCTTCACGGCCAATTGTCCAACCCGAGGGTTTACCGATGTGCTGCTGACGATACCGAAGGCTGACGATCCATATGTCGTGTTCGGGTTTGAGAACTGTGCGTAGTCGATGGTAAGCGCCGTTCCTGATTGTAACGTTATAATCCCCGAGGTAGACCACCTGCCTAATAATGGCTTCGCCCATGACTGATAGGCCCAAGACCGATACTCCTTTGATGTGGAGTCAGTACGTCGATTGACCAGCCATTGGCGAATATATGAACTCAACCGCTATGAATGCTTACCCGCTCGGGCGCAATTGTACCAACCCTGTGTGAAAATAAGGGATTTCATCACCGCGCTATTGTTTTTTCGTTTTGGCACGCCATCGCTGGTTCTGACACACAAAGGACGTGTCGCGATCCATAAGTGGGGATAAGTACAAGGTCTTTCCCAAAAACGGATGCGAACATCTTCATTTACCGCTCCTCCTTGGAAATTAGCTCAACACCAATACCCCCGTACTTTTTTTCTTGCATGACTAGGCATTTCTACCAGTGTTCAGGCTCAACCTGGAGCCCTAGAATTTGTCACGACACTGAGCCCAGCACCCTAACAAGGATGGCAGACAACCGACTTCGAGTGCTGAACAGATAATTTGGAGGATCGATAACGATGAAATCCATTACACGAGTCTTTGCCAGTGGCATTGCCGCAGCCCTCCTGTCGCTCCAGTTCAGTTCCTCGAGTGCCCAGACAGCCACCACTCCGGATGAAGCCCGCTCCATCGCCAAAGAAGCCTATATATACGGCTTCCCAGTCGTCGACAACTATCGCGTCGAGTACGCCTACTTCGTCGATCACAATAGTCCGGAATTTAAAGCGCCATGGAACCAGATCACGAACATCCCGCGTGTCTTTACGCCATCCGACACGGCAGTTCAGACGCCCAACTCGGACACACCCTACTCCTGGCTCGGCATAGACTTGCGCGCCGAACCCATCGTGATCACGCTGCCGCCGATGGATAGAAAAGACCGTTACTTCAGCGTTCAGTTCACCGACGCTTACACTTTCAATTTTGCCTATCTGGGCACCCGGACCACAGGTAACGAAGGCGGCACTTTCCTTGTCGCCGGACCTAGTTGGAAAGGCGAGACGCCCAAGGGAGTGGAAAAGGTGATTCGCTCTGAGACGGAATTTATTGTTGTTGTCTGTCGCACTCAATTGTTCAATCCCGGCGATCTCGACAACGTGAAGAAAATTCAAGCGGGGTACAAAGTGCAGACACTGTCGGCGTTCCTAAACACGCCTACACCCAAAGCCGCGCCGGCCATCGATTTCATCAAGCCGCTCACAGTCGAGACACAGAAAACCTCGCTGGAGTTTTTCAACATCCTGAACTTCGTTCTACAGTTCTGCCCGACCGACCCCTCGGAGACAGAACTCATGGCGCGCTTTGCCAAGATCGGCGTCGGCGCGGGAAAGACCTTTGATCCGGGCACGCTCACCCCTGAAATGAATACGGCAATTGAGCAGGGCCGGGCCGACGCGTACGCTGCCTTCGCCGAAGGCGTGAAACAAATGAGCGCCGGGACCGTGACGTCGGGCGATCTCTTCGGGACACGCGAAGCGATGAAGAATAATTATCTGTATCGCTGGCTCGGGACTATCGGCATTTACGGGAACTCGAAGCAGGAGGCGATGTATCCGATCTACTATGTGGATTCCGAAGGGCACAAGTTGAGCGGTGCCAACCGCTACACCTTGCGCTTTGCGCCAGGTCAGATGCCGCCCGTGAACGCGTTTTGGTCGCTAACCATGTATGGACTGCCGGAGAGCCTGCTTGTCGCCAACCCCATCAATCGCTACCTCATCAACTCGCCGATGCTGCCACAACTTAAACATGATGCCGATGGTGGTTTGACGCTGTTGATCCAAAACGACTCTCCCGGCAAAGACAAGGAATCCAACTGGTTGCCCGCGCCTAAGGGGCCCTTCGCTATGTATATGCGCCTTTATTGGCCGAAAGAGGAAGCCTTGGACGGCAAGTGGACTGCGCCACCGGTCAAAGCTCGGTAAGCCTTGAGGGGGTCTGCCCGGACCCAATCAGATTGGAATGTGCCGCCTTTCCGAACGAAGTGAATTTTTAAGGACATGTCAATTCAGGAGGCTAGATGAGAACCGATGGTTCGAAGATCGACCGTTTCATATTTGCCATTCTCCTATGTTGTCTATGCGTCCTCGGAAGTGCATTCGCGCAGACCGCACCCCCCAAGATGAAAATGACGACGCCCATCCCGCCCTCGATCACTACGCCTGATTCCGTGGACACGCCGATCGGTACCCTGAAGTTTGTTGACGGCTTTCCGGACGATGCTACGGTCCAGAAGGTCTATGACAACCTCGACTTCTCGCGTGGGGTGCAGGCGTTTATGAGCGGCATGCCTGGTACGTCGCTGGTCGGTATGCGCACAGGTTTTGAAAAGCTGGGCGCCGTCAATAGCACCATTTTGATCTTCGAGAACCTTCTGGACTCGAAATCGCTTTTTCTCACGGGGAACACTGACTCCGTCTATTTCAGCACCTGGCTCAATTTGAAGGATGGCCCCTTGGTGGTTGAAGCGCCTCCCAAAGTACTTGCGTTCCTCGATGACTCTTGGTTCCAGTACGTCACCGATATCGGCAACGCCGGTCGCGACAAAGGTCAAGGCGGCAAGTATCTTGTGCTTCCGCCGGGCTACAAAGGCGAAGTGCCGGAGGGTTACTTTGTCGCCCGCTCGCGCACTTATAACCTCTGGCTCATGGGCCGCGGATTCAAGGTAAACGGTGATCTCAAGCCCGGCGTGGATAGCCTCAGAAAAAACCTGCGCATCTATCCTCTGGCGCAGGCAAAGAACCCGCCCGAAACAAAGTTCATCAACGGCTCCGGCGTCGAGCTCAACACGGTTCACGCGAATGATTTTAGCTATTTTGAAGAGCTGAACGAGGTCGTGCAAGAGGAGCCTAGCGAGGCGCTGGATCCTGAAAGGCTGGGGCTGTTTGCCTCCATCGGCATCGAGAAGGGTAAGCCCTTCGCGCCCGATGCGCGCATGAAGAAAATTCTGACCGAGGCGGCGGCGGTAGGAAACGCCACCTCTCGGGCCATCCTCTTTCGCACCCGAATGAAGGAAGCAAGCTACTATCCGGGCAGTGCCTGGATCACTACCTTCGTCGGCGGAAACTATGAGTTCTTGTCTCAGCCTGGCGTGCGCAATCTCGATGCACGGACGTTGTTTCATTACTACGCCACGGGCATCACGCCGGCCATGGCCATGAAGATGGTGGGTATCGGCTCGCAATACGCTGCCGCGTTCGTGGACTCCGAAGGCAAGCCGTTGGACGGCAGCAAGACCTACAAGATTCACTTGCCGCCTAATATCCCGGCGAAGGATTTCTGGTCGTTCGTTGTCTATGACAATCAAACCCGCTCGATGCTGCAGACCGATGAACAGTTCCCCAGCATCGGCAGCCAGACAAAGGGTATTGTCGCAAATCCTGATACCTCGGTAGATGTCTGGTTCAGCCCCACCGCACCGCAGGGGCATGAGGCCAACTGGGTACAGACTGTACCCGACAAAGGCTGGAATGTCCTCCTGCGTCTGTACGGACCGTTGCAGCCTTGGTTTGACAAGACGTGGAAGCCGGGTGAGTTTGAGCTCGTGAAGTAACACCATCGCTCGCGTTCGAGTACGTGCTCACCGCAGTGTCAGATTTACCAGTGCGCAGCGTTAGTTTTGCCAATAGTAGCGAAGTCTTCGCAAAGCCTATAGTCACGTTCGTCGGAGTAACTTACTTGAGGTTCAAGACCTATGAAAGATATTCGACTCGTACTGCCCTCACTCGGCTGCATCATTGCTTTCGCTCTCATAACAGTCACCGGCTGCAACGACAAGTCTGCATCTTCGGATGCACCCCGCACTGAGGCACAAGCCCCGCCGAAGATGAAAATGACCACGGACATTCCGCCGGAGATCACGACGCCGAACAGCATCGAGACGCCCATCGGCACGTTGAAGCTCTTCGACGGATTCCCAGACGACGCCACGACACAGAAGGTCTACGACAACCTCGACTTCCAGCGCGGCGTGCAGGCATTCCTGAATGCAATGCCGGGCGCTGCCCTGACTGCATTCCGTCCCGCGTTGCGAGCATTGGGCGGCGTCGACGGCAATGTCATCATCTTCGAGGATCTGATGGACTCGAAGGCACTGTGGCTCACGGCGAATACGACAGTCGTTTACTACATGAGCTGGCTCGACACCAAGAAGGATGGTCCGATCGTGGTTGAAACCCCGCCCAATACCCTCGGCGTCGTGGACGACCACTGGTTTCACTATGTCTGCGATTTCGGAAATGCCGGTCCGGACAAGGGCAAGGGCGGCAAGTTTCTGTTCCTGCCGCCGGACTATAAGGGCGATGTGCCGAAGGGGTACGTCGTTTTGCGGCCAGCCACCTATGGCCTCTGGTTGGCCGGACGCGGTTTTCTCGTCAATGGCGACCCCAAGCCCGCCGTGGCCGCCATCGAAAAGAACTTGCGGATCTATCCGCTCGCGCAGGCCGCCCATCCTGCCGTGACCAAGTTCTCCAACGTATCAGGGGTGCCACACAATACCGTACACGCCAATAATTTCCACTTCTATGAAGAGGTTAATGAGATCGTTCAAGAGGAACCGGCTGAGGCGTTGGATCCGGAAACGCTCGGACTGCTTGCTTCCATCGGAATCGAGAAGGGCAAGCCCTTCGCACCCGATGCACGCATGAAGAAGATCCTGACCGAGGCAGTGGCAGTGGGCAATGTGACGGCACGCGCCCTGTCCATGCGCCCGCGCTTGAAGGAGGCTTACTACTACCCGGGCAGCGCTTGGTTCGCCACCATGCCAGACGGTAGTTACCAGTTCCTCTTGCAGCCCGGCGTGCGGAATCTCGATACGCGCGTGCTGTTTCATTACTTCTACACCGGCATTACTCCGGCGATGGTTGTGAAGATGGTCGGCATCGGCTCGCAATACGCTACGGCGACCACCGACTCTCAGGGTCACGCGCTCGACGGCAGCAAGACATACAAGCTTCGACTGCCGCCCAACGTGCCGATGAAGGACTTCTGGTCTTTCACGCTCTACGATAATCAGACCCGCTCGATGTTGCAGACCGATCAGCGCTTCCCGAGCGTCAACAGCACAACAAAGGGGATCGTAACCAACCCGGACGGCTCGACCGATGTCTGGTTTGGCCCGGCCTTGCCCCAAGGAGTGAATCCGGCTAACTGGGCGCAGACCGTTCCTGGCAAGGGCTGGAACGTAATTTTCCGGCTCTACGGCCCGCTCGAGCCGTGGTTCGACAAGACATGGAAGCCCGGTGAGTTTGAGCTGGTGAAGTGAATACCGACTAGGGATCGGGCTCCATTGGGATCGCTGATATGTTGGCTTTTCTAGTGCACGACGTTGGCGAAGCTCTCACGTTTGTTGCCGAGAATGAAGAAATAAGAGAGTCAATTGATGAAGAAGCGATCGAAACTCGGACTTCTGTGGAGCGCGGTGTTCCTTTGCACTGTCGGCGTTTCTGCGCAGGATGCACCGCCAGGTGCTGCCCTAAATGCTCAGACTTCTCCTCCTGCCGCAGCCGCAGCGTCTGCAGGAGACTTGGCCAAGGCAACGCAGAATCCGGTGGCCAGCTTGATCAGTGTTCCCATCCAGAACAACTCGAATTTTGCCGTCGGTCCCTATAACCGAACGCAGGACGTACTCAATATTCAGCCTGTGATTCCCGCTCGCATCAGCGAAAACTGGATGCTGATCTCGCGCATTATTCAGCCGATCGTCTGGCAACCTACCGCCGCCGCGACCACTGGGGGACAATTTGGAATTGGGGATATGAACCCGACGTTCTTCCTCTCCCCGGCAAAACCCGGCAAACTGATCTGGGGTCTCGGACCGGCAATTGTCCTTCCTACAGCTACGAGTGCAGTTCTCGGTCAGGGGAAACTGAGCTTCGG
Source organism: Acidobacteriota bacterium (assembly GCA_013285705.1). Lineage (GTDB taxonomy): Bacteria > Acidobacteriota > Terriglobia > Terriglobales > Acidobacteriaceae > Alloacidobacterium. The sequence continues at coordinate 17,753 of JABDHA010000059.1, forward strand.
TCCTTCCATGGTTGCCCTGGTACAGCCGGGACCTTGGACGATCGGATTTTTGGTCAACAACGTGTGGTCCGTTGCCGGTTCCGGGCATCGCCCATCGGTAAACCAGATGGCACTGCAGTACTTCATCACTTATAACCTGAAAAAGGGCTGGAATATCAATAGTGGCCCGATCGTTACAGCGAACTGGCATAACAAGGCCGGCGGCGACGCTGCAGAAGGTGATGACACTCCTCCTGGAGGCAGGTGGACAATCCCCTTCGGTGGCGGCGTCGGACGCGTTATGCGCCTCGGACCACAACCGGTGAATCTCTCAGCAAACTTTTACGGAAACGCGGTGCATCCTCCGGGAGCGTCCTCGTGGGGTATGCGCCTCCAGATTGCACTGCTCTATCCCAAGAAGCCCAAGGGGTAAAGCTTTCCCTTGACTCGATCTGATCAAGCGTGGGTGCCAATGTATGCATGGGAAGTCAAGATCATGTGTACATTTCTCCCTAAGCTGTTAGGTATAACTGCCAACTGACAGCACAAGGTTCTGCGGGTAAGTTAGTTTGAATTGATCTTTATGGAGGCTTGCGGGGGCTCTTCACACCGCGCCCCGGAGGAGAGACTTTGCGATTCAATCATCTTCGAGTAATCACTGTCCTACTAGTTCTTGCTGGATGCCTGCCGTTTCACGCGTTTGCCCAAAACGGAGATAGCAAACCACTTTCAGATCTGCCCCGACAATTTGCAGCAACCGCAGTTGGTCAAGGCGGCACCACGGCTGGTAAGACCTTCGGTGCAAACGTCTACATCACCGGATGGACAACCAACCAGCAAGTGAAGGACTACATCAGCACGCTTAAAGAGAAAGGCCCGGATGGGCTGGTGAGGGCGATGGAGAAGACCGACGATGTTGGACGACTCTCCCCAACCGGGTTTGTGGGCAGCGGCTTTCGCTTTGCGCGGTACCGACCCACTGCAAACGGCGGTCTGCACATTGTGATGGTGACGAACCGTCCCATGTCGTTTGGCGAGGTATATCGCGGAGGGCGCTCGACCGATTATCAGTTCGGCATCGTTGTGCTTGACGTCGATAAAGATGGCAAGGGTACTGGAACGTTGGCGCCCGTCTGCAAGATCAAGTTCAACAAGAAGAACGAACTCGAGATCGAGCACTACGGCCAGAAACCGTTTCGCCTCGCGAATGTGTACTTGCAGAAATAGACGACTTATAGCTTGAAAGTAACTCCAATCGCGGCAGATCTGGATGTGAACACAGACCGTTTGTCTGCGACGCTACTCCCAAGGCAGTCTCTTGCTTAACGTTACAGTCAACAGTAACTGATTGAAATGCGGCGAATCATGAAACTTGCGTCGATAGCAGCCGTGGCATGTTCGCTGCAGGGCCTAAATGCCCAGGACCTCGCGCCGCGCGCTTATTTCATTGGGCCGCTTCGCTCCAATGCGATCACTCTGGCGGAGTCTTTCTTCAATGGCAGCATCGACTACAACGGCGTAATTCCTATCAGCAATGCCAAGGGAACTTACAGCATACCGACGCTTAGCTATTACCACTCATTCGGTTTCTTTGGCCGTTCGGCCAATGTCGTCGCTTCTTTGCCATATGGAGTGGGAAATTTCCGGGGAACAGTGGGAACTGAAATGCAAGTATACCGTTCTGGGCTTCTCGATTCGGTCTATCGCATTTCCGTCAACCTTGCAGGCGGTCCGGCGATGCCAGTGGAGAAGTTCGTGCAGTGGAAGCAGAAGAAACTTCTGGGAGTCAGCCTCAAGGTGATCGCTCCAACGGGTCAATACGATCCTACAAAGCTGATCAACTGGGGCACCAACCGTTGGTCCTTCAAGCCTGAACTCGGCTACTCACAAGCCTGGGGGAAATGGGTCCTCGACGCGTACTCGGGAGTTTGGCTTTTTACGGAGAATCCCGAGTTCTTCTCGCGCAACGTCACCTATCCCGGCACCAGGTCGCAATCACAAAAACCGATTGCAGCCTTTGAAGGACACATTAGCTACGGCTTCAAACCTCGGCTGTGGGTTTCGCTCGATAGCAACTACTGGTTCGGTGGAAAAACAAGTCTGGATGGTGTAGAAAACTTGCTCACACAACAGTCTAATTCTCGAATCGGGGCCACGGTGTCGGTCCCCATCTCCAAACACCAGTCTCTGAAGATGAGCTATAGCAATGGCACCTACATCCGATTTGGCGGTAACTACCAGAACCTCTCGGCCGGATGGCAGTATTCATGGCTGGGGCGACCAAACTAGACGTGGGTGTAACCAACCCCCGTGGTCAGACATTCAGATTGAACGGGCGCTTAAGTGAAGTGAGATGAGATTTCGGAGGGCACGATGGCGATAGCAAAGATTGAACCACCGCCGAGAAGTGACTTCGGCGATAAGGCTGTTCCCTGGGAGAAGCGGCATGCCGCGGGCAAGGATTTGCGCCGCGCGGTCCCTCTGGAGTCGCATGCAGAGTGGAAGACCTGGAAGGGCCGACCTGACCCTCTGAAACTGCTGGCTGCAAGCAATATGGGCAGGCAAAAGGATCTCATCCCGTTGCGCATGGGACGCATGGCCGCCTCGCCGTTCACATTCCTGCGGGGCTCGGCCTGCGTCATGGCAGCTGATCTTTCCAAGACACCGATCACTGGAATTCCTGTGATCATCGATGGCGACGCACACCTGAATAACTTTGGCTTCTACGGTACGCCACAGCGGGAAGTCGTCTTCGACCTGAATGACTTTGACGAGGTCACCATCGGTCCTTGGGAATGGGACCTGAAGCGCCTGGTGGCGAGCGTCAACGTCGCCGGCCGTGAGAACGGCCTGAACCGGCGGGAACGGTTCGCCGCGGTGAGTCGCAGTGTGGAGGGGTACCGCCTCAACATCCGTCGGCTCGAAAGCATGGGATTGCTAGAGATCTGGTACCTGCATGCTTATCCCGGACGGTTGAATCCGATGGTCAAGATCGATCCCAAATCCGAGGCAGTCTTTAAAAAGGTTCTGGCCAAGGCGTTGGCTACGGACAACCGGGCGCTTGTGCCCAAGGTTGCCGAGCGCAGGACCGACGGGTCCTGGATGTTCCGTGACGATCCGCCGGTATTGACGCGGGTTAGCGCTTCCACGAAGGCGAAGGTGACTGACGCATTGAACCGTTACTCAAGCTCTCTTCCGCGCGAGCGTAACTTCATGCTGAGCCGTTACCACGTGGCGGATGTAGCCCACCGTGTGGTCGGCGTGGGTTCGGTGGGAACCCGTGCGTACCTAGTGCTGCTTTTCGGAAACGGAGACAGCGATCCCTTATTCCTGCAGGTAAAGGAGGCCGCGGAGCCGGCCCATGGCCCTTACGTGCCGCAACTCCCGAAAGAATTTCTCCACAATGGAAAGCGGGTGGTGTTAGGACAGAAAGCGTTACAAGCTTCGAACGATCCCATGCTTGGCTATACCGATATGGACGGGAGACATTACTACGTGCGGCAGATGAAGAATTTGAAGGCTTCGATACCCGTCGAATGGCTTACGGGAGCCTCTTTTAACTTCTATGCCTGGGCGTGTGGAGCACTGCTGGCCCGTGCACATGCGCGGGTGGGAGACACGGCACGCATTGCCGGCTACTGTGGCAACTCTCCCGTTCTGGATAAAGCCTTGGCGGAGTGGGCCGAGAGTTACGGAGATCAGACGGAACAGGATCACGCGATATTAGTGGACTCGATCAAGCGTGGGAAAACCAGAGCCCAGATTGAGGGCTAAAGATGAACGCTGACCCTGTCTAAGAGGCATAGGCTTACGCGTCGCCCAAGTACCAGGGCATTGCTGGCTGCACCGGCACCCTCGCAAGAACGACCTGATTTCTCTCTGACTTTGAGTGGCCCACTTTATCAGATATTCACGCGCTCGCCCCTGACAGGTCCGACGCTGGAGTTGCTGCGTCGAAGGGTCGTATTCTATCTTCTTTTAGCTGTGTGCCCCTGGCAGTTCGTTAGTGGAAGCTCACCTCCTGGGTGGAACAAAGCTTTCCTTCTTTCGGGATATCTTGACTCACGTGCGATTTCTGGTTGCTCCGCCTATGCTTATTGCGCTTCTTGTCTTTGTGTTCAGCGGTGGCATTTGGATCTGGTTGCATCAGGGTGAGCTGGGTGTTGCAAGCTGGTACGCCTCGCCCCAGCGCGACCATATGAACCTGACGTTGACGGGGTATTGGTTTGTGTACGTCAGCGTGCCTGTCTCCCAGTTCATCCTGCTGGAATATGCTCATTCTGATTTGGTTCTGGTTTTCTGTTGCGGGTGTCACTTCTAAAGCTTCACCTTCCGCCTGCACACCCTGACCGCTCTCACCGCTCATACTCCGCGATTAGTGAAGATCGCTGCGTGATTGAGGAAGAAGGTCGCTGTAGTAACTTTTGCCTATTGCTGGGTAGCACTTCTTCCAATAGACCTGGTCACGCCCGTGGTGCATTCTTTGTTTGCAGGTCGGGAACAGCTAGTCCCGTTGTCCACACGTTCCCGACTAGGTTTTTTATTCAGCAGTGCGATGAAAGGCCATGCCCCAGGATCGCGGTGGGATGGCGCTGATCTTTCTGTCGACATTGATATTTAAATTTGCCGGAGGCTCTAGAGATGACACGCAGATTTTGTGTAGGGGAAGAGTGCGGAGTAAGAAAGGTAGTTGCTTATGTGCTCCTTCTGTTTGGCATCCCCAGCCTCATGCTCGGGGAAGATATCGGCTGGCCGCGTGAGATAACCCAGAACGGCGCGCATATTGTTTACTATCAACCGCAAATTGACCGGTGGACAAATTACCGTACCCTGGATGCCCGCATGGCAATCTCTGTGACCCCCGCCGGAGGAAAGGCCACACCTGGCGTGGTTTCCATCCAGGCGCGTACCGATGCCGACAAGGAGACTCGCAACGTTGTGATCAGCAATATCAAGCTGACCGACATACGATTTCCCTCAGTGGACGCTGCAGGTGACGCTAAATTAGGCGAATTGGTCCGCACATTTTTTAAGCCAGACAATACGATAACTATTTCTCTCGACCGCCTAACGGCGGAAGTGGAGGAAGGCAAAGTGTCGGGACCTGCAGTGCAGGTCGATAACAAGCCTCCAAAGATATTTGTCAGTAGAGGACCTACCGTTCTCCTGTTGATCGATAACAAGGAGGTTCGCGCGGCGATTGAGAAAACGAAGCTTGAGTTCGTGGTGAACGCCAACTGGACGGTCTTGTTCGATACGGCGGGAAAGAAATATTACCTGCTGAATGGAAAGCAATGGCTGACAGCGGACAAACTTGAAGGCCAGTGGACCGTCGCGGCGCAGCTTCCGAAAGAAATGAACAAACTTCCCGCCGATCAGAACTGGGAAGAGGTCAAGAAAGCGATACCGCCACAGGGGCCGGCCGGTGCTGCACCCACTGTGTTTTTCAGTAGCGTTCCGGCCGAGGTCATCGAGTTCAAAGGGCCACCCGTTTATGCCAAAATCCCAGGCACTCAGCTGACATATGCGACCAATACGAAGAGCGCCGTCTTCGTCCAGACGGCCGAACAGAAGTTTTACTACCTTGTTTCAGGACGGTGGTTCCGTGCTGCTTCGCTGGATGGCCCGTGGAGCTACGCAGGTGGAGACTTACCGTCGGATTTTGCAAAGATTCCGCCAAATGGTCCTGGTTCGGATGTTTTGGCGTCGGTGCCCGGAACCCAGGAGGCACAGGATGCCGTCCTCCTGGCACAGATTCCCACCACGGCAGTCGTGAATATCCAAGAAGCCGAGGCCCAGGTAAAGGTCCAGTACGACGGACAGCCGCAGTTCAAGCCTATCGAAACGACGCAACTCTCTTACGCGACCAATACACAGGACAAGGTCATCAAGTTCGGAGATATTTATTACCTCTGCTTCCAGGCCGTGTGGTTTATGTCCACTACCCCGAATGGCCCCTGGAAAGTGGCAAGCTCCGTTCCCAAAGAGATCTACACGATTCCGCCAAGTTCACCGGTCTATAACGTGACTTACGTGACGCAGACGCAGACGTCTCCAACCACCGTCGAGTGCGACCACACGGCAGGATATCTTGGTATGTTCCTGGTGGGGACGGCGATTGGCCTGACGATCGCATACGGAACGGGCTACTACTACCCGCCCTACTACTACTATCCACCGTACGGGTATCCCATCTATCGGCCGTACCCAGTCACCTACGGAGTCGGCGCTTTCTATAGTCCTTACTCTGGCACTTATGGTGTTGCGCGAGGCGCTTATGGACCATATGGAGGAGTGACCGGTGCAGCCTGGTATAACCCCTCGACAGGCCGGTACGGCAGATCTGTATCAGCATACGGCCCGTATGGCAGTGCGACCGCGGCGCGCACCTACAACCCCTATACAGGTGTGTATGGTGCAACGCGTCAAGGTTCGAACGCTTACGGCAATTGGGGCAGTTCGGTCGCAGTACGCGGCGACCAGTGGGCACAGACCGCGCATAGAACAACCTCGCAAGGGACTGCGGCAGGCTTTCGGACTTCTGAAGGAGCACGCGGTGCCGGTTACAGCGGTGCAAATGGGAATAGCGGCTTCGTCGCGCAAGGCAAAAACGACAATATGTACGCCGGCAAGAACGGAGATGTTTACCGCAAGGACTCCAGCGGTAGTTGGCAGAAGTATGACAACGGTGGCTGGTCGGATACGGCTCCCAGGCCGACTCCCCATAGTCAGAATGCAACCCGGACACAAGGAGCCCAGGCCCAGCAGCGCCCAGCTCAAGGCACTATGAGCAGACCTGCCGCTGCACAACAGCCAGCAATCTCTTCAGGAACAATGCAACAGCTTGATCGCGACGCCCGGGCACGCCAAACAGGTACGCAGCGCACACAGCAGTTCCAGCGATCTACGCGTACGCGGAGCTCAGGAGGGACCACACGCCGGCGACCTCAGTGAACGATGCGAGACCCAGGATGGACATCGATTCCCATCCTTGGGTCGACGCAACGAACGCTCCGCTCCTGTAAAAAGGGATATTTCTGGTGAAAATACGATCCGACCTGCGATCCAAATTCAGACAGGCAGCCATGAACAATCGAGCCGCGGAGTTTTGAGTTTGGAGGGAGCAGCCGGTAGTCAGGAGAACCAGGTTGACGCGAAAACGATCACGTGCGATAGCGACGATCTGGCACTCGCTGAAGTAATTCAAGCTGTGCTGAATCCTACGGCTCAACAACAAGCCCGAAATGTACAGGCCATCTCGACGTATCAGGCACGCATCACAGCCAACCAGCAGCGAATTGATGCGAACAAAGCCAATCTCGACGAAGTGGCACAATCCACGCAGAAGCGTTTGGACGAGATGGGTGAGGTCGTCACCAAGGACCAATACACCCTGCTCTTCACCACGGGCGATTACAGTCTCTCCGACGAAGCCAAGCAGAGACTTGCTTACAGCAAAGGCTGGATATATCAGTGGCGGGATATGCCGACGCGGTGGGTAATGCTGCCTCCCACCAGGTCCTCAGCAAGGAGCGCGCTCAAGCGGTCGTCGTTTACCTCCTTCAGGAGTGCGGAGTTCCGGTAGGGCATTCTCGAACCCGGCGCGACGGGTGAAACCAACCCAGCCGCTTCCAACGAATCCTCGTCGGGACGCGCCGAAACCTTGATGATTCTTCGCAGGTCATATGATCACCGTTCTTCATCACAATTAGGTCGGTGTTGCCCCGCGCGAAGAGAGGCGAAGAAAGCAGAAGAGTAAAGCTAAAAATGACGACTCGAATATTCATAGCGTGTCTGGTCTCCGCACCGCATTTTGACTCAGGAATTCAGACGGTTGTTCCGAGAGTGTTGCGCGGGGCCCAGGTAAGCGAAGCAATTGTCAGAACACAGACTACGTCCTAACCGCTTCTGCGCATCTCTACGGAGGTAGACGGAAGATTAGAAGACGCGTCCTACGCGGAAGAAGAATCTCCCGCGGCCATAGTCACCCACTGCACCTGCGACTTCGACCGGTCCGAATATCGTGTTCACAATAATTCCAGCCGCGCCATCCATCGGGAGGCTCGGAGGACTTGGACCGAGGGGCAATTTGTAGGTCTTCCCTACCTCGTAGAGTCCGATAAATTCCACGTTACTGCCAAGCAGTGGAGGCAGTTTCAATAGCTCCCGAATATATCCAGCCTGGCCCAGGAAATATTGATTGGTGAGCAATTCGTTTGTACCCCATGCCAACAGACGCTGCGATCCGCCGAGGGAGAATGGGGGTATTCCCGTTTTGTAGCCATAACTGCTTCCACCGTAAGCAGACAGAAACACCGAGGAAGGCTCGCTTAGACGAAAAAAGCTTTGGGATTGAATCTCGGACAATGGAAAGGCGCCTGGAGCAGCTGGGTTAGTGTTGAATCCCTTTGTGTAAATCTGCAGGCTCTCACCGGAGCGCGGTATCACGGGGTTATCTAATGTGTTCAGCTGGAATTGCAACCTTACATCGCCGGTCGGAGCCGATACTGTGGGCAGAACACTCGAGTTTCCAATCTCTGGGGAAAGCTTTTCATAAC
>JABDHA010000060.1 GCA_013285705.1 Acidobacteriota bacterium
TTGCTAAGGAGGGCGCGGCTACCAAGCTCACGGTTACGGTAAAAGACCCAACCGGCCCCACGGTTTCTGATGGAACGGTAAGCTTCGTCAGCGGCGGGGTGTCGCTCGGCTCTGCGTTCGTGCAGGAAGACGGCACGGCCACGTTGACTCTCGACAAGGTGCCAGCCAACGCGAAGCAGATCACCGCTGTCTACTCAGGTAACAACAGCTATGCAGCCTCAGCGTCGGCCGGCGTTGCCGTCGAGGCGACCGCTGCCACTACGGCGCTACCGGATTTCTCCGTCGCGGCCAATCCTACTTCGTTGAACCTCACCGCTGGACAGTACGGCACATCCATCATCACGGTCGCTCCGGAAAACGGCTTCGGGCAGTCGGTTACGCTCTCCCTGTCCGGCCTTCCTGCCGGGACCACTTCGCTCTTCACGCCCAATATCGTCACTCCGACCCCGACCGCATCCGTTACCAGCACCCTGCAGATTCAGACCACGGCGAGTTCCTCCTCATCCATGAATCAAGGTGGCCCGCTTGGCGGAAACGCTTCGCACCTGGCATATGCCATTCTCTTTCCCGGAGTTCTGGCTCTGGTTGGAATCGGCGCGCTGCGGAAGCGCGGTGGTGTCCAGCTGTTCGGCATCGCGCTGCTTCTCATCGCCAGCGCCTCTGGCCTCACCGCCTGCTCGCAGCGCTATAGTTACCTGAAGCATCCGCCAGCACCGAACCCCGGAACTCCTGCTGGATCCTACCCGCTCACCATCACCGCATACTCCAACAATGGCGGCGAGGTCACCAGCCATTCCATTTCACTCACGTTAGTAGTGAAGTAGGCGTCAGAGTAGTTCAGCAGACATCAGCTGGCAACTGCTGCCGCCAGCTTCTCAATGACGGCAATATTCGCCAGCAGGTCCTGCGGCAATCCATGCCGCGCCATCAGATAAGCGGGAGCGTTGTAGGAAATCAACACGCTCCCGCTCTTGTCTTCCCATATCAATAGTTTCAGCGGCAGATCGATCGCGATGCTCGGCGTCGCCAGCATCAGCGGCGTGCCGGCTTTCGGGCTGCCGAAGATGGCCAGCTTGGTCGGCGGCATCTGCAGACCGACTTTTTCCGCCTCGCCGCTGTGATCGACCAGCGCGAAGAGCTGGATGCCCTTGTCTGCCAGCATCTGTTCAAGCCGGCGCACGGCTTCATCGACTGAGTGTTGGGTGGGAATCGTGACAACTCCGCTGGCAGCATCCGTCATAGGTGGGCCTCCGCACCGGCAATTGTACTTGGGCCCTATGACACAGACGAAAGTCCCGCCAGCGTCTTTTCAAGACTCGCCTCGTCGTTGACGTGCAGCACCGTCTGCGAGCGGTCTATCTGCCGCATCAGCCCACTGAGCACCTTTCCCGGGCCGACTTCGATGAAGTGCGTCGGCTTCTCCTCAACCAGCAGACGCATCGACTCGACCCAGCGGACCGAACCGGTGACCTGGCGAATGAGCGCATCGCGGAGCTGCTCCGGCTCGCTAACTAGAGCTGCGTCTATGTTCGTCACCACCGGCACGCTGGGCACAGAAAAGCTCAGCTGGCGCAGGTCTTCAGCCAGACGATCCTGCGCGGGCTGCATCAGCGCGCAGTGGAAGGGTGCGCTGACTGCCAGCATCACGACCTTCTTCGCTCCGGCTTCTTTCGCCAGAGCGGCAGCCTTTTCCACACCAGCCACAGAGCCTGAGATCACTGTCTGCTCGGGCGAATTCAGGTTCGCCGCCGAAACCACCGCGCCCGCTTCTTCAGCGGCCTTCGCGCAGACTGCGATCACGGCCTCGGAAGCCAGGCCGAGAATCGCCGCCATCGCGCCTTCGCCCGCAGGCACAGCTTCCTGCATGTAACGGCCACGGTTCCGTACCGTTTTCACCGCGTCGGCAAATGACAAGACGCCCGCTGCGACGTTGGCCGAATACTCGCCCAGCGAGTGTCCGGCCACAAAGCTGGGCTGGATGCCCCGCTCCACCAGCACGCGCTGCGCGGCAATCGAAACTGTGAAGATCGCGGGTTGGGTAAACTCCGTCAGCTTCAGCTGCTCCTCGGGGCCTTCAAAGCACAACTTCGAAAGCGAAAACCCGAGCGCCTCGTCGGCCTCGTCAAATATCTGTTTTGCGATGGAAAATTTTTCAGAGAGATCGCGGCCCATGCCAACCGCCTGCGACCCCTGCCCCGGAAAAAGAAATGCAAGTTTCACTTCATTCATGACTTGGGTATTTCAAATCATTCTGGCGTGCGGTGCAAGGCGATGATCGTTTCCGCGCACTACAATCGATTCATGAAAATTATCACCAACCAGATGCGCGGCTGCCGCAAAGGGCCGGAGGCGTACTTTACCGGGACAGTCTGGATCGACGAAGTCATCACCACGCCGGCTCCGGCGCGTGTGAGTTCGGCTATGGTTTCGTTTGCGCCGGGCGCGCGGACGGCATGGCATACGCATCCGGTGGGACAGGCGATTCATATTGTTTCAGGCGTGGGGCGCGTACAGCGTAGAGGCGAAGCAGTGCAGGAGGTTCAACCGGGAGACACCGTCTGGTTCGAGCCGGGTGAGGAGCACTGGCATGGCGCAGCTTCAGATCGCACGATGACACATCTTGCGATTCAGGAAAGTGACGGAAGTGGATCGTTCGTGGTTTGGCTGAAGCATGTCACGGATGAGGAGTACGCCGGAGACTAGGCTGGCCCCCCACCCCCCTCCATCGTCGCCGGTTTTATTTGTTTTCAATACTTTATGGGAGGATTATCCTCCGATAAGCCAATGATTCCATCGGATTTAAATGTATTTGAGCATTTTCAATACTTTACGAGAGGATTACTTTCGTTTGGGCTGTTTCTTGTCTTCTCTTTTAAGAATAGCAATTTAAGGCATAATTCCCTGCAGACTTGATTAGCGCGTAAGTTATTGTTTTTAGAATAGTTAGGCTGGGTGTTGTAAAGCTTGCTACTTGACACGGATTTGAAGATACATGGAAGAGTTGCTCCTAAGCTTGCTTTACGTAATCGCCGAGGCACTGCTGGAAGCGCTGCTGGAAATTGTGGGAGAAGCAGTCTTTGCATTGATCTCACGAGCAACGGGAACTTATTCCCCGCTTTGCTCAAATCTAACCGATTCCTCACTACCATCGGTTTTGCCGTCGTTGGCGTTGCTGCCGGTTTTTCGACTCTATTGGTCTTTCCTCATAGGCTCGTACAGCCGTCCAGATTCCATGGCATCAGCCTGTTGATAAGTCCGCTTATCGCTGGATTGGTGATGTCCCAGGTAGGGCGTGCGGTACGGAGGCAGGGTCTGGAAGCAGTCGAGATTGAGAGCTTTGGCTATGGATTCATCTTTGCGCTGGGAATGGCCCTCATTCGGTTTGTGTTTGTGAAATAGCCCTTGTTGTCGGAGATCGGGACAGGTTTCTAGGTTTCTCTCAGACAGCCAAAAAAGGAAGGCCCCGCTTTCCAATTAAGGAAAAACGGGGCCATCACTGCAAGCAGCCTGTAAGCCGAATTCTGTCGAGGACGGTCATTCCTCTAGGCGACGCATCGCTGCGGCGCTCAAGCAACCTACCCGAAGGTTTCCGCTCCACTTTGCGGGCAAGCCCGCTAGTCTGGAGGACCCACGTTGGCGCGCCGGGCAGGCACGCCGCGCGGCTATCTGGGTCTGGCCGCGCATCCCTCCCTATTTGGTCTTGCTCCGTGTGGGGTTTACCCTGCCCCCGACGTTACCGCCGGGGCGGTGCGCTCTTACCGCACCTTTTCACCCTTACCTTGCGCCTTGCGGCGTAGGCGGTATCTTCTCTGTGGCACTAGCCGTCTCGAAGCCTTGACGCTCCGATCCCGGACGTTATCCGGCACACTGCCCTGCGGAGTTCGGACTTTCCTCTCCTGATCTTGCGATCAGCAGCGACCGCCCAGCTGCTCGCTTAGTTCTATGTTAGCGCAGGTTCGTCACCAGGGAAGGATGCGTCGCAGACTTATCTCTGCAAGTATTGCTCATCCCCACGCCGCACGATACATTGGGTCAGGCTTGGTTTGGGCGAGGCATTGTCAGTCCCCCATCTTTCCCCTTTTTTGAAAAGACTCGCTTTCCCTTGGCTTCGGGCCCGCTCCTCCGGAATACGAACGAAGGAAAACATATGTCGATTCGTGGCCGTTGCTTTGTCGCGCCATGCTTGTTTGCGCTTGTGGCTTTGATGGTTCCTGTTATGTCCGGGCATGCCGACGCAACCGAGAGCATGACGCCTCTGCTGCTCGCGGTACCCGACGCGCCGATGCCCTTCATGAGCTCGGACGGACAGGTTCACTTGGTCTACGAGTTATGGATGACGAATTTCTCAAGTGGAGATATCGCCGTAGAGAAGGTGGACGTGCTCGGCAACGGCGCGGTCCTCGCAACCCTGGACACCGCTTCCGTTGCCTCGCGCCTTCAGCCCGCGGGTCTGCGTGAATCCGCTGGTACGCTGGCAAAAAGTACACAGGCCATGCTCTTTCTCAACATTGCGCTCGCACCCGGCGCGGTCATTCCTTCTGAGCTTTCGCACCGCATCGCCATGCGAGCAAGCGCCGCTCCGCCTGATCGCCAGGAGTTCAGCGAAAGCGGCGGCACGGTTGCCGTAGACCGGCGATCCGTCGTAACGATCGGTCCTCCGCTGCGTGGAGCGCGCTATATCTCTGCCGATTCCTGTTGTGACGCCACCCGTCACACCCGGGCAGCATTGCCCATCAACGGGCGCGTGTGGGTCGCGCAACGCTACGCCGTCGATTGGGAACAATTGCACGAGAACGGCCGCATTTATGCAGGCCCGCGCGAGAAGCTTGAAAGCTACGCTATCTTCGGCCAGCCCGCGCTTGCCGTGGCAGACGCCGTGGTCGAATCCGTAACCGACGGCTTCGACGAGCAGACACCCGGCAAATATCCCACAAATATCTCGCCGGCTGAGGCTGACGGCAACTCCGTCATACTCAATCTCGGAGATCACCGTTATGCGCTCTATGCGCACCTTCAGCCACGAACCATCACGGTCCAGCCTGGGGCACGAGTCAAGGCCGGTCAGGTGCTTGGGCTGGTCGGAGATACCGGGAACTCCATCGTGCCGCATCTCCACTTCCAGGTGACCGACGGACCGTCGTCTCTCTCATCGAATGGACTGCCCTACGAGATCAGCGATTTTCAGATCACGGGAAAGACGCCAGGAACTGCGGCCTTTGATGAAGCCGAGTCGAACGGAACTCCCCTTATGGTTACGCCAGTCTCACCTTCGCGGACGGTAAAAGGTGCAATGCCACTCGACCAGCTGATCATCTCGTTTGCATCGCATTAGTGCTCTATCACTGTTCCACGCTGGACCAAATTATTTTGGCTTGGCGGTGCAGATGTGCCCTTCAGGTGCAAACCTCGTGTCGAGGACGGCTAGATACGCAGCGAGGAGATGATAAGTATCGTAATAGTCTGAGAAATGCAGGGCAGAAGGGTTATCGGCAGTGTGATGCAGAATGTGAAGTGTTTGCGGAGTCAGGCTGTGTACTGTTAGCGTGCACACCTTTTTTCTGATGAATGATTCCTCATCAGACTCGCCGACCCCGTCGACATTCATGGCTGCAATTGGCAGTTTCATTGATTGAGCGACCACCCCTATTGCATTTACTAAACGTGGGTCGGACTGGGTCACCCACACTTTAGTCGGCCCCAGAGCAAGCGTGTCCATATTGATCATCGCTTCTATCTTCGAGATCTGATCCGGCAGGAGCTGCTGCACATAATATTCGGATCCGACCAGACCCTCTTCTTCTCCGGTGAAGCCTACAAAGATAAATGTGTGCCTACGCGGTGAGCCTGACAGTGATTGAAACAAGCTCGGCAGTAGCGAAGCGCCGCTCCAGTTATCCACCACACCGTCGCCATCTTCAACATGATCGAAATGCGCGCCAACGACAATCGTTTCCGACGTACTGCCGGGAAGCACGCAGATCACGTTCGGCTGTTTTCTCGATGGCACAGGCTGCTCAGAGAGGTGCGGCGCTGTACATCCAACCTGTATAAAGAGCTGCATCAGCGCTGCTTCGCGTTTCGTGTCATTTCCCTTGTAGAAGTCGAGCCGTTGCTTCACGATCTCTTGCTTTGCCAGGCTATATTGGGTCTGCGCAACAAGGTGAATGGCAACGAACATCCAGGCCAGTATGAACAGTTTCGAGCAGTGGCGGCTTATCATCCCTCTGGATAGTAACTGAACTTTGCAAATGGCGGCCCACATCTCTTTGTGGTGCCCCATGTCTCGCTTCTGAGACATGGGATCATCGCATCCCACATCTCAAAATCGAGATGTGGGGCACCCGGCTGAGAGATTCGTTTCTTAGACGTGCGCTGCGCCTGCCTGTAGAGCCACACCGTTGAAGAGCTTCAGCCGCGACTCAACCACTTCCTTCACTGACGCGACGACGGGAGGAAGAAGCTTATAGGGCACCACCTCGTCGGGATGGGCCGCCAGACTGCCCTGCAGACCCTGTCTCCATGCCACCCTCAGTTCAGTATTGATGTGGACGATAGCGATACCGGCGGCAATGGCCCTGCGGAAATCGTCGTCGTCCGTTCCTGAGCCGCCGTGCAGGGTCAGAGGCACTTTTGCAGATTCCTTGATGGCGGCGATGCGCTCGATGTTCAAATGCTGCTTCGATGCTCCCTGCACCATGCTTCTTGACATGCCGTGCATGCTGCCTACGGCCGGTGCCAGGATGTCGATGCCAGTTTCTGCGACGAATTGCCGCGCCTCTTCCGGAGTCGTCAGCGATTTTGACAGGTCAGGCATCGCGTCCTTTATTTCGGAGCCAGTGCCGATATCGCCAATCTCTCCCTCGACAAGCATGGAGGGATGGATCGATTTGAGCGCGATGACGGCTTCGCGGGTTCGGCGCACGTTCTCTTCGAACGGCAGCGCAGAGAGATCGAAGACGATGGAATCGAAGCCGGCCCTTGCCACCTCTTCCGCGCTGGCAAGCGTGTGCGTGTGGTCGGCATTGAGAAAGATAGGCAGACCAAATTCATCGCGGATGCTCTGGACCAGGGCCGCGACCTGACGGACTCCCATAAAGGAGCGCTCGCCTTCGGACGCTCCAACGATCACTGGAACACTCAGCTCGCGCCCGGCTTCGACAACGGCCTTCAACAGAGTGAGGTCTGAAATATTGAAATGGCCTACTGCCTTGCCCACCTGTTGCGCGTGCTTAAGAACTTCCCGTAGCGTTTGCATGGGAATGTACCTCCTTGGATTTGGATTCGCGGCGAGGATAAAAGTTACATCACCGGCCAGCGACCTGCAGAGTCCATACTGCTCCGATGGCGATGACAAACAGGTAAACATCAATGGAGGGTGGCCCACATTGGGTGCCCCATGTCTCGCTTCTGAGACATGGGACCATCCTCCATATCTCAAAATCGAAATGTGGGGCACATACCCGACAAGTGGCACGAGTTTTAAAACAAACAGGGCGAACCATGAAACTTGGTTCGCCCTGTTTGGTCTGTGACACTGTTGAACGCTACTGTTTTCTCTGCCCTGGCTGGATGGGCGTGCGATCGAACGTGGATGGCGAGGTGACAAAGCCATCCGTCAGCGTTTTAAGGAAAGCAACGATGTCGGCTTCTTCGCTGCTGGTTAAGCCCAGGTTGCCTATCTGGGTGGTGACGGTGGCCGGGTTCTCAGGCGGCGGCCAGCAGGTTACCTTCTCACCCTTTGAACCCTGCGCGCAACGCGGCAGTTTCTGTGAGGTGTTATAGAAGTGAACGACTTCCTTCAAGCCCTTTAAATACCCGTTGTGCATGTATTCCTTCACGAAGTCGGGGCGTGGCCGCTTGGACTGATCGGCATGGACTCTCTCGCTGTGAAGTATTCCACTTTTCAACCTCGCCGGTAAGCGCCGTACATCCTTCCAGCCAATAAGCGTATCTCTCCTCGTGGAGGTGGCAGATGCGGAAGGAAATCATCGGACACAGCACGAATCCGGAAAAGGGTCATGAGGACACGGCCTGGCTTGATCTGGAGCAGCTCGCTCGCGTCGAGCTCACCTCAGAAGATCCCGCCTTTCCCATTGAGAACGCGCTGGGCACCAACCCGGAGCGCAACGAGATTGGGTGGCGAGCCGCCACTTCGGGTCCGCAGACAATTGCGCTGGTCTTCACAGTGCCGACACACCTTCGGCGAATCTTTGCGCGTTTTATCGAGCACGGAGCAGAGCGCGAACACGAGTTTGTGTTGCGCTACTCTTCCGCGAAAGAAACAGCTCGCGAAATTGTGCGCCAGCAGTGGAACTTCAGTCCGACTGGATCCACGCAAGAGATCGAAGATTACCCGGTCGACCTGAAAGGGGTGACGAAGCTTGAGCTTGTGATCGACCCTGACCGCGGGCGAGGATACAGCCGGGCGACGCTCAACGCGCTGCGGCTGGCTTAGCGTATCGACAGGCTCTTGTAGCGGGGCGCTCTCATATTCGGAGACGGTCTTATGGATGGCTTTCCTTGGATCTGTCTTCGATCAGTTTCTTTGTCAGCAGGACAAGGCCGAGGAGCTGGGTCCATTCCGACACGATGATATGAAGTTCGGCTGATATTCGTCTCGCAGGTCCTGGGGTGCCTGACAAACGTGAACGCCGGAGCGGTTGCGGCTCCGGCGTAACTCTGTTTGGCAAAGGGTTGGGCTTCCAAAGCCTAGCGTGCGGCCGAAGCCACTACGACCGAAGCGACGAGTCCGGTGGCTACCGCGGCGAGAACATAATTTCCGTCTACCTCGCGCCATTCATAGCCGTGTGGCGGCTCGTGGAGATGATATTGACGATAGTCCACTCGTTCGCCACGCTTCCAGTCTTCATCATGCATCTTGTAGCCCTTTTTCCATTCGTCATGGCGGACATACGCGTGGTTGTCATGGTGGTCGTCGTGGTGATCCTGGGCGAAGGAAATTCCACCAGGGAGAAGCACTGCAGCGAGCGTGGCAAAAGCAAATGCTTTGCGAATGTGGTTCATGAAACCTCCTGCAGCTTTGATGTCACGCCATAGGAACAACGTTGTGTTTGCTGAGTATCTTGGCGGAAAATTCATCTGCGGTGGATCTGTGCATCCTCTTTAAACATTGGCTTACGTTGCAGATACCCCGATTCCATCTTTGCGCCGCAAGCATTTTTTTCTGCTGAATTATCGCGCGGGATGATCCGATTCGCACATGATTTGCTGCGTGCGCGGCTCGCTTACTCGTTGCGCGTCGAGACGCGACGTATGATTAGCTATTCGGCGAGGAGCAGATGACAGGCAAAAAAGATACAAAGCAACGCTGCAGCTGGGCGGAAACCGATCCGCTGCTTGCGCAGTATCACGACGAGGAGTGGGGAGTTCCAGAGTATGACAGCCGCGCGCTGTGGGAGCTGCTGATGCTTGAAGGTTTCCAGGCTGGCCTTTCCTGGCTCACCGTCCTTCGCAAACGAGAGGCCTTCCGGAAGGCATTCCGGCGATTCGATCCTGCGAAGGTGGCCCGTTTTACTGAGACCGACATACAAAGGCTGCTGGATGATCCCGGCATCATCCGCGCTCGCGCGAAGATTGAAGCCACCATCAAGGGAGCACAGATCTTTTTAGAGATGAAGAAGTCCGGTGAGGACTTTGCTTCCTTCCTTTGGGGAATCGCGGGCGGCAAACCGATACAGACGCAAGGACCACGGCCGATACAGACGGAACTCGCGGTTGAGATGTCGAAGCAATTGAAGAAACGCGGATTCAAGTTTGTGGGGCCTGTCATTGTTTATGCCTTCATGCAGGCTGCCGGAATTGTGAACGATCATAGCGACGAATGCTTTCGCCGTAAGGCAGTGACGAAGTTGAAAAGCGGCAAACTGTAGTCGATTAAAAAACAGCAACGCAACCGAAGCATCTACCGCGTGATTCTTCTAATGTTTCGGGAAAAGAAATGTTGTGACGAAACGCAGGCCCCACTCTGGCGCGCCTGCGGGGCCGGTTGCGTAATACTTGGCTCCGATGGTGAGGTTTACAGGCTGCTTGCCGAAGCGATAAAGCTTGCCCACAGTAAGGTTGATGGGCGACGTCCACGTGCTGGTTTCAAAGTCGAATGTCGATTCGGTATTGAGTCCGATCGCTGTGGTGTTCTTGAAGGTGTAGGAGACAAAGGGCTGCAGGAACGCCGAGCTTACGTCGGACTTTGCCGACTGGCCGGCAAACGACGCAATGTAATTGAACAACATGCCCACGGTCCATGGGCCAGCCTGCTTCAACGCTACGGTCGTCGGCCCGATGCCCCACTTGCCGCTGCCCAGATATTTGTCGGTCGAGGTCGGCACCAGGAAAACCGGCCCGATACCAAAGATGATTCCGCCCGGCAGGGGTTTCTTGGGTGATAAAAAGAGGCTCTGCGTCAGATCTCCAAGGCCGTTCTGTTCTCCTGAGCCGGCATAGACCCCGCTGTCCGCGCCAATATCCGTGTCGTCTATCTGAGGTGCAAACACATCGCTCTGATGAACGATGGGCAGAATCGTCCGTGAGATCATGAGCCATTTCGCGGACAGATTGATGGGAACGACGGGCTGAATGTTCGCGGTATAACGAAAGCCGTTGTCCGGTCCCACTTTGAAGTCGAAATTGTTCTGGATAGGAAAACTGATGAGCGCAGCAACGGGGTTTTGTAATTGCTTTGCCAATTCCTGAGATTGATTGACACCGGCGGGCGGCGGTGTTGCGGCTGTTGCAGTGCTCGATTGCTGTTGAGCAAGGCCTGGGAGGTTGATGGTTGCGAGAAGACAGAACCCTGACAAGACTGCGCGAAAACAGAAACGCATCATCAAACATCTCCTCTGCGCCTGGTTCCTGCTGCTCAGTTCGACCTAGTATAGTCAGCCGGCTGCTCGGAGCCTCTCGTTAAGCTTCGTCCCGCCACTCTAATCTTCGCCCGGCAGATATGAGTTCGATCGTGCGTCAAAACACAATATGTTTTGATACCACCAAGTCACAGAACCGCAACATGACCGTCACACAGCCGCAATAACCGGGGACTAGTCTCGCGCACACGATTACAAACATGTAATCCAGAGAGGTCAAATTCCCCTATGAGTACAGACCGTCGCACCTTCCTCAAGCTTCTGAGCACAGGTGCAGCCTCCGCAGCATTTCCCGCCAGCATCGCTCGCGCGCTCTCCATTCCCGCGCACCATCGCACCGGCACCATTGAAGATGTCGAACACATCGTCTTCATGATGCAGGAGAATCGCTCCTTCGATCACTACTTCGGCACGCTGCGCGGCGTGCGCGGCTTTGGCGATCCGCGCACCATCAAGCTTCCTTCAGGCAAGAGCGTCTGGTACCAGCCCGATGCGACCCATCCTGACGGATTCGTCCTGCCCTTCCATCCCACGGCACCCGATCTCGGTCTGCAGTTCATTCAAGATCTTGCGCACGATTGGACCACGACGCACGCGGCCTGGAACGACGGCAAATATGACCAGTGGGTTCCGCAAAAGGGCACAACCACGATGGCGTACCTTACGCGCAACGATATTCCCTTCCACTACGCGCTGGCCGATGCATTCACCGTCTGCGACGCCTACCACTGCTCGCTGCTCGGGCCGACAGACCCGAACCGCTACCACATGTGGACCGGCTGGGTGGGCAACGACGGCACCAACGGCGGTCCGGTCATCGACAACGCCGAGCTTGGATACGACTGGTCGACCTACCCCGAGCTGCTGCAGAAGGCAGGCATTTCCTGGAAGATTTATCAGGATGCCGGCGATGGTCTTGATGCTGCCAATTTCTGGGGCTTTACCGAAGACGCCTACATCGGCAACTTCGGCGACACTTCGCTGCTGTACTTCCACCAGTACCAGAACGCACCCGACTCGAGCCCACTGGCGGAGAAGGCGCGTACTGGAACCAACATCGCGAAGTCCGGGACGCTCTTCGACATCTTTGCCCAGGACGTGAAGAACAACAACCTGCCGCAGGTGTCATGGGTAGTCGCGCCTGAAGCATACAGCGAGCACCCGAACTGGCCCGCGAACTACGGCGCGTGGTACATCTCCGAAGTGCTCGACGCACTGACTGCCAACCCCGAGGTGTGGAGCAAGACCGCCTTCATCTATATGTTCGATGAGAACGACGGCCTCTTCGACCACATGGTTCCGCCCACGCCGCCTCAATCGCGGACCGAAGGCATCTCAACGGTAGAGACCACCAACGAGCTGTTTACCGGCGCTCCTTCGTATCCTGTCTCGGAGTTCCCGGCAGGTCCCTATGGACTGGGTGTGCGCGTGCCGATGATCGTCATCTCGCCCTGGAGCAAGGGCGGATGGGTCAACTCAGAAGTCTTCGACCATACCTCGCTCATTCAGTTCGTCGAGAAACGCTTCGGCAATCAGCACGCCGGCATCACCGAGTCGAACATCACCCCGTGGCGGCGCGCAGTGACCGGCGATCTGACCTCGGCCTTCAACTTCAAGGACCCAAACGATGCGGTGGTTCCGCTGCCTAGCACCGTCGCCTTCCAGCCACCCGATGACAACCGCCATCCCGATTACATTCCCGCAGTGCCGGCCGAACAGGCTTTGCCTGTACAGGAACAGGGCACACGCCCTGCCCGCGCGCTGCCCTACGAACTGCATGTTGACGGAGAAACAAACCCTTCGCAGGGAACCATCGAGCTTCGCTTCCGCAATACGGGCAAAGCGACGGCGGTCTTTCATGTACGCTCCGGAAACGGTCTAACAGGACCATGGACGTACACGGTCGGCATCCACGACGAGGTTGTCGACAACTTCGGCGCGACCGGCAATACCTCGTACGATTTCTCCGTCTTTGGCGCGAATGGTTTCCTGCGTACTTTTGCCGGGAGCTTTGCAGCAGGAAGCGCAAACCTCTCTGTCAAGAGCATTTACGAAGCCGAATCCGAGGGCATCCTCCTCGAAGTGCACAACCACGGCAAAACCGCCGAGCGCGTGCATGTCGTCGAAGCCTACTCCGGTAAGACGACAACCGTATGGCTCGAACCGCATCAGTCTTTCGAGCACTTCTGGCAGCTGCAGAAGTCTTTCGGCTGGTACGACCTGACGGTGCAGGCCGCTTCCGACACGAGCTTCCAGCGCCAGCTCGCCGGCCACGTAGAAACCGGCAGAGACAGCGTGAGCGACCCAGCCATCGGCGCAGCGACGCCGCAAGCTGCGGTCGTGGCTTAAATACTACTGCTTGACACTAGCCAGCCCGGTTTCCATGCAGAGCGCACCGCATGGAAACCGGGCTTTTTTTTGAATACGTTCGGGGCCGTCATGAAACTTCGATGACGAAAGCTCTCATCGTGCGTCTTATAGAAGCCCATTCCCGTCTGGTGAACGAAAGCGTAACTGTGACATTCGTGTGACAAGTTCAAAAGGACTCGTTCCTATACTTGGGCGGCAGGAATGCGCATGGCAGGCGATCGAGATGCCTCCGATGGAACAACCTTTTAGGCCCGCGCCCGCTGAGGCGCCAATCTTCGACACTTCGCGCAATGCATGGATATTGAGCCGTTATTCCGATGTGTGCACCGCCCTCCGAGAACACTCTCTTCTGCAAGCGACGCCACAGGGTAAGCCGACCAGCCCGGACGCTGGCGCGGCCCATGCGCGGTTGTATGCGGAGGTGCAGGCCGATATGTCCCGCTTGAACGCGACGACGTGGCGGGCAGAGATGGAGAGCGTCCTTCATTCTCTTCTTGGCAAGGTGGATCGTATCCATTCGTTCGACCTGGTGAAGGAGGTCCTTCAACCCTGGTCGGCCACGCTGATGGTGGTTTTAAGTGAAGCCGGATCGGTGGAGGCCGGTCAATTGCGACGGATTGCCGAACAATTGTTCTTCAAAAAGACACACACTGCAGGCCCTTCGAAGACCAACCCCGGACTATCTTCATTCTCCAGAAAATTTACACCGCAAAGTTCAAAGAAAGCGGAAGCTACCCTAAACGCGCTATTGGAGAGCCGAAAACTCACGCTAAGCAAACCCATGTTTTCCGGATTGACGCAAACGCTGCCCAGTTTTCTTGCCAATGCGTGGCTTGCACTGCTGCAAAATCCGGATCAGGTTGCGCGATTGATTGAGAATCCGGCCCTTATGCCCAGCGCCACTGAGGAATTGCTGCGCCATGCCGGCATCGTGCAAACGATCTTCCGCCACGCGAGCAAGGACGTCAACATTAGCGATGCTTCCATCAAACAGGGACAGCTCGTCATTCTGAAAATCGCATCGGCAAATCACGATTCTGCAAGATTCGATAAACCTGAATGCCTGGATGTAAGCAGACGGTTCGGTGGACATGTCAGTCTCGGAAACGGAGTCCATGCCTGTGTGGGCTCGGTGCTGGTCCGCATGGCGTGCATGGCGACCACACCAATTTTCTTGTCAGCCGGCCTTGCTCTGGACAGAAAGTCCGCCCCTGCATGGACCGGCAACACTACACTGCGCTGGCCTTTCGTTGTCCCTGTCGTATTGCAGCGGAAATAAGACGCCAAAATAAAGTCCGGATCATCTCCGCTGAGCGGTAAGCCCGTGCGAGTGCCTCGTTTCTGTCTCCCCTCGTAACTCCTGCTATCCTCACCCTCATGCAGGCACTTCCATCTTTCAACCTCACCGGACAAATCGCGCTCGTTACCGGAGCGGCTCGCGGACTGGGCCGCGCCATCTCACTTGCGCTGGCTGAAGCAGGCGCGGATGTAGCCATCGGTCTGCGCGATATCCACGCCGACTCCGGGCTGGCTGCCGAAGTTATCGCGCGTGGACGCCGCGTGCTGCCTCTCCAGATGGAGATGACGAATCTCGCGCAGATCACCAGCGCCGTTGACGAAACGGTAAAGCACTTCGGCCGGCTCGATATCCTGGTGAACAATGCGGGCGTGGCTCCCGACAATCTTGCCGAGAACTATACCGAAAAAGATTTCGATTACACGCTGGCCGTCAACCTGAAGGGAACGTTCTTCGCCAGCCAGGCTGCGGGACGCGTAATGATCGAGCAGAAGTACGGGCGCATCATCAACATGAGCTCGCAGGCCGGGTTCGCGGCGCTGCCTACCGAGTCCGTTTACTGCATGACCAAGGCAGGCATCGTGCACCTGACCAAGTGCCTTGCCGTCGAGTGGGGCAGGCACAACATCAACGTAAACGCAGTCGCTCCCACATTCATCTACACAGACGGCACGCAGCCTGTGCTCTCCGACCCCGCGTTCCATGCCGATACGGTCGAACGCATCGCCGCGCTGCACCGCATCGGCGAGCCGATTGAGGTCGCGGGCGCCGTCGTCTTTCTCGCCTCACCCGCCGCATCGCTCATCACCGGCCATACGCTGCTGATCGATGGCGGCTGGACCGCCCGCTGATGCAGCCAGCGCATCTGCGCGCTCTGCGCGTCTCCGTTCTGTCGTTGCTCGTTCTCGGCGGGATCGTCAATTTTCTTGATCGCAGCGCGTTGTCGATTGCCAACACCACCATCCGCGCCGATTTGCATTTTTCCGCCACGCAGATTGGCGCGCTGCTCTCCGCGTTTTCGCTGGCCTATGGTCTTGCGCAGATTCCCGCTGGATGGCTGCTCGACCGCTACGGCGCGCGGTTCATTTTGAGCGCAGGCATGATGCTATGGTCGATGGCACAGATGGCGACCGGGCTCGTATCGGGCTTTGCCTCGCTCGTACTGACGCGCATCGGCCTTGGTGCGGGCGAGGCTCCGTTCCTGCCCGGCGGCGTCAAGGTCATCCACGACTGGTACGAGGTGCGCGAGCGCGGCCTGCCCATGGGCATCCTCAACGCATCGACGACGCTGGGCCAGGCCTTTGCTCCGCCGCTCTTGACGCTCATGCTGCTGCACTACGGCTGGCGCAGCATGTTTGTTGTCATCGGCCTGCTCGGCATTGTGATCGCGCTCGCGTGGTATCCGGTCTATCGAGAGCACAACAGCGGCGAATCAGAACAAGCGAAGCAGACCCTCTCGCTCGCCGAATGGCGGGGACTGTTTCGCCATCGCACCGTATGGGGCATGATGCTCGGCTTCAGCGGCGTCAACTACACGGCGTGGCTCTATCTCGCATGGCTGCCAGGATATCTCGAGGCCACGCATCATCTGAGCCTTGCCCGGACAGGCTGGTTCGCGGCTATTCCATTTCTGATGGGCTCGATTGGCATGCTCGTCAACGGCGTCATCGCCGACGCATGCGTGCGGCGTGGAGCCGACCCGCTCCGTAGCCGCAAAGCGCTCATCGTCTTCGGAATGGTCTGCTCCGCCGGTTGCACGCTGCTCGTCTCGCACGCGTCTACCAGTGTGGGCGCAGTGGTGGCCATCGGCCTGGCACTCTTCTTTATTCACTTCGCCGGAACATCGGCTTGGGGACTAGTCCAGGTCGCCACGACCGCACATCTTGTTGGTTCCGTCGGCACGATTCAGAATTTTTGCAGCTTTCTCTTCGCGTCGGTCGCGCCGGTTCTTACGGGGTGGATCCTCGACCGCACACATTCGTTTCACATTGCGCTGGTCATCTGCTCGTGTGTGACCTTCCTGGGTGCGGTCGCTTATCTGGTGATGGTGCAGAAGCCGATTGATGCACCCAGCTCAACAACCCCGTCATTTTGACTAAGCCAACATGCCGATTCAGCTCCTCGTTGCCATCCAACAGGTAGAACGCCACGAAAATCCATGAACGGTTATGCTGTTGGCATGAAGGTTGGCGTCTTTACTCCTCTGCTCTCGCAACTGCCACTCGATGGCGTTCTCGCAAAACTCAAAACCCTGGGCATCGATACGGTGGAACTCGGCACCGGCAACTATCCCGGCGATGCGCACTGCAAGCTCTCCATGCTCGACGATGCGGCCGCGCTCGATACATTCAAGCAGACGCTCGCCGATCACGGCGCAAGCATCAGCGCTTTAAGCTGCCACGGCAATGCGCTGCATCCGGACAAAGACCACGCACGCCAAGCGCGTGCCGTGAGCCGCCAGACCATCCTGCTTGCAGAAAAACTTGGCGTCCCCGTGGTCGTCGACTTCTCCGGCTGCCCCGGCGACTCGCTCGACGCGAAACAGCCGAACTGGGTCACTTGCCCATGGCCTCCGGAGTATGGCGAGCTGCTCGAGTGGCAATGGAACGAGGTGGTCACCCCTTACTGGCAAGAGCACGGCAAATTCGCCGCCGATCACGGCGTCAAGATTGCCATAGAGATGCATCCCGGCTTCGTCGCCTACAGCCCGGAGACGATGTTGAAGCTGCGCTCGATCGCCGGGCCTTCGGTGGGCTGCAACTTCGACCCCAGCCATCTGTTCTGGCAGCAGATTGATCCAATCGCCGCCGTTCGCATCCTCGGCGACGCCATCTTCCATGTCCACGCCAAGGACACGCAGATCTATTCCGCGAATCTTCCGTCAACTGGCGTGCTCGATACCAAACCCTACACCGACGAGCGTCATCGCGGATGGATCTTCCGCACCTGCGGTTATGGACACGGTGAGTCGTGGTGGCGCGAGTTCGTCTCAACGCTGCGCATGTTCGGTTATGACAATGTTCTTTCCATCGAGCACGAAGACAGCCTGCTCGCGCCGGAAGAAGGATTGACGAAGGCCGCAACCTTCCTCAACTCCATCGTCATTCGCGAGCAGCCCGCAGCGGCATGGTGGGTGTAGCCCGATGAGCGGGATGATTGAGGCAATCGCTTTCGGGTTGCCTCGAATCTCCACTAAATTGTAGCTATTTCATTTACAGATACGGCAACGCGACCGCCGCGAGTTGCTTCTCACAGAGGGTGCTCCATTAGTTCCCCGGAGAAGTAAGACCATGCGCGGTACAGCGCAGTTAAAAATTTACTTGCTCGCACTTTGTGCTGCCCTACTTTTTTCTCTCCTGGCCTGCAAACGCGGGCAAAGCCAGGTCGCGGCAGCATCGGTAACTCCAACCCCCGCTACGAAGGCGGCTCCGCCCACGCCCCTCGCCATTAAAAAAGCAGAGCTCGGCGACGACACAACGTGGAAACCGCAATGGGACCAGATCGTCGAAACCGCCGTCCCACCGGAAATGCTCTCATCGCAGGTGCCGCGCGATGTACGCCGCTTCTGTCCTCGCTTCTATCAACTGGATGAAGTCGACAAGCGCGCTTTCTGGGCGTATTTCTTTCAGGCCCTGGCGGGCGCCGAAGCGGGCCTGAACCCGCGAACAAATGTGCGCCATACGGAACCAGAAGTCGACAAAGTGGATGACGTCTCTCATCAGCACATCCACAGCGAAGGATTGCTGCAGCTTACCTACGAAGATCAGCAGCGTTACAACTGCGACTTCAACTGGGAAGCCGATCGCCACTTGCCGGCCCATGATCCTGGCAAAACAATCCTTAATCCGGAAAATAATTTGAGGTGCGGCATCAATATTCTCAGCAACCAAATCATCACGCAGCACAAGTCATTGTTTACGCGCACTTCTTACTGGTCGACGCTGCAGCCCGGTACAGTCAGTCATCGTGTATTCGTGAAGCAGATGACGAATCCACCAGCCCCTTGCGAATCGCGCACTCAAACGACGGCACCATTGGCGGCAAAGAAGAACCCGGCAGGACAAACGATCGCAGAGAGATAGACGGCGGTTGCGCACGGCTTTTGAAAATTAAACCGCTCACCGTGCGCACAGCCATTTAGAATAGCCCCGGCGCGAACATAGCCGACTACGGGGTGATCTGACCGTGGATGTCTACCTGCATGTAAAAGTTCTGCTGAGCATGATTCTGGGACTGGGCGTGGGGCATCTGCTCCGTGGCGTCGCGCGCATCGTTCAGCATCCCAAGCAATACAGGATCTACTGGGTGCACCTGGTATGGGCGCTCTTTCTTTTCCTCTATCTCATCCACTTCTGGTGGTGGGAGTTCTCCCTGCAGAAAGTTTCGCAATGGACCTTTCCGCTTTATTTCTTCATCGCCATCTATGCCACGCTGCTCTACCTGCTGTGTACGTTGTTCTTTCCCGACGCGATGGACGATTACAACAGCTACCGCGAATATTTCTATTCGCGCAGGCAATGGATCTTTGCCTTCATGGCGACTCTCTTCGTCGCCGACATCGTCGACACCTTCATCAAGGGCAGCGTCTATCGCGCCCATCTTGGCTTGACGTATGACATCCGTACAGCTGCCTATATCCTGCTGAGCCTCGTGGCCATCAAGATCAAAAGTCCTCGCTTTCACGCGGCCTTTGCTGTTTTCGCTGTAGTAGCCGAGGCGCTGAACATTCTCAAGTTGTATCTAACGATTCACTGATTTCGGCTAAGATAGTCACGCGACCCGGAGCGCGAAATGGGTACAGGAGCTTCTATGCGGCCGATGAAATCGCCGATGAGATCGCCGACGAAATCCTTGTTCAGAACATGCATCGTCCTCGCTATGATGTTATGCGGCTTCGTCTCGCTGCAACCCCTTCGCGCACAAGCTGAACAACCCTGCGAAGGCAGCACAGTAGACAACCAGGGCGCAAAGACAGCCAAAGCCGCGCGGGCATTTCTCGCCCAACTACAGGCTGCGGTACAGGCCAACGATAAAGACAAGATCGCCGGCATGATCTCGTATCCGTTGAACGTGGTCCACGGAGACAAGCGCGCGCGCATCCGCGACAGGCAGACGTTTCTCGCCCGCTATGACAACATCTTTGACGCGCACATTCGCCAAACCATTCTCAAGCAGTCGGCCCGCTGCCTCTTTGGAAATGCAAACGGAGAAATGATCGGTAACGGAGAAGTATGGTTCAGCGAAATGGGCGACGGCTCCGTGAAAATCTATACCGTCAATCCTTCTGCGGGAATGTAGAGCTGAATCGCTAGATAGCGAAATCATGCCGTCATTCTGAGCGGAGCGAAGAATCTCAGCGATATTAGCGTTGATACATCGCTGGGATTCAGAATGACGCCTTCTTGTGACATCATCCAGCAATCTCCCTCAACTCAATCCCTTGACTTTCGCGATGAAGCGAGATGAGGCTACTTCTCCGCTTCAAGCCTCGCAAGAAAATCGTTGAGTTCAACCGGCAGCGGTGCAGCCAGCTCCAGCAGCTTCCCCGTTCGCGGGTGCGCGAATGCCAACTCCGTTGCATGCAGAAAATTACGGTCGAGCGCCATCGATTCTGCATCGGCGGCAGCGCGCTTGCCCTTTACCGGAATCGTGATCTGTGCAGGCGCGCCGTAAAGAGTATCGCCAACGACCGCATGCCCGATCGATGCCATGTGCACGCGAATCTGGTGCGTGCGGCCAGTCTCGATGCGCACGCGCACCAACGTGAACGCTCCGAAACGCGAAGCAACGCGCCGCTCAACTTCATAGTGAGAGATCGCCATGCGTCCGCCGGTTGCGCGTCGCGTCGTCATGCGGGTGCGACGGATCGCATCGCGGCTGATGGCTGCGTTGATCGTTCCGGTATCCTGTTTCAGCGCGCCATGCACCAGCGCAACGTATGTCTTGCGCATCTGCCGTCGGGAAAACATATCGGCCAGCTTCAGGTGCGTTGCATCGTTGCGCGCGATGATGATCAGCCCACTGGTCTGCTTGTCCAGACGATGCACGATGCCGGGGCGCAGCTCGCCGCCGGTAGACGAAAGCTGGCGGTAGTGATGCAGCAGCGCATTCACCAGTGTTCCGCGATTGCGTGCATCGTCGGTGGCTCCCGAGCCCGCATGGACCATCATCCCCGCAGGCTTGTTGACGACGGAAAGGTCATCATCTTCATAGATGATCTCAAGCGGTATCGCCTCCGCCATCGCGCGCAGAGGCGGCGGCTCGGGCGCTCCCAGCACTTCAACCATCTCGCCGCCACGCAGCTTCTGTGAAGGCTTCGCGGATTTGCCGTCGATCAGCACCTTGCCTGTAGAAAGCAGCAATTGCACGCGGGAGCGGCTCACCCCTTCGAGCTGCGTCACAAGCCACGCGTCCAGGCGCTGGCCTGCGGCTTCCGGTAGAACAGGATGGTTTGCGATTTCAGGCATGATGCAGTGAATGTCTTCCTGCCTGATTTTACAAGCTGTTTCGACTACTCAGCCTTGCCGGGGCCTTCCAATCCCGCTGGCCATGACGGATAGTTCCCTTCGAGCGGAGGCAGCGGCGTGTCCTTCGGCAGCCATCCGCTGTGTATCAGCCAGTTGTGCAGCAGCAGGGGCCAGGTTGCCAGCTCAGGAATCGAACCGCACAGACCGCAACCGTGATTCGCGTAATCGTAAATATGAAGCTCGACGGGCACATGAGCGCGCTCCAGCGCACGATAAAAATCGAGGCTGTTTTCTATCGGGACGGTCGGGTCGTTCGTTGTTGCGAAAAGAAATGTGGGCGGCGTCTGCGCATTCACCGTAAGCTGATTCGAGAATTTCTGTTCCAGTGCAGGGTCGGGCGGTTCGCCGAGCAGATTTTTTTTTGAACCCGTATGAGCTTCCGGCCCCTGCATGCTGATCACCGGATAGGAAAGCACCATGAAATTCGGCTTGGCATCTACCTGATCCACAGCGTCCGTCTTTTCCGGCAAGGGAGCGGCGTCATTGCCATGCACGCCCAGCGTCGATGCGAGATGCCCTCCCGCCGACGATCCCCACACGCCAATGCGATTCGGATCGATGCCATAGTCAGCCGCATGCGCCCGCACGTAGCGCAGGGCGCGCATGCCATCCTGTATCTCAATCGGATAGCGATACGGCGAGACGCGGTAGTCGACGACAAACGCTGCCATGCCCTGCGCGTTCAGCCAGCGTGCAAATTGAAAACCCTCATGCCCAATCGCGTCATGCGTATAGCCGCCCCCTGGAATCACCAGCACGGCTGCGGTCGTTGATTTTGCCTGCGGCACAAACGCATAAAGACGGGGCTTGTCCGCCTCGGCGTTGCCTAATGCGGCGGGAGCGCCGCTCGGCCATAGGAAAATGGGCTGCGGCAGTCCTTTGAGAATCTCTGCGGGAGTGGGCGCGGATGCTTGTGCAGGAGCCGTCAATACATGTACCAGGAAAAGTGAAAAAAGTAATACAAAGGGCCGAAACGCGGAAATCTTCATTCGCAGCAGTATACGTGCATCCTCAAGCGCACATCCTCTGAACGATAGTTCCTCTGCAATGGAAAATTCTTATCTGCGCGTGACTTTCCCGGCCTCTGAACCGTTTAATAAGCAGGCATCCTGCTTCGCGCCTGTTACGGAGGGCGAATGCGCTCATCTCCGTTGTGGATCTTCCGGATCGTCTGCTTCCTTGGTCTTTCGTCTCTGCCTTGCACCGCCCAGCAGCCGCATGCGGCGAACAATGAGTCCCCTCCCACCATCAAGGCCACGACGCGCGAAGTCATTCTCGATGTCGTCGTCACAACGAAGGACAATCATCCTGTCAGCGGATTGACAAAAGATGACTTCGTCATCGAAGAAGACACAGCGCCGCAAGCCATCGAGTCATTCGAAAGCGTTTCTGTGGCCGCCCGTGCCATCGCGCAGCAGCGGCCGGAAACCATCCTGCTCATCGACCAGATGAATACCCGATTTGTCGACTTTGCGTTTACGCGCTATTCCGTGAAGAAACTGCTCGCGCGCAACGGAGGCCAGCTCAATCAACCCACAACCCTCATGGCGCTCACCGATAAGGGCCTCAAAGTGCTGGCTGGCCCCACATTGGACGGACAATTTCTGGAATCGGCAGTCGAACACCTGCCGGCAGCGCTGCCCTGGCGGCTGGATCTCACGAATTTTTACTTTGCAATCGACCGCATCAACCTCTCGCTTAGCGCACTTGCCGACATCGCGATGGCGAATGCCGGCTCCGGCACGCGAAAAAATATTGTATGGATCAGCCCGGGATTCCCAATCTTCTCTGCCTACACCGCCGGTGATGCTAAAACGCAGCAGGCGCTATTCGATGCGATTCGCTCCTTGTCGGACATCCTTTTGAAGGCGCGCATTGCCATCTATACTGTCGATCCGCGCGGAGTCTTCGCCGGGGATTACTCGAACAACGAACAATTCCGCGCTTATCTGGCCGCCTTGCAGGCCAACAGTCAAGTCGCTTTCGGCGACCTTGCGCTGCAAACGCTGGCTGTTCAGACAGGCGGCCGCGCTCTTTATGGGCGCAACGATGTGGATCAGGAAATCGCCGACAGCATCGGCGATGGCGACACGTACTACACGCTCTCCTATTCACCGGCGAACCGCAACTTTGACGGCCGGTTCCGCAAGGTAAAGATTGTGCTGCCGCACCATCCGGAGCTGCGTGCACGCACGCGCGATGGCTACTATGCGCTTCCTGAGGCACCCCCGCCTGACGACAAGCTCGTGCAAGCACAAATCGGAAATGCCCTGATGAGCCCGCTCACCTACAAAGCGATTCCGATTGTCAGCGCGGTCACTCAAGTCGTCAAAGACCCGCCACGCGCTGAAGTGAAGTTTTATGCAGGTGTCGGCTCCTTTTCGTGGAGTCCTCTGCCTGATGGACGGCAGCAGGCGAGCGTGGAGATCGCTGTTGTGGACTTTTCCAACAAGGATAAGGCGCAACACGCAATCACCCGTTCCTACACCCCCATTCTCAGTCCCGAGCAATGGACGTCTCGTGAAAATGTAAGACTGGCCTTCCGCATCGATGCTCCGGTCACTCTCCCAACCGGACACCTGCGGCTCGTGATTCGCGACCAAACCACCGGATACATGGGCACAACCGATATCGCCAACCTGCCGCCAGCGCAAAAAAGAGAGCCGTCGGACTATCTAAAGCACCGCGACCCGTAACGGTCTAAAGCGCCACCACTGTCATGGCAAAGGCAGACTTCATCTGGTGGGCATTTCCGTGGCCATGTAGAATGACGGCAGCCACAATGAAGACGGTTTTCCCCACAAAGTTCCTTTTGCCTTGCGCGCTCGCCGCTGCTTTTTCCTTTACCAATGTGCTGGCACAGACAGCCCCGGCTGCTCCTGCCGCGCCGCAAACACCGCCGCCTGCGCAGACACAACCGGCACAACAGACGCAGCCGAACGGGCAGGCCCCCGCTGTTCAATCGACCAACGGCCAGACGCCCGATGACAAGCAGTACACCATCACCACATCGGCAAACGAAGTCGACCTGGTCTTTACCGTCACTGACAAGCATGGCCGCTTCATTAAAGATCTGAAGCAGAGCGACTTCGCCCTCCTCGACGATCAGAAAGCGCCGGCCCAGGTCTTCAGCTTTACCCAGCAGACAAACCTGCCCCTGCGCGTCGGCATCGTGATCGACACCAGCACCTCCATCCGCCAGCGCTTCCAGTTCGAGCAGCAGGCGGCAGCGGAGTTCCTATTCAAGATCGTCCGCCCGCAAAGCGACAAGGCCTTCGTGATGGGCTTTGACGTCACGCCGGATTACAAGCAGGACTGGACCAACAACCTCGACCTGTTGAACGGCGGCATCAACGCTCTGCGCTCCGGCGGCGGCACCGCGCTCTTCGACGCCGTCTACTCGGCATGCCGCGACAAGCTGCTCGACTTCTCACGCGAGCGCGAACCGGTGCGCCGTGCCATGGTCCTTGTCTCCGATGGCGACGACAACCAGAGCCATGCGTATCTGGATGACGCGATCAAGGAGTGTCAGCGCGCCCAGACCATCGTGTACACCATCAGCACCAATGTCAGCCCCAGCCGCGACCGTGGCGACGACACGCTGCAGAAGATCGCGGAAGCCACCGGCGGCCGCGCCTTCTTCCCCAAGCGCCTCGAAGATATCTCTCTGAACTTCCAGGACATTGAAGACGAGCTGCGCAGCCAGTATGCGCTGGTCTACAAGCCCGCGGACTTCACTCCCAACGGAGCCTTTCGAACGATCTATCTTTTCTGTCTCGACCGCCGGTTTACGGTACGCGCCAGCAAAGGCTATTTCGCGACGAAATAGCATCAGAGAAAGCAATGCAACGAGGGGACACTCAAGCCTGATGAGCGTCCCCTCGACTGTTTATAGCTTCAGAAGTCGTTCCGCATTGCCATGTGCGATCCGTTCCCGGTCGGCAGGGCTGACCGGCAGCCGATCCAGAAATGCCCGCGCCTGTACCATCGATGCGTAAGGATGGTCCGCCGAAAACATAATCCGGTCGACACCGACTTCAAGCAACAGGTCGAGAAATGTTGGCGTGTAGTTGAACCCGCTGAACGTATAGTGAATATTTTCCCGCAGATAAGAACTGATCGGGCGGCTGATCTTTGTCATCGCCGCAGGCATCATGTCAAGCCGCTGCAGCATGAAGGGAAGCGTCTCACCCATATGGCCGATCACGATCTGTAGTCCCGGATAACGGTCGAAGGTCCCGCCGAGAATAATACGGATCACGTGGATTGCAGTTTCGATGTGCCAGCCCCAACCCGGCCCGGCGAACAACTCCGTTACGATCGGCGAGAAGCCACCGTATGACGCCTCGATCACCGGCTGAGGAGGAGGCGACGGATGGAGATAAATCGGAACGCTGAGTGCTTCGGCGCGCTCAAAAATGGGCCAGAAGAACTTGTCATCGAGATAACGGCCCTGAATATGGCCATTGATGACCGCCCCTTTGAAACCGTAATCGTGGATCGTTCGCTCGAGCTCCGCAACCGCTGCATCAGGGTCTGCGGTCGGCAACGCGGCAAATCCGCCGAAACGGGTCGGATGGCTCCGTATTGCCTCTGCGAGGAAATCATTCGTTTCACGGGCGAACGACGCCGCCTCAGCAGCTTCGAGCTGCTCTACGCCTGGGGAAGTCAGCGACAGGATTTGCATATCGACCCCGGCAGCATCCATCTCCGCAATCCTGTTGTCGCCAAGATCGCTGAGCTGCTCCAGAAATCTGGCAGCAGGACCCCCGATTTTCGCAGCACGCTCTTTTAGTTTTCGCCCCGGACCATCAAGGAATGCAGGGCTGGCAAAATGTTCTTCGAGGGTGATGGTGCGCATGTTTATTCTTCTCCTGTCAGCATTGCAACACTCCGTTTAATTGCTTCCCAGCAGCTCCAGCAGCTTCGCTTCATCGATGACGGGAACCTTCAACTCCTGCGCCTTATCCAGCTTTGAGCCTGCGTCTTCTCCCGCAACCACATAGCTCGTCTTCTTACTCACGGAACCGGAGACGCGTCCTCCCGCGGTTTCGATCTTCGCTTTCGCATCTTCGCGCGACAG
>JABDHA010000061.1 GCA_013285705.1 Acidobacteriota bacterium
GTTCCGTATAGCCGGTAATCCACCACAAATCGATTTCTGGCTAGATGAGTGAGGATGAACGCCACTCTGAATCGCGACTCTCTGTTTCAGCCAGAAATGATCCGAACAGAACCGGCTGAGATTCTAAAATACGCGGGTTTGTTTAGCTCGATTCGCAGGTGCGTAGTCTTCATGTTGAGGTGATCACTCGGCCCTTATCGCATCGATGGGGTCAATAGCCAGGACTCGAGTGGTTGCACTCCAGGCCGCAACCAAAACGGCGGCCAAGAGAAAAATTGACGCAAAAACGCATGCCGTCACACCCGGCCCCTTGGCTCCCACAAAAAGATGCTGAAGAATGGACCCGGATCCTATTGCCCCGCCGATCCCCATGATGATTCCTACCCCTATGGGAATGAGGCTTTGTCTTACAATCATCGCTCGAATGCTTCCAGTCGAGGCCCCAAGTGCCATGCGAACACCCAACTCGTGTTCCCGTTGCGTGATTGCGCGCGATGATGTGCCAAAGACGCCAATGATAGCGAGCAACATGGCCAGACACCCAAGGAAAAGGATCGAGATTGTGTAGAGCTTTGGACGTCCGAGCGTTTCACTCAGACGCTCATTCAGTGTCATTACTTCATAAACCGGCACACTTCGATCCAATCCGATGACTGCATCTCGGCAGGTTGTTAGCAACCTCGACGAATTGCCGTGCCCCTTTACGACAAAGGTCAGCGTTGCCGGCGGCTCTTCCTGAACGGGCCAGTAAGCCTGCGGTGTCCCATCATATTCAGGACCTGCCATGCGCGCAGTTGCAACTACACCCACGACCGAATAAGGTCGGTTCGTCCACGGTGCAATGATCGTGCGACCGACAAGTCGCGTACCTAAGTTAGCTTGGCGCGCGAACGCTTCGTTCACAACTACGGGAGGCTCAGCTGAATTCCCCTCATTCATGACGAATTCTCGTCCCGCAACCAGCTTCGTGCCCATGGTTCGGAAGTAGCCCGGCATCGCGCCGTTTAAGACGACTGTCTGAATCTGCTGACCCGAATCTACCTTAATGGTGCCTGCCATCAACACGTTCTTCGCAAGCGGTAGGTAATTGACTGCACCGACCGATTCGACGTCCGGAATCGACCGCAGACGATCCAGAACGGCGGCGTAGTATTGCCACGCTGCACTTTCCTTCAAATATCTAGTTCCCTGCAACGAGACATTTATGGTAATCACGTTCGCCGGCTCAAAGCCTAAGTCCGTATTAACCAGGCGAAGGAAAGCGGAGCCGAGCGCGAGAGAACTCACCAGCAGCGTGAGTGTAAAGGCTACCTGGACTCCGACCAGGATCGACCGCAACCGACGAGTCTCCGGTTCACTTGTTCCCGGATGTACACGAGTGAGTTGTGTAGAAGGTTGGAGGCGTCCGATAAGCCATGCAGGCATGACTCCAAACACGCCCCCGACGATTAGCGCGAGGGTAATTGTGAAACAGAGCACGCGCCAGTCCAGAAGAGTGTAGTTCTGTGTGGCCAATTGTGCGGGCAACACTGCGTTCGCGATACGAGCAACCAAAAAGGCAACAATAAGCCCGACTGTAGACCCGGCCAGAGTCAGCGCGGTTGCCTCTACTGCGAGTTGCTGTACAAGTCGTGATCTGCTCGCTCCGAGGACAGCGCGTAAAGCCAGCTCTTGGCGACGTTCCACGGTTCGCGAAAGAAGCAGTTGCGCTACATTGGCGCATGCGGTCAACAGGACGAGAAGAACAACCGCGAAGAGGATAAGCACCGACTGACGGACCTGAGAAGTAATCTGATCGCGGAACCCGACTAATTCAGGGTTGTCATGGTCATCGCGATGAAAGCTCTGAGGGCTAACGCGAGAAGCCTCAGCTGTAAACTGCTGTCGCGCCTGAGTCATCGTGATTGCGGGCCGTAAGCGGCCAATCGTTTGCCATAAAAAGGCGCCGCGCTTTGGAATCGTTTCGAAATCGAAGACAGTCGGAATCCAAATGTCGACGTTGCCGGGATAGTCAAAACGACGTTGGGCGACGCCGATAACAGTGAGCGCAGCGCCATTTAGGTGGATGGTCGCGCCGAGTACAGCAGGATCTCCGCCGAACGACTGCAGCCATAGACGATGGCTGATCACCGCGACATGGTTCTGGCCCGTCTTGTCTTCATCCGGCGCAAATGTGCGGCCCACGTCGCTTCTTGCCCCGAGCAAAGCAAAGAAATTCCCCGAAGTCTCCGTTACACGCAATCGTAAAGCGTCACGGCCCGAATTCAGATTCATCTCGGAGGTCGAGAATGTGGCTGCTCCCTCCAGGTAAGAACTGTGATCTTGCCACGCTTTAAAACCGGCGCGACCGTTTCCTGCGCTAAAGGGCGAAAGATGAAGTTCGACCAGCCGAGCGGCATCCAAAAATGGTAGGCTTCGCAGCAACAGCGCATTTGCCACACTGAAAACACCTGTGCTTACCCCGATGGCCAGAGCAAGAGCGCCGACGGCAAGAAATGCGCTTAATGGACGTTTTCGGTAAACCCGTAAAGCGAAGCGTAGGTCCTGCCCCAATTCACGTCCCAGTTCCCGCGGCGCGGTGAGCACGACATCCCAAAGAGCATGAAGCCATAAACGTGCGTGTGCGTTCCAACCCTGCGCTTCTCGCTGCTCATCGCGGAATTGCCGATCCATGGGTATCTCGTATTCATCCCGAAAACTTGCCGGATAAAGCTTGAGTAGTTTGCGGTACAGCTTCGTGGATTGATGCATGAGCACCTCAAGCCGGGTCAGGAATGCCCAGACGGTTTTGGGCAAGTTGCACGAGTTCGCGCAGGCGCGCTACCTCGGCCTGAATCACGCGACGTCCTAAAGAAGTGATTCGGTAATAGCGGCGACGTTCATCATCTAGATGCGAATCGGGCCGCTCGTCCGATTCAACGATGAGTCCTTGCTCCAACATTCTGTTGATGGCTCCATAGAGCGCGCCGGAGCCTAAGTTGACGCGCTTGTCTGTCCGCTGCAGGATTTCTCGCTTCAACGCGTACCCATGTCGCTCGCCCTCGGTCAGCGATAGAAGCATATGGAACACCGGAAGCGAGAGCGGCAGCATCTGCTGGATTTGTTCGTTTTTCGTCGTCATACTAAGTCACTTTGAGACATACTATGACGGAATCAAGCTGAGAATGTCAAGTTTCACTGCTTTTGGGACGCGAAAGATGCCGCTGACTTTACGTTCTTGGCCAGCTTGTCAATCTCCGTCGCCTCTTGATTACATCGACGGAGAGCGTGCTCCCGTTAGACTTGTCCACTTCTTCCTTCAACTGTTTTGCTAGTTCGAGCAACTTGGCCGTGTCCTGCATAAGCCGCTTCTGCCAGTATGCATTCTGCGCATTCTGAATCTGGACCTGCTCGACAGTCTTGACGTTATCATCTCGATGCCCGAAGGGTGGCGGCAGGGGCTCCAGAGTTGGAGATTGCGAGTTCTGCGGCGGAGCTTGGGCGGCGGACGCTACCCATGCACCTGTCAGCAGAACCCCAGATAGGGTAACTCCAACCCAGCGCATTTTGGCATTTGAGCGTCCCATCCGTTCACCCCGCGGAACCTTGGCGATAAGTAAGCATGCATTCCATTTAGATCGACGAATCGTACAATTGGCAAGTTTCCCTCCAAAAGCCTTTGGTCAATTGGCGTGTCGTCGGCAATCCGGAAGCAATCACATCGCTTGGAAGCCGACGTGAATTACGAAGTGCCTCAAAAACGGGGCGGGCTCAACCGGTCGATGCAAAGCCACGAGCTACCAGTCAGTTCGGTGTGCTACGTGCTGAGCGGGAGCGGTATTTTCGATGCGCCTCAGCGCACTCACCAATAGATGGTCCACATTTGCCGCACTGGTTTTGAGAACCCGCGCGGCATTCAACCGCGAATACTGCAGTACTTCACGCAGAACAAAAGCTGCGTGTTCAGGCGCCGGCAACATGCTGACGTCGGTCGTAACCGGGAAGCCGTGATCGAGCCAGGACCGTAGGCCGCCAGCAAGCGGCCGAACATTGTCAAATCCTCTCTGGCGCAGTGCGAGCGCAACGCGTGCGCTGATGGCTTCGCCGGGGGAAGCGCAGTAAAGGATAACCTCGCGGTCGGTCGCTAAGTCGACACCTCGGTATCGCTTTAAATATTGACAAATCTGGCGAGGGTCGAGCCGAACTGCACCGGGAATTGCCGGGTGGCTCTGATCGCTGCTCAAATCACTCTGCAGATCCAAAACCAGAATCCTTGCACCGGCTCCCAGTTTGTCGCGGAGCTCCTCGGGTGTGATCCGCGCCAGTTTGAATTTGCCCAGGAAGCGATACCAACGAACCAACCTGAGAGCAATCAAAATACCAACCGCACCGCTCCCCCCAAACAGCACCAATTTCCATATCGCGGCCGTGTACTCGGCGATTTGATCCAATTGGTCGCTGAAGATATACCCCAAAGCCGTGTAGGCAGACGACCACATGATGGCGCCCAATGCATCAAAGAGTAGAAAACGAGGTAAGCCGGTTTGTAAGATTCCCGCCATCGGAGCAGCGACGGCATCCACTCCGATGACGAACTTCGAAACCAGCAGCAATTTCAGCCCGTGACGGCTAAATCTGCTGGCTATCTTGTCTACGCAGGAACATGGATCCCCCGCGGCTCCGCAAACGAACTCCAGCGTTCCGTTGCCCCATCTCCTTCCCGCTGCGTACCATGCCGTATCGGCAAGCAGAAATGCTGCCACCGCGACCACGATGTTGCCGGCGAGGTTCCACTTCCCCAGACCGGCAAGTGCTCCGGCGGCAAGCAGAAGCAAGTTCGCGGGTATCGGCAAACAGGCTTGCCGGCCAAGCACCGACACGAACAGTAACCAGTATCCGTGTCGGGCAAGAAACTCGACCATCTGCTTCATTTGAACTCCGATTGAGTCTCACTCACCCATTGCATCCACGCGGCTCGTGGTAACAGCAATTTCTCGGTCTGAATTCAATGGACACCAAGAACGCTGCAGGGAGCATCATGTGCAAGTGAGTAAACCGTGCTCCAAAGATGTGATATGTGCGACTGGTGATGATGAAGCCCGATCCCGAGAAGGTCTGCTTTGTAGTCAGCGAGGAAGCGAACGATGGCGTCTATCTCCTCGCCTTCCACAAGATGGATCTCAAATTCGCCACCTTCGCGCAGTGCGGCTTGGCGGGCCGCGGACTGCAAATCGTTCCTAAGCTTGCATCCGATCACTGTTGATTATCAGCGTGAGAGAAGGGTCTGCAGCGCCGGCAAAGGCAGTGTAAGCAGGTGGGGACTCAAGGATCGTTACTGCCCGCAGTTCAGCGCCCAACATCCTGGCCAGGCGAATTGCAGAGGTTAGCGCACGGCTGGCTTCGGGAGATTCGTGGTACGCTACCGTGATTCTCTTATGCATGGCTTTTACTTATCCACTTTGTCTTACATTCCAGGACGAGCGATCCCAAGCTTCTTCATGCGTAACTGAAGAGTAGAGCGGTTCATCCCCAGACGCGAAGCCGCTCCACGTGCCCCGGAAACGACCCACTTGGTCTCTTTCAAGGTGTTAAGAATGTGCTCGCGCTCTGCTTCTTCCAAGGTACGGCGCTTGACGCTGCCCCGGCTGGCTGCGGCGCCGGACTGAAGTCCCGCAAGTGGCACTCGTAACACCGGACCAGAGGACAGAATCACAGAATGTTCGACCAAATTCTGCAATTCACGAATATTCCCCGGCCACGAGTGGCGAACCAGCGCCTCCATCGTGTCCGAGGGAATGGTATCAATCACTCGGTTCATCCGGCGGGCAAAGTGCTGTACGAAGTGCCTCACCAGCACTGGAATGTCTTCAGCCCGATCGCGAAGAGGCGGCACCTGAATGGGGAAAACGTTCAGCCTGTAGTACAGATCTGCGCGGAACGTCTTCTTCTCGACGCAATCCGCAAGATCGCGATTGGTGGCTGCGATCAGCCGCGCATCTGTTTTCAGCGTGCACGTGCTCCCCAGCCTTTCAAATTCACGCTCCTGCAAGACACGCAGTAGCTTGGGCTGAAGCTCCAGCGAAATTTCAGAGATCTCGTCCAGAAATGCGGTGCCGTGGTTCGCCACTTCGAACCGCCCAATCCGCTGCATAATGGCGCCCGTGAAAGCGCCCCTTTCATGGCCGAATAATTCGCTTTCCAGCAGTCCGGTCGGTATCGCCGCACAATTCAACTTCACAAACGCATTGGAACATCGCGGACTGCGTTCGTGGATCGCGCGCGCAACCAGTTCCTTACCGGTGCCGGTTTCACCATAAATGAGTACGGTCGAGCCGGTGGGGGCGACGGTTTCAATGTTCCGCAGCACAGCGCGAATCGCTGCGCTACGTCCGATGATTTCTTCAAAACCTTTCTCACTTCGGATCTCATCTTCGAGGTAAAGCTTTTCCCGTGAAAGCTGGTTCTTAAGCTCCGTGATCTCTCCGTAGGCAAGCGCATTTTCAATAGTGATCGCAATCTGGTTTGCCACTTGCACCAGGAAATCGATATCTGCTTGGGTGAAAGCTGGCCCCTGAAGCCGCCCTAGCTCCAGTACACCGAGAGTCCGGTCGTGGCAGATCAGTGGCAGAGCGCAAGCTGACTCGAGACTCTTGCCGGCGAGAACCGTACCATGAATGGAAGCACCAGACGACGAGCTGCATGGTCCAGAGCCGACTTGACTCATCAGCATAGGTTTCCGTGTTCGGAATACTTCGCCCGGGTTGCCGCCGCCGCTGCCTTCTCTCAAGACCTGGGCGTCTTCCGTGAGCAATCCGTTGCCGTCTGGGATATCGAGGGCATAAAGCTGCAATTGCCCACTCTCCGTGTCTGGCAAATGCACTCCGACAGCGTCGCATTGCATGACGCGCCGCACGCTCACCGAGATAGCCCGAAGCAGCGTCCTGAGGTCCAGGTTCGAGACCACCTGGTTGTTTAATTCGAGCAATAGCTGCAGTCTGTCCTTTTCGGCCTGAAGATCGGCCTGTGTCTTCTGCAAGGCCTCGAAATTGATAGCACCGGCGAGGGCTGACGCGATCATGTCCGCGATCAGGGAGAGAAAACGAACTTCATCATTGGAATAGGCTTCGGGCTGCTTGCTCCTGATAAGAAGGCAACCAATGTGCTGATGAGCGCAAATCAGGGGCAAAGCGCAGAGTGAGCGTATCCCGTCCTCTGTTAGCGCGGTGATTTTGCAGTTCAGCAGCTTCTCCTGATCCAGGAAGGGAATCGTTAGCGGCTTCTGGTGCTGATACATCCAGGCAGAGATCGTCTCTTCCATGGTCCCATCCATACTTACGCGCTCGACTCCACCCCCAAGCCGATGCAGATGCCAGTCCACTCCGTTCATTGCTTCCTCAAGTCGGGACATGCCTATCACGTCGAAGTCGACGATTCGAAGGTCACTTTCATTCTCTTTATCAATATCGATCATCGGTCTTCTCTCCGATTCTTGATCCGACGACTCGCCTCGGTCGCGAATGCGTCTTCTCTCTCCCAAGCAACCGACTAACCAATCATTGCGGCTTGCTTTCGCCTTGGATTCAAGTGACTTGTGAAATCGTGCATGTTCGGGTGCCCTGATTTTGTGTCGATCCTGTGACGTCAGGACGGACCCAGGATTGACATCGCGCAGAGTCGGCGACGCCGAAACAGTAACTGGAGGGATGAAACCGACGCACGAGTTTTCACGGCCGACATCGTACGGCGAGAGCGGACCAGCAGGTACAGTCCGCGTGACCTCAGCATATGGTTTTCGTCCACCAAACCTGTCCAACGATCATCCTCGGTACGCTGACGCTCGTGTTGTAGAGCGCCGGCGTGGCGGCTAACTCGGAAGAATCGCAGAAAAGTTTGAGCTTCCGACCACGGGATAGTCGTCGTATGAAAGTTGCCCGGCATTAGCATCTCTACCTGATCGCACAGAGGAGGGGAAAGTAGTGCCGCCGCTTGGTTCAGCAAGTCCGATACTCACAGAGCCCAGAGCCTTCCTGGTTTGTCTCAAGCTGAAATGCGTGATGGAATTGCGGACGCGCGCCGCGTCAATCTGCTTTCCGCCTTGACGTCATAGATTCGCCACGCAGCGAATACCGGTGAGATTCGCCATTTCGCAACCCTTTTCAAATCAGGCAATCCTGCGACGCTGCCTTCTGGCACTTGGCATGCTCAGTTAAAGAGCGCGGACGTTCTTTGATACGCGACGAACTGCTCACTCACCCTCATTGACAGGTGGGAATTAAATAGTCTGCGCACGTAATCGCGACGTGCACTGGAGATCGGGAGAAGACTCGTGAGAACCTGTTCGCTCTTGTTTATCTTTGCATGTAACCTGTTGGCCTTCGGCCAGAGCGGCGATGTGAGCGTTACTCCCGCCACACAAACGAGCCAAACAGCGCAGGCTGACTCACCGGCGCCTCCGAAGAAAAACCCTGACGAACTGATACAGGCGCTCGACGTAGACGCCGTCGCGTTGTCGAAGATACCCGCTGACCCACTCATCCAGCCGGATCCGTTGGCTCCGATCTTCCAGCCGATCAATAGACTCTCTGATAAGAGCGCTCAATCTCTACGGTTGAAGTTCGGCGCCACTTACACCTTTCTCAATCAGTACGCGACCATTACTCCGGACAGCGTCCGGCACAATCAGTTCAGCGGACGCCTCGACTTCACCGGAGCCTGGAACGCCTACGAACACGGAAGCACTGCTGGATCCATCAGCCTGCTTGTTCGTTCCGGAACCAACATCGGCATAAGCCAACAGTTCAACCTCAACGACAGACTCGGCTCAGGGCTCTATCTCAACTGCCTGCAAGGCGGCGGCCCGCAGGAGCCAATCACCTTGAACGTCCTCTACTGGCGGCAGGATTTCCTCTACCATCGGCTTTCTTTTTATGTGGGCAAGATCCACCCCAACGAATATGTAACTCTCAGCATGTTCAACAACGACGAGCGCACGCAATTTTTGAATGGAGCAAACGATGGCAATGATGCTGTCGCCTCGGATGGGACATACGCCGGTGGCGCGGCGGTGGAATTCCAGGCTACTCGCCATTTTTTTGTACATGCAGTCGCCGTAGACACGGAGGGCGCACAGCAGAGAAATATCGAAACGCTCGTCGATCGGAAGTATATGGAATCATTCGAAGCGGGCTGGTCCTCCGGTACGCTTGGTGAAGAATACCGGCTTTATCGTGGCGGCTTCTGGCGAGACGATACGAAGAACAACGGCAGTGGATATGGCGGCGGCTTTGAATTCGATCATGAATTGTCCAATGGCTGGACGCCATTCGGAAGATTCGCCTTCGGCACCACCAAGGGAACCGCCATTAAAGATATCTACGGGCTCGGCCTGGCAAGGGTTCATCCTTTCGGACGCCGGGGAGACATGTTTGGCGCTGCATTCAACTACAGCCAGCCGAATCCCCCGGGCAAACGCCACGAGAGCGTATTCGAGACGTTTTATCGCTTTCGCCTTACGCAAAGCGTGCGCATTGGCCCCGACCTCGAAGTCTCGATTCATCCCACCTACGCCAACAAGGCTTATACAACGACTCTTCTCGGCGCGAGAATGGAGGCTATCTTCTAACGGGTAAGATCCTCACTGCAGTAGTGCCTGAAACATCATGGTAGCTCCTGGTTTTCACCGGGACGTTTTCAACA
Organism: Acidobacteriota bacterium; assembly: GCA_013285705.1. Classification (GTDB taxonomy): domain Bacteria; phylum Acidobacteriota; class Terriglobia; order Terriglobales; family Acidobacteriaceae; genus Alloacidobacterium. The sequence goes on from JABDHA010000061.1 coordinate 9,676, forward strand.
ACGCACTATGGGCACCAACACCCCACATGCTGGAATTTACGGTGAAGGAAATGAGCACTCGACCAATTGCGACTAGCTCTGGTTCTGTCCAGAGCACTTCGGCCACTTCGGCGACGCCTAATTACTCACGCCCCCTGGCCATCGTCACCACTCTATTCTTCATGTGGGGATTTCTTACCTGCCTGAATGACATTCTAGTGCCACACCTGAAGTCGATCTTCGACCTGAGTTATGCGCGAGCTATGCTTATCCAGTTTGCGTTCTTCTCGGCCTACTTCTTATTCTCCGTGCCCTGGTCGAAGATCGTGAATACCATCGGCTACAAGACAACCATGGTGGCTGGCTTGCTGACCATGGCGCTTGGGGCCTTTCTGTTCGTTCCTGCCGCATCCGCTGTCTCGTACCCACTGTTTTTGACAGCACTCCTTGTTCTCGCAACGGGAATCACGGGTCTGCAGGTGTCGGCGAATCCCTATGTCGATCTATTGGGCAAACCTGAAACGGCATCGAGCCGGCTGGATTTGACGCAAGCTTTCAACTCGCTAGGTACGACAATCGCTCCGAAAATCGGAGCGCTGCTTATCCTGAGCGCGGCGCCGTTGGCGATCGAACAACTACGCCAGCTCACGCCACAAGCATCCCATGCATATCGTGTGCAACAAGCGGCCTCGGTCAAGCTGCCATATGTGGTGATCGGTGTCGCACTGCTGTTATTAGCAGTGTTGATCGGCGTTTCCAGGCTGCCAAAAGTCGAAACCGCGACCAGCCGCTCTGGAGAGAGTGGGGATGATTCCATCTGGAAACATCCCAATCTCCTCTTCGGCGCAATTGGCATTTTCGCGTATGTGGGTGCCGAGGTTTCGATCGGAAGCTTTCTGGTGAATTATTTCTCGTTGCCCGAGATCGCGGACCTCACTGCTAAGACAGCGGCAGGTTTTGTTTCCTTCTACTGGGGCGGAGCCATGATCGGACGTTTTCTTGGGGCTCCTCTTCTGCAGCGTTTCAGGCCCCGATATCTGCTTGCTCTCTGTGCGATCGTTGCCGGGGCATTGGTTACTGCCTCAATGCTCTGGAACGGCCATATAGCGATGTGGAGCATCCTCACCGTCGGGTTCTTCAACTCGATCATGTTCCCTACCATCTTTAGTTTGGGAGAAGCAGAGCTCGGCCCTTTAAGTGGAAGCGGGTCCGGCATCCTGAATATGGCCATCGTAGGCGGGGCGATCCTCCCGGTGATTCAGGGAGTAATTGCGGACCACGTCGGGCTTCACCACGCCTTCGTGCTTCCCGTTATCTGCTACCTGTACATCGTGTTCTACGCACTAAGCGGCTCGAAGCCGAATAGCCTTCGATTCTCCAACGACTCGGAGGCACTGCCATGAATTGCATAGGCCAAGACAGGCTAATCGAAGATGCCGTCGAATTGACCGCAAGACGCGAGGACCCACTAGTGACGGCGGTCCAGGTGGGAGTACCCGAGGCCTTTGCACAACTTCATGCGATATATTCTTCGCGCCTATACAAAACGATCATTGCGATTACGAAGAACCCGGAAGATGCTCAGGACGCTCTGCAGGAGACTTTTCTGCGGGCACATTTGGGGGTTCATGCATTCGAGAGCAGGTCTAGCATTTATTCCTGGTTGAGCCGGATCGCGATCAACTCTGCCCTTATGATCCTTCGCAAACGGCGCGCTCATCACGAGGTATTGTTCGATCCCCAACCGGATAATCGATGCGAGACGATCTTCTTTGAGCCTAAGGACCCTGCTCCGAATCCTGAAGAGGCCTACGGCCTGCGTCAGCATCAGGTCAAGACCCTGATCGCGATTCGTCACCTCAGTCCCAACCTGCGATCGCCACTTCAGATGCAGATGAAGCACGGATGGTCAGTGAGGGAGATCAGCCAAGCGCTGAATATCTCCGAAGCGGCTGTCAAGACTCGTCTAAATCGCGCGCGTAAACGGCTTTCAACAACGCTCGCTGACCAGAAGCATTTCGCAACTCACCACCGGCAATCACTCTCAGCGAGCGCCGGGAGAGATTCGGTGGTACCGGCTTTCAACCAATGCAAGTGTTGAAGACCTTGATCACAACAGGAGAGCCGTCTGGCTGCCCTGCGCATTCTCAAACCGAGCGAAGCAGCAACAGGAGAAAGGAAGTCACTACAGTGTGGAGGATGACCTCGCGGACTCGAGTGCCGCTTCGGGAACCTTTACCCCGCGGCGCGGCGCGGGACGAGAAATGCCAAGCCTTTTCATTTTGTAAAACAGGGTGGTGCGCTTGAGCCCCAGTTTGGCTGCCGCACCTTCCGGGCCGCCGATCATCCAGCATGCCGCTTCCAATGCCTGCAAGATCAGGGCTCGGTCAACTTCTTTTAGCGCCGCGGATTTCGACGTTACAGTTACCGTCTCGAGATGGTTCGACTCTAGGGGATTCGGAAGCACGCCATTACAGGAAAGGATCACTGCGCGTTGAATCAGGTTCTGCAGCTCACGCACATTGCCAGGCCAGTCGTATGAGCGCAACGCCAACATGGTTTCTTCAGGAATTTGTTCAATGCGTTTACCGATCTGGCGGGCATAGAGGTCAACGAAATAAGTAACCAGAGCGGGTATATCCTCACGGCGCCCCCGCAAGGGCGGCAGTAGTACCGGGAACACATTAAGGCGGTAGTAGAGATCGCCACGGAATTCGCTGCACTTCACCATGTGCTCCAAATCTCTATGGGTGGCAGCCACCACCCGCACGTCTACGTGGTGGGTCCGAGTACTCCCCAGACGTTCGAACTCTTGCTCTTGCAGAACCCGCAGCAGCTTGGGCTGCAACGACAGTGGAATATCACCAACCTCGTCCAGAAAGAGCGTTCCCTTGTCGGCTAGTTCGAAGCGCCCGATTTTCTGCGAGATCGCTCCGGTGAACGCTCCCCGCTCGTGACCAAAGAGCTCACTTTCCAGCAAATCCAAAGGAATGGCAGCACAATTGACCTTTATAAAGGGACGACCGTAGCGCGGACTGATATTGTGGATCGCTTTCGCGATCAGTTCCTTCCCGGTGCCCGTCTCGCCCTGAATCAACACCGTTGCGGTGGTAGGCGCGACCAGTTCAACTTTCTCAAGAACTGCTTCAAGGCGCGCACTCCGTCCGATGATTTGATCAAAATGGCGATCTTTGTCCTCCTGGTCTCCGGACCGAAGTGTTTTGAAGCCCGCCACAGCATCCCTCCCGTCAAAACCTTGCTCAACTCGGTCTTAGGCTTCGCTTCCCAAGGCCGCTCGAACGCCTTCCAGTAGAATTTCACCGTCAAATGGCTTGGCGAGGAATTTCACTGCGCCCCCCCTCATTGCCTGGAGCCGCATTTTTTCGTCTCCATGTGCGGTAACAAAAATAATGGGAATCGGGCAATGATCCGCGTTCAACTTTGCCTGAAGATCCAAGCCTGACATTCCGGGCATGCGGATATCGGCGATAAGACAACCTGTCTCCAGCTGCCAGCCGGATTCCAAGAAGTCTTCTGCGCAAGCGAACGACTGCACGGAGAAACCCGCTGACTTCAGTAATCGTTGCATCGCGAGCCGGTACGATTCATCGTCTTCGACAACCGCGACCATTTTGGGTACCCTCTCTCTGGCCATAGAGATACAGGATCAATTCGACCACCGCAAAATGCAATTATGGCTTGTGATTAGGGCTCTGATAGGTATCTATAAGGTGATCTTTAATTGTGCAGGGGGTAGTTTCGCTTGCCGCTCCATGGTCAGGTCACTGTCGGAAGCTTAAGCTTTTCTGCCATTCTTCCCAACTCAGCCGGGGAGTTGGCTTGCATCTTGTGCATGACGTGTCCGCGATGGACGGTCGCGGTCATCTCGCTCATAGCGAGCGTTGAGGCAAGCTGTTTCGTAAGCATGCCGGAAACAACAAGACTCATTACCTCGCGCTCACGTGCAGTCAGCTTCTCGTAGCGTTCTCGCAACTGAGCAATCTCCGCCTGTCGTTGCCGCGACTCGTCGTCGCGCTTCAGGGCGTGCTGAATCGCATCGACAAGATCCTGATCCCGGAAAGGCTTTGTGAGAAACTCCTCCGCCCCCGATTTCATGGCTTCGACAGTCATGGGGATATCGCCGTGCCCGGTGATGAAGATGATAGGGATGGTGACTCCCCTCTCGTTTAGTTTGCGTTGGACATCCAGCCCACTCATTCCAGGAAGCCTTACATCCAAAATGAGGCAACTGGCGACGTCCGGAAGCTTGTGCCGGAGGAATTCCTGCGGCGTGGCAAACGCCTCGGAATGCAAGCTCACCGTCCTCAGCAAACGCTGCGTGGCCGCACGCATGCGATCGTCATCATCGACAATGAACACGGTAGCTTTATCGGGAGAAGTCATGCGGAGACGGTCGTCCTGATCGGCAGTGTAAAGTGAAACGTTGTACCTCGCCCGGCGTTTGCGGTAGCCCACACGCGCCCACCGTGCGATTCCACGATGGAACGAGCGATCGAAAGTCCCAGCCCGGTGCCCTGAGACTTGGTAGTAAAAAATGCATTGAAGATCTCATCTGCTCTTCCGGCAGGCAGCCCCACGCCATCGTCCGTTACGGAGATCAGCAGTTCACCATCTTCACTCTGCTGGGACCTGATGCTAAGGTTGCTCCCGGTATCCTTCATTGCCTCAATTCCGTTGAGCATGAGATTCATCAACACCTGCTGTAGCTGCATCCGATCCGCCAAGATGATGGGCAGCCCTTCATCCAGGTCCGTGCACATCGTAACCGAATAACGGTTCGCCTGGTTGCGCAGCATAATGAGCATCTCCGCGACCACCTTGTTTACATCCACAAGTTCCAGTTGCTGACGGCCCTTCTGGTAAAGCGAGCGGACACGGTCGATGATGTCGGCTGCCCGTCTCGCGTCCTTCGTCATCTCTATGGCAGCTTCCCGCGCGGGCGGCAAATCGGGATCCTTGCGATTCAGCAATCGTAAGCACGCTTCGGCGTTGGTTACTGCAGCCCCAATCGGCTGTTTGATCTCGTGTGCCAGCGAAGCGGTGAATTGGCTCATCGTGTTCACGCGGCCGATGCGAGCAAGGTCAGCCTGGAGCTGCTCGGCACGTTTACGATCCTCAATATCGTTTATCACTCCATACCACTTAATGATTGTTTCTCGTTTGTCGCGCACAGGTACGGCACGCGTCTGGAACCAGTGGAAATTTCCATCCACGCCACGACGCAATCGCGCCTCATACTCCAACGAATTACTGGAACCCAGGGCATCCTGCCACTCTTTGAGAACTCGGCTGAGATCCTCGGGATGAATTACAACCCGCCAACCCCACCTTAAGGCATGTTCTTCTGTCAATCCCGTGTATTCGATCCATCGCTCATTAACGAATGTTAGTTGGCCGTCGGGCATAGCAACGAACGCTAGAGCCGGCATGGTCTCAATCGCTTCCCGAAATCTTCTTTCTTCGTTCCGCAGTTGGCGAACACGTATTTGATACGCCGTCCCAAGCAGTGCAAGGAAGGCTGCAACGCAAAGTGCACGGAACCAGTTCGTCTGGTAATATGCTGGCGCGATGGTGAAATCCAGAAATGTGCCTGCCTCGTTCCATACGCCGCTGTTGTTACAGGCTGTCACCCGGAACCGGTAATGACGCGGAGGGAGGTCGGTGTAAAATGCCTGCCGGCGATTACCCACCTCGTGCCAATCGCCATCCACTCCTTCAAGCTTGTAGCGAAAGCGAACTTTCTCCGGTGCCACAAAACTCAATGCGGTGTAGTCAATTTCCAGGTCTCGAATAAGTGGCGGCAATCGCAGAGGTCCAGCCCTATCTAAATTGGTATTGTATGCGTTTCGATCAGCAGTGACTTGCTCCACGTGCACCAGTGGAGGAACCAAGTTCTTCTTCGTGTGAGCAGGATCGAACATCTGTAGCACTGAATTGTTAGCAAACCAGAGTTTGCCATCAGGGGATCGGGAAGCCTGCGGTGAGAACGGAGCTTCCCCCGGTTGAACTCCATCGGACTGATCGATAATATTGACTTTCAACAACACTGATGGGTGCCCCCACCACTGTTGGATTTGCGTGCTACTAGTCCCGACCAAGCCACATCGCGTGTACAACCAATAGTTATTCTGGTCGGAAACGATGGAAAAGATGTCGTCGCAAGGAAGACCGTTGCGTACGGTCATCGTTTGCAGCCTTCCGTCTTTCCAACCGATCAGTCCGCCTGCAGTAGTGCCTAGAACTAAGCCATCGCCATTTACGATTACCTGTCTGACTCGCAGATTCCTAGAGCGATTGAATGAGAAGATTTCAGCCTTACCGTCCCTATAGCGGGCAAGAGCCCCATTCATAAGACCTAGCCAAATATTGCCATGCTGATCAGTCGCCAATGCATGAGCGGCCGGAAGACGGGGCGGCTGTATTTCCTCAACGACTCGAACACCTCGAATGCGAACGAGTTTCCGGGAAGGAGCGATCGTCACTGCCCAGATGTTGCCTTCTCCATCTTCCGTGATTCCAGCAACAGTTCCGACAGGGCTGCCATCTGCCCGCGTGATTTCGATGAAACTTCCGCGTCGGTAAGTCCAGAGCCTATCGCTCACGCCTAGCCACAACCGTTGCGAGCGATCTTCGAATAAAGATGTGACTTCATTCCCAGGGGGACCTTGGCCCTTATGAATTGAAGATACTGTTCCGCCACGAATTGCATCGAGCGCCGCGGTCCCTACCCATACAGTGCCGTCGTGCGCGGCGAGAACAGAAGCCACGTTATTTGAACTCAAACCTTCTTCCATCGTAAAGCTAACAACCGGAATGTCCCGGAAGCAGTCCACTCCTTGCGAGGTTGCCACCCAGATATTGCCTTCACGGTCCTGAAAGAAGTTGTAAATCGCGTTGCTCGAAAGGCCGTCTGCGCTGCTGAAGTGATCCACTCTGCTGCCGCCAATCCGGTATATTCCTCGATCCCATGTTCCAACCCAGAGCGCGCCATCACGATCCCTAAAAAGAGACGCAATTGCTAGTTTGCTTCCGTCCAAACCAGGTTGGCGGAAAGGCTGCCAAGAACCTTGCGCAAAGTGTTCCAGACCCACTCCGCGTCCACCATGATCAATTCCCACCAACAGCGATCCATCCGAAGCCGGGACGGTGCTTTCCACGCCATCGAAGCCTTTGTTGGGTACTAGATATTTGTTGGAACGTATAGTCAGTGATCCATTGCGCCAGCGCAGTAGTCCGGTACTGGTCCCCATCCAGAGGTCTCCTGAAGGATCCTCCACCAGAGTGTTGCAACAATCGCCGATCGAGCGTTCGTCAGGCACGCGATAGCACTGCGGTTTTGAGCCGGAGACCCGACAGAGAGGACCGTCAGCGGGGTTGGCAAGGCGTGAGCGGGTTATCCAGATTGTTCCGAGGCGATCTTCTAAGATCGAACTTACGAGGCTGGACTCCTTGAGGTAAGTAACTAAATTCTGGTGCGTCGAATGGCTCAAACCCGCATCTGTTCCAATCCATAGACTGCCGTCACGCGCAGCCAATAGAGCTGTAATGTTAGGGGATGGAAGCTGACTGCCAGTGGGCGGTTCCCATGGGACCAGACGTACGCCGTCGAACCGCATTAACCCTGCCGCCGTTCCGATCCATATGTAACCATCTTTCGTCTGGCTTATGACATTGGGCTGACCGCGTAGGAGCCCATCCTTCATCGTCCACGCAGTGTGCCGATATTGAGAGATATACGTCGACGGTTCGACTCCCCAACTTAAAGTCGATACAAAGAAGAACAGCACGGAGATGAACCGAATGATCCCAGTACGGCTATGCGCCGGGAGATGGCAGGCGATATTCGGACGTTCGGCCGGCTGGAGAATCATCAAGAAGCGCAGAAATTCGGTTCGATCAAGGAATTTCGCCGTTTCAAACACTCTAGGAGCCGAATGCTGTTTCAGCACCCGGTGAACAAGGCGCAATTTGGATATACACGGCTGATCGTGCGCGATGGGTACCCGCAAAAACATCATGCAACCGGAGCCAGTCGGCTGGGGAGCGTAAAGTGAAACGCTGCCCCCCGTTCGGCGTTCGTCGTGGCCCAAATGCGGCCACCGTGTGACTCGACAATGGAACGGGTAATTGCCAGCCCCAGACCTGTACCTTGGGGCTTTGTTGTGAAGAATGCTTGGAAAATCTTGTCGATATCCTCGGCGGGCAATCCCACTCCGGTATCGGTGACCGAAATCAGCAGTTGATCGTCTTCGGCCAGTTGCGACTGGATGGTCAACTGGCCGCTAGGGCCGCAAATCGCCTCAATGCCGTTCAGCATGAGATTCATCAATGCCTGCTGCAACTGCACACGATCGGCCATTACTTTGGGGAGCCCTTCGGCGAGATCAGTGCACGTTGTTACGGAGTGCCGATGGGCCTCGTCGCGCAGCATAACGATCATCTCTCGAATCAGGTCGTTTAGGTCAACCGTCTCATGATGTGAAGAGTCTTTTCGGTAAAGCGAGCGGACACGGTCGATGATGTTGGCCGCACGTGTAGCGTCGAGGACCATTTCCGAAGCAGCCTCGCGCGCCTCGATTAGATCAAATCGTTCCCCATCAAGAAATCGCAAACACGCTTGAGCATTTGTAACCGCCGCCCCAATTGGTTGCTTGATTTCGTGGGCCAATGAGGCCGTCAACTCCCCCATCGTACTAACTCGGTTCAGATGCGAGAGATGCGCCAGTTCCTGCCGTAATCTCTCGTGTTCTTGCTCAGCCTGTCTGCTTTCGGTCACGTCCATTATCACCCCCACCATCTGTGTTACTTCGCCAAGTGCGTCCAAAACAGGATGGCCGACGGAACGAATATATCTGATGGTCGAGTCCGGAAGTAGAATTCGGAACTCCGCGTCCAGGTCCGATTTTTCGGCTATTGCTCGGTTGAATGCCTCTTCATATCTAGCCTGATCCTCGGGATGAATTCGCTGCAGCCTTTGTTCCCAGGTGGGCATACCGTCCTTAGGATCGAATTCCTGGAGACGATGCCATTCCATTGAAAGGTGCACGGGTCTCATTCGAACTGTGTCAAAAACCCAGCTCCCGATGTTTGCCACACGTTGCGCTTGCGCCAGGTAGGTTTCACTCCGCTTTAAAGCTTCCTCGGCACGCTTCCGTTCCGTTACATCCATCGCAACGCCGACGAATTGTAGCAATTCCCCTGACGAATCCAAAACAGGGTGCCCGACGGAATGAAGGTATTTGATAGGAGAGCACGGAGGCAAAATCCGGAACTCCACATCAAAATCCGCCTTTTCGGCAATTGCTCGGTCGATTGTCACTTGCCACCGACCTCGGTCCTCTGGATGGATGCGCTGCAACAGTTGTTTCCAGGTAGGCATCCCATCCTGCGGATCGAAGCCGTAAATCCGATACCATTCCTCTGATATATGTAGCGCATTCCTTGTAGGAGCCTCCAAAACCCAACTTCCGATACGTGCCAGTCTCTGAGCTTGCGTGAGATGACTCTCGCTTCGGCGCAACGCCTCCTCGGCGTCTTTGCGTTCAGTGATATCCGCAACCGTGCCGACTACTTCAACAAGCTCTCCATCGGGACTCACTACTGGATGGGCCAGGCCACGAATGTGTTTGAGCTTTCCATCAGGCAGCACGATTCTGAACTCGAGGTCGGCATCTACCTTTTGGAGGAACATCCGATCACTGGCCTCCCGCCTGACCTTGTCGCGATCCTCTGGATGCAGTCGATGCTGCAGCCATTGGTCCCGCTTCGGAGGGCCCTGTCGCGGATCAAACCCGAAAATTCGGAACATTTCCTCGGACCAGTACAGGTACTCGTGGGTTGTGCCATCGCTGGCCCAACTGCCTGTGTGGGCCAGCCTCTGGGATTCGGCTAAGTAAGCGTCGTGTTTGCGAAGGGTCTTCTCCACCCGCTTTTGCTCGCTTAAATCGAGAACGAATGCGACGCCCTCATTGCCGCTTTCTTCGAACAGAGCTGCCCCAATCAGCACCGGCACACGGTCACCATCCCTCCGGAAATACTCCTTCTCGAATGGCTGAACCCTTCCAGTTGTCTTCAGTTCGGCCAGCGCCCGTTCGTCGCGCTCGCGCCATTCAGCTGGCGTCAGGTCTGTCCAGCGCACGCGACCCGAGACGAGATCTTCACGTTCGTATTGCACAATGCGTAGAAATGCATCGTTGGCCTCGACGATTGCGCCGTCGAGCTTCCATATGAAAATCCCAAGAATGTCGGCATCGACTAAGCGACGAATCCTCGCTTCGCGATCCTCGAGATCGCGGTAAAGCCGCGTATTCTCGAGCGAGACTGCTGCTTGGGAGGCAAGTACCTTCAATACCGCGATCCGGTCAGGAGTGAAAACGTGCGGGGTTAACTTGTTTTCAAGGTAGAGCATACCGCTGAGTCTTGCTTGATTAATTAGTGGCAAACACAATATGGAACGTAGGCGATGCTGAACAATGTACGCATCGGATGAAAACGGATTCTCTGCAGCGGCATCGCCGAGAATAACGTCTTCGCGAGTGCGCATCACGTAACGAACGACGGACTCAGGCAACACGGCTGCGGCGACAGAGGCATTACGCTGATGCACCGAGACATCGTTTCCGCTGGTCGTGACCTCCGCCTCTACTTGCAACTCATCGCCTCGCGGAAGGATCAGGAGACCCCGCTCAGCACCCGCATGCTCGATGGCTGCGCGCATGATCCGGTTGATCAGCTTTTCCAAAACCATCTCGCCCGAGGCTGCCTGCGAGACCTTGATCACCGTGGCTAGATCCAGAAGCTCGGTCGGCGCCACGATCGTGCTGGTAGGGGCGGGAGGGGGTTGTTCCTGCTTAATGTGCGGATATAACTGATCAAGTTGCTTTACTTTGCCGTCGGCTCCCCAACGGACATAGCGGTACCGGGCTTCCCGCAGATACGCGTCCGCGATCTTGTCGAAACCGTGTGTCCCGTAGAAGCGCCCAGCGAGTTCGTAGGCGAGCGCCTCATTGTGGATGAAGCCGTTTGCGTGAGCCGAGCGGATGGCCTGCTCGTAGAGGCGCATGGCCTCGAATTCGCGCCCCTCTATCCGTGCGATTTCCGCGCCCACCAGTGCCGCGCGGTTTTCGAAATTCTCTGGGCAGTTCTCCGCCCATATTTCAAGCTGCCTGTGGTGATCGGCCAGAGCCTCGAAGTGTCGCTGTCGAGGGTCCTCGGTTGCAGAATCAAAAGCCCCAGCCCGAGCAAGAGCGCTGTAAAAGTGATACTCCGCCACTTCAAAGAACGAGGGCGATGTCCAGAGCAGTCGTTCGGCATTCAATGACGCCTCAATCGCAGAAGGATAGTCTTCCGCAAAGACACGCGCTTGTAATTTTCGGATCCAATACCAACATTCTGGCAGCGCCAATGCCGGGTAAGTCGCCAGATGGCGCTCGAATTGGAGCTCATCAAACAGTCCATCGTCAAAGAAGCCGAATTTCGGCGTCAACCCACGAAGAGTCCGTATAAGTTTGAGCTGCGAGGTAATGATGTCAATGACCAGGCCGAACCGAGCCTTCTGGGCAAATTCAAGGCCATTCTCGGCTTCACATTGGACCTCAACCAGCGGATCTCCCGCAGCCAGAAGCCTTGTGTTCATGTTGTTGCAGCTGTAAGCCGCATATGTGAGGTCACCCATCCTGTCCGCAACCTCGAATGTGTTACGCAACAATTCAGCGCTAGCTCGGACATGTCTCGACCACGGCATAACGAAACTGCCGAACGCTATGTATGTTCGGGCCCGATGACGATGCAGACTACGCTTTTCGACCAGCGCATACCCGAGCTGGCCGAACTGGAAACCACCCTTATAATTGTCGAAACGGGGTCCGGCAATCATGCCAAGGAATACATAAGCGAAGCACGATCCGTCGCTGTTGCCATGCGTGAGGCTGAGATTAACCGCCCTGCAGACAGCCAGGGAAAGGAGGTTCGCATCCGTAATCATCGCAGGCGGCAAGGCCTTGGTCAGCAAATCAAGAGTCGCGAGGGATTCCGGGTCGCTCATCAAGGGCAGTTCAAGGAGATCCTCAATTGCGCGGTGGCCGAGCTGGGACCAGATCTGCTCGTATTCGCGTTGCGCTTCCTCTGCAGTCGGATGTGGCGACCATTCGACGCCCAAACGTCGGAGGTAGTCCAGACAGACGGCAACCGCCCAGTCGGGCTTATCAAGGGCGGTGTATACATCCACGAGCATGCACGCGACCGTAGCCTGCTCGAGCGTGTTTGCGGCCCGGGAAGAAAGCGCAGTCAATCGCTCCTCTGCGGCCGCCAGTTCGCCAGTCAGGAATTCGCACTCAGCCCGGTTCAACTCCAACGCGAAGGCAAGTTCATGCCTGCGCTCCCAACGGTCGTCTGCCAAGAATGCCGCACCGACGATAAGGTAGTTGAGCGCCGAGGCATAGGCCGTGGAAGTCTTCGCACGCTTGCCTGCCATCAGGTTCAGTTCGGCCAGTGCCTCGCGTTCCTCTCGAGAGGTGATCAGCGCGGTGCCGCGGTTGAGCTGACCCGCGATTTCGAAGATCATCTCCTCACGTTTGTCGGGGGAGATTTGCGCTTCGAGCAGCCTTCCTATGCGAAGATGCGTTTCCGCACGCAATTCTTTCGGAATCAATGAATAGGCTGCTTCCTGGACACGGTCGTGCACAAACTTATAGGAGCCCTCCATGCGTACAATTAACTCGAGACGGAGAGCCTCCCACAGATCCGCGTGGACCTCGTCCTCCAATGTCCCGTGAATAATAGAAAGCGCACTGTTCTCGGCGCTGTTCCCGAGGCAGGCAAACTCTTGTAATGCCTTCTGCGTTTCAATTGGCAGACGGTTCAACTTCCCAACCATGAGGTCCACAACGTTATCCGTGTAGCCCTTGGCGTGAATCCGATTCAAGTCCCAAGACCACCTCGCTTCGCTATGATTGAAGGTGAGTAACCCCTGCTCGGCAAGTGCAGAAATAAACTGAATCGCAAAAAATGGATTGCCGTCCGTCTTCTCATGGATCAGTTGTCCTAGAAGCGCGCCGCGCTCCGGCTCGCAGTGAAGAGAATCCGCGATTAACCCTTTCAAGTCTTCAGGGGTGAGGGGCGCGAGGATAATCTCATGAACTCGCGCTCCAGTTTGGCGGATCGCCTCGAGCCTGCGCGTCAGCGGATGCCCAGGACCAACTTCGTTGTTCCGATAGGCGCCGATCAACATCAGGTATTTCACGTCCGGATGCGCCAGTAGATCTTCCATCAGATTTAACGTAGCCTCGTCAAGCCATTGCAGATCATCGAGGAAGAGGGCGAGCGGATGATCCCTCGTGAACACGCTAATAAATCGACGGAATACCAGCTGAAAGCGCCCTTGAGCCTCCTGCTGCGGAAGTTCAGGAACCGGTTGCTGCTCGCCGATAATGAGTTTCAATTCGGGGACCAGATCCACTATAAGCTGACCGTTCGGACCTAGCGCCTCTCGGATCGCATCCCGCCAGCGGCCTAGCTCTTCTTTGCTCTTCGCCAGGATGGGACGGATGAGGTTCTGGAAGGCCTGTGCGAGGGTTGCATAAGGTATGTCGCGCTTGTACTGGTCGAACTTGCCTGATGCAAAAAGGCCACGCGGCGGTACCAACGGCTTATGGAGCTCATTGACAACGGAGGACTTGCCGATACCGGAGTAGCCGGAAACAAGAACCAGTTCCGGCCTGCCTCTGGCTACGACACGATCAAAAGACGCTAGCAGGGTATTGATTTCGGATGCTCGCCCGTACAATTTTTCGGGAATCAGTAGCCGGTCCGGCGTGTCGTGCTCGCCCAGTCGGAACTCGTCGATGCGGCCACGAGTTTGCCATTCCTTGAGACACCGCTGAAGATCACGCTCCAAGCCCGCAGCCGTCTGGTATCGCTCCTCAGCGGTTTTCGCGAGTAACTTCATGGTGATGGCCGATACGAGACCGGGAATATTTGGCGCCCGTTTGCCGGGCCACACTGGCTGTCTTGCGATGTGGCAGTGCACCCATTCCATCGGATTAGAAGCGATGAAGGGGAGACTCCCGGTCAGCATCTCGTACAGCGTGACGCCCAAAGCATAAAGGTCGCTGCGCAAATCGATGGAACGATTCATTCGTCCTGTCTGCTCCGGAGCCATGTAGGGCAGGGTTCCAGCGATGAACTCGGGTGGCCCGGGGGATTGTCGTTCGCGCGGAAGACGCGTGGCTATTCCGAAACCCGTGAGCCAAGCATGGCCGGTCGCGGCGTCGACAAGGACATTCGAGGGTTTCAGATCTTTGTGGATCACTGACCGACTGTGTAACTGGCCGAGTGCAGTTGAAAGGCCAATGGCGATGCGCAAAAACTGCTTTATTTCCATCGGGCCTTGAATGAGACGATGGAGAAACTCACCACCGGGATCCTCGAGCACAAGCGCTTTCTGTCCGTTGCACTCAGAGAGCGCAAAGGGTCGAACTGCCCATGTTTTGTCGAAATCATGGCAAAGCGAATATTCGTGCTCTATCTTCTTGAGGCTTTCCAGTCGAGGGTATATGGAAGCAAAGGTCAGCAGAAGAACAGAAGGCACTTCTGCTGCGCTTGCACGTGCTCTGTACAGGACGAATTCCTCATCCTCACGCAGACATTCCCGCACATAGTCTGACATCTCCATAATGCCTGGTCTCTGTTCCATCGGAACACCGCGTTGGTGTTCGTACGGGCATCCGCGAATCGACTTCAACAGACGTGGCATCGATGCGCGCATACGGGCATCACCAAAGATAAATGTCAATGATAAATAATGAACACCATGACGTCATCCGCTGAGGTCAGGAGTGCACTGTCCACCGTGTGATGCGTCGTCTTCTTCATGGGAAACAGTCTCTCCCTTCCGAGGTGACATGCTCATCTCATCTATCGTTACTAGTCGGTCTTTAGTCGCTTAGGCTATCTTCGATGAGTGCGTTGCCCTAAATGCGCCAACCTAGAGCCAACCAACTTCGCTCTACATACTCTTCAGAACTGCATACATCCAGATATTCACTACCTCAAGCACTCGTCACCGCCACCGGAGACGAGGCTCAAGCACGAACCGACTGAAAGGGTCACATCCACTGTCAAGAGTTTTATTGTATGAAACGAACTTAGTCGTTGAATCGACATCTATGGCGCGTGTCTGGAACAGAAGGCGTCATCTATACCTCGTCCGACTGGGACGAAAGCCAGGGCGGCATCAACTTATACCAAACGGCCAGAAATTAGGCACCCTGGGCCGTCATGGGGAAACCATGGGCGGGGCGATGAGCGGCGATGCCACCGATCTCTTCGCCGCGCTGCAATTCAACACCAGCCTCGGCGGCAGCGGCTATATAGGCCGATACAACCGGAGCACCGGGACGCGGGATCTGACGTGGTCGGCGAGTACGGACACGACCGAGCGGCTCGCGGACGTAATCACGGGGATCGCCGACGCCGGCACGCTCGTTTACGTCAGCGATCATCCCGACAATCTAGTGCGGTGCTATACAACCGCTGGGGTGTGGCAATCGGATTGGAGCCTCACGGATCCCGGCGCGATCGCGCTCGACGGATCGGGGAACATATGGGTCGCCCAGAAGAACGAGGGCACAATTCAGGAATTCTCCCCGTCGGGGAGCATGCTGAAGACGATCAACATGGGTTCCAGCTCGCGGCCTTCGGCCTTGTACTTTGACAGCGCCAATAACCAGTTGATGGTCGGCGACCAGGGGCCGAACATGAACATTCAAATCGTCATCCCGGCCCTGAAACCCCTCCGTGGATCTTTTGAGATGAAGTACTGCGGATGTCTTTTCATGCGCATCGTCTCTCTCGTTTCCGAGGTGACCTTCTCATCTCACTTTTGGGTAACTTGCCCAGCCCGATCGGCCATGGCGGCAACTTACCTGTAACCGGGGGCGGTCTCAACCGGTCGCTAAGATAGCATTTTGAAATTCATCGCAATATGCTCGGTACGGAGTGAACTATGGGC
>JABDHA010000062.1 GCA_013285705.1 Acidobacteriota bacterium
GATCAGAAGAAACGCCACGCCGCCCAGAGTCAATGCTTCCAGCGCCAATGTCGCCGCACGCAAAAGCACTGAAAGCAGATCAAAATCTTTAAGTAGCCAGATCAAATCAGGCTATTCAACAGTAAAGGCTATTGCGCCGCGCGTGATATGCCCATCGCTCGCCAGCGCCTGCCAGCGAATCGTATAGGCACCTGCGGCCAGCTTCACACTCTGTGCGGAGAGCGTGTCAGGAGCATCCTGTGGCGACAGCGACAGCGTCTGCATCTTGCCATTTGGGTCGACAAGGTACAAACGCGAATGCGCACCGTCGATGCGCGAATTGAATTTGAGGTGGACAGCGACCTGAGGCCCCTTCAGTGTTGCGTGAGCAGAAGGCGTCGACTCAATCAGAACCGCATGCGCTAGCGCATGACGCGGCACGAATAAGACCAGAGAGAGGATTGCAGCAAAAAATAAGGTCCTCGGAAAAAAACGGGTTATCTTCATATCTCTCCCAACTACAACAAGACGTTCGGGAATATAGATACGACTCAGGAAAACTGCACAGATGCAGCTCGCACAGATCGCCCGCTGAGCTCTGCTGCACGTGCTTCCGCATAGGCAGCAGCTCCCATCAGCGCGGCACGGCTCTCCAGGATAATCCGCACAGGCATGTGCACAAGCAAGTCACTCAGACGTCCCTTATCAGTGAACGCCTTCATGAAAGTTCCGTCTTTCATCTTGTTGAGAATTTTCGGTGCAATGCCGCCGCCCAGATAAAGGCCGCCGACCGACAACACTTTCAGCGCGAGATTTCCTGCCTCTGCGCCATAAGAAGAAACAAAAATATCCAGACTTTTTGCGCAAAGCTCATTCGATCCGTCTTCACCAAGCTCGCCGATGACAGCATTCGGATCTTCCTTCTGCATCCGCTCTTTCAACCATGCAGGCTCATCCATGCCTTTATCGTCGCGCAGGAACGAGTAAACATTCTTCAATCCAATACCGGAGACAACACGCTCA
Source organism: Acidobacteriota bacterium (assembly GCA_013285705.1). Lineage (GTDB taxonomy): Bacteria > Acidobacteriota > Terriglobia > Terriglobales > Acidobacteriaceae > Alloacidobacterium. The sequence goes on from JABDHA010000062.1 coordinate 1,003, forward strand.
AAACTCACACGTCCCTTCATCTGCCGCTGCAGATAACGGAACAGCTCAATCTCGATTTCATTGCGCGGAGCAAAATCGCAGTGACCGCCTTCTGAGGCCATCGGCACATGCATCTTGCCATTCCAAACTAGAATTGCCTGTCCGAGTCCTGTCCCGGCTGAAACCAGTCCGCGGTTGCCCACGGCGCTCGAATCGCCTTCGCTCAGCACATGAATCTGGTCGGCATGCAGCTCGGCAATGCCATAGCCATTGGCTTCGAGATCGTTGATGAGAAAAAGGTGCTGAATCTCCAACTCCTGCGACAACTCTGCGCAATCGAGCACCCATGGCAGGTTCGTCAGCTTCAGCCTGCCATGCCTCACCGGGCCAGGCACGCCAAAACATGCTGCGGTCACTTCAGGGTTGCCACTTTCGGCGAGAAACTTCTTCGCCACCACATCGAGCCCGTTATATTCCTGCGCAGGAAACTTCTCATCTCGAATATGCGTCAGTTCGCCCTGTTCAAATCCATAGAGCGCCAAGTGGACTTTTGTTCCGCCCACATCCCCGGCGAGAATCATCGTGCAATCTCCAGTCTTCCCACTCCGCTCGCATCCGGCGGAGGTAGCAGGGCCGCCGCATCCTTGTCCAGCAACAACAGCAGTTTGCCGTTCTTCGGCTGAATCAGCTGTGATGGCAGCGTCTCAGGATCATAGGGCCCTTGCAGCACACGATGCAACGGGTCCGCCTTGTCCTTGCCACCGATTAGAAAGAAAACCTCGCCCGCCTCTACGATGACTGGCCAGGTTAGCGTGACGCGCCATGTATCTTTCTGCGGAACCTGGTTGGCATACACCAGACGCGCGAGTTCGTGAATCCCGGCTGTATGCGGAAAGATCGACGCCGTATGCCCGTCATCGCCCATTCCAAGCGCCAGCACATCAAAACGCGGTACCTCTGCGCCCTCTAGCTTGAACTGGTTGCGAAGGACTGATTCATAGCGCGCTGCGGCTTCTTCCGGAGGCAGTTCACCCTGGATGCGGAACACCTGCTCCGGCTTGAGCGGAACTTTATCCAGCATCGCTTCGCGCGTCATCCGGTAGTTGCTGTCCATATCGTCTGGAGGCACCGTGCGCTCATCGACAAAGAACAGTTCCAGCTGTTGCCACGGCATCACCTTCAAAAATTTTTCCCGTGGATTAGCCAGTAACGCAAAGGTGCGCTTCGGCGTGCTGCCGCCTGAGACGGCAACACGCGCCTTGCCTCGGGCTGCGACGGCCTGCTGTGCCTGTTCCAGGAAATGTTCCGCCGCTGCGTAGGCCAGAGCATCTGGCCCGTCATACACGCGATATTCGACTGCTATCTTTTTCGCCATCGCCAAATTCCCTGACAAACTTGTCATCCGACTGGAACGGGGATTCTCTGTCTTGTCGCGGTGTTGCGACAAGACGAAGAATCACAAATATAGTTCTAAATCTTGTGCCACTCTCTACCGTCACGCCTGATCAACCCATCGGCAGCTTTCGGCCCCCATGAGCCGCTGGTATAGTTCGGAAAATCTCTCGGCTTTGACTTCGCCCAGGCATCCAGAACCGGCGTGTACAAAGCCCAGGTTGCCTCCACGCCATCGCGGTGCGCAAATAGGGTCTGATCGCCCAGCATTGCGTCCAGCAGAAGCCGTTCATAGCCATTCGCGGAATTCACGCCGAACGCTGTTGCGTATTGGAAATCCATGACGACCGGACAGACATTCGTCTCCGGCCCCGGAACCTTGGCGCCAAAGCGCAGCGAGATTCCTTCATCCGGCTGAATGCGAATCACCAACACATTCGGTTGAATCTCATTGCACGGCCCCGAGCCAGGCTTATCAAAAAGCAGCAGCGGCGGCTGCCGGAACTGGATCATGACCTCTGTCACGCGCTTTGCCATACGCTTGCCGGCGCGCAGGTAGAAGGGCACTCCCGCCCAGCGCCAGCTCTCGATCTCAAGCTTGAGAGCGGCGAATGTCTCCGTCGCTGAATTCGGATCGACGCGGTCCTCTTCGCGGTAGCCCTGTACCTGCTGGCCATCCACTGTACCCAGCGCATATTGGCCGCGCACCGTGTTGTCGATGGAAATAGGTTTAATCGCGCGCCAGACTTTCAACTTTTCGCTGCGAACGGCGCTGGCCTCAAAGGAAACCGGAGGCTCCATGGTGACGAATGAAAGCACTTCCATCACATGGTTCTGCAAGACGTCACGCAGCGCTCCGGCTTTTTCATAGAACGGTCCGCGGCCTTCAATGCCGATACTCTCGGCCGCCGTGATCTGAATGTGATCGATATAGTTGCGGTTCCAGATCGGCTCAAAGATTCCGTTCGCAAAGCGAAAGACCAGGACGTTCTGCACCGTCTCTTTGCCAAGGTAATGGTCGATGCGGAAGATCTGGTCCTCATCAAATACCTTGTTCACATCATCATTCAGCTCTCTGGCCGATTCCAGATCGTGCCCGAACGGCTTCTCGATGATGACCCGTGCATGGCCCTTCTCGGGATGCGCCATGCCTTGCGCGCCAAGCCGGTTGATGATGTCGGAAAAATACTCCGGAGCCACGGCAAGGTAAAACAGCCGGTTGCCTTGCGTTCCACGTTCTTTGTCGATCTTTTCGAGGAGAGCCTTCAGGTCAGCGTAGCCAGCGTCATCGTCAAAGTCCATCGCATGGTAATCCACCTTCTCGATGAACGCGTCAATTTTTTTGTCGCCTTCTTTGCCGCCACCGAATTTCAGGATCCCGTCTTTCATGTCCGCCGCGAACTTGCTCTTCAAATCACGACGCGCCACGCCGACAATGGCAAACTCCGCAGGTAGCAACCCTTGCTGCTCCAGGTGAAAGAGCGCCGGCAACAACTTTCGTTTGGTCAAGTCACCCGACGCGCCAAAGATCACCACCACGCCTGGGTCGGGAATGCGTTCGCTGCGTTGCGATGCTGCCTGTACATCCTCAGGAGCGATCTTCACTTCTGTCGTTGCCATATCAATCTCCTACTTGTCTTTCTTGACTGCATGCCTGCCCAACGCTTCATCACAAGCATGCGATCGGTAAAGTTGTTGTCCGAATCTTTCCTTACAACTTGATTCCCAACGCCTCAAACTCACGCTTCAACGAGTCACTGCCTTCATAGCGAATCCCGTGCATGCCCGCTGCCTTCGCAGCCTCCACATTGCCTGCCCGGTCATCGACAAATGCGATCTCCTGCGGATTACGCTTCAATACATCCAGGGCAAGCTTGAACATGTGCGCATCCGGTTTGCGCAGCCCAACATAGCAGGAGCTCAGGAAGAGATCAAAGAAATTAGGCAGTTTGAACGCGTCGATGCGATAGTCATTCAGCTCGCGAGCCTCATTATTCAGCATACCCAGCACAAATGAATCAGATGCGCCAAGCTTCCCCAGGATTCCCAGCGCACTGTCTTCCAGCACCTTCGACTGCGCCTTCATCGCATCCACAAATTCTTCGACTGTAAATTTGCGGGGTTCATAGAACACAGTCTCCTGCAAATATTCCTCGACTGTGATGAGCCCTTTCTCCCATGCATCGTTCGCATCCGGGTGCCGCTGCTCAAAAGCATCCCAATCCACCCCAAAACGCGAAAGCACTGCGGCGCGCTCCTTGTGGTCCCAGCCATTCGTCAGCAAGACTCCGCCAACGTCCCACAAAATGGTAGTGATGGTTGCCATTGCCGCTCCTGACCCGTTCGTGCGCCTGCAGTGCTTCGTTATTCCGTTGATTTATTTGACGGTATGACTTTCCAGCTTTGCGGCATCCGGCATATTCCGCGCCTCAATCGCCTTCACCTTGTTCAGCCTGCGCACAAAGCGCTCTTCCTGCTTCTGAAATCGCGCATTTAAATAAGCAGATACCAGATCGAACGCCAGCGCCGATCCAATGATCCTCGCGCCCAGCACGAGCACGTTCATATCATCGTGCTCGACCCCCTGGTGCGCGGAATACGTGTCATGGCACATGCTGGCGCGAACGCCCGGCATCTTGTTCGCCGCAACATTCACGCCCACGCCACTTCCGCAAATCAGGATGCCGCGTTCTGCCCGCCCCGCTGCCAGTGCCTTGCCCACAGCCTCGGCAAAATCCGGATAGTCGGAAGGCTCCGAATTATAAGCGCCCAGGTCGACGACCTCATGCCCCAGGCGCTCCAGGTAGCCGCGGACCTCCTCTTTCAGAGGAAAGCCCGCGTGATCAGCCGCAATCACCAGCTTCATGCCTTATTTCCCCGCGAGCGCAGCTTCTGCCTTCTTCGCGCTCTCCAAAAGGGCTTTCGCGCGACTCACAATGTTGCTCACGCTGTAGCCGAGTTTTTCGAGAGCAATTTTGCCCGGAGCCGATGCGCCGAAGCGGTCCAGCCCGATCACATCGCCGTGACGCCCGACATACTTCCACCAGCCAATCGCGCTGCCCGCCTCAACCGCCAGCTTCGGCAGATGATCCGGGAAGATCGAAGCCTTGTACTCTTCGTTCTGCTCTTCGAAGATTTCAAAGCTCGGCATTGAGACCACGCGAGCCGTCACGCCTTCCTTCTTCAGCGCAGCCGCCACATCGAGCGATAGCCATACTTCAGCGCCCGTCGCGACAATCAGCAGGTCAGGTGAGTCGCTGCCCTGCTCCACAATGTATGCGCCGTGCTTTACACCTTCGTAAACGTTGTGCTTTGCAGGATCGAGAACCGGCAGATCTTGCCGTGACAGCGCCATGAATGAAGGCTTCGTCTTGCGCTCCAGCGCTAGCCTCCAGCAGGCTACCGTCTCATTCGCATCTGCGGGGCGGAAGTCCGTCAGGAACGGCACAGCGCGCAGCATCATTAAGTGTTCGATTGGCTGGTGTGTCGGTCCGTCTTCACCGAGGGCAATGGAATCATGCGTGAAGATGAACAACGAATGCGTGTGCATGATCGCCGCCATCCGCAGTGCTGACTTGCAATAGTCGCTGAAGGTGAAGAAAGTCGAGCCATACGGAATCAGGCCGCCATGCGCAGCCATGCCGTTCACCGCCGCGCACATACCAAACTCGCGCACGCCGAACCAGATGTTCCGGCCCTTGGGATCGACGTGGAAGTTTCCGCCGTCTTTCAAAATCGTTTTGGTGGAAGCCGTCAGGTCGGCCGCGCCGCCAATCAACTCCGGCACATCCTTGGCGAACGCATTCATGATCGCGTTGCCCGCGTTGCGCGTCGCCATCGGCTTTTCTGTCGGGAAGGTGGGCAACGACTTCTCCCAGCCATCCTTCAGCTTGCCCGCGTGCGTGCGCTCAAACTCCGCCGCCAGTTCAGGGAACTTCTTCTTGTACTCGGCGAAGAGCGTATTCCACTCTCCTTCGTATTTCGCGCCGGTTTCCTTGATCTTGTCCCAGTTCTTCTGCGCCTCTTCCGGAACATAGAAAAACTTGTCCTCAGGCCAGCCAAGTTTCTTCTTCGTCTCGATCGCCTCTTCCGGCTTCAACGCTTCGCCGTGAACTTTATTCGTGCCTGCAATCGGGCTGCCGTAGCCGATGACCGTCCGCACCGCAATGATCGAAGGCTTGTCGGTCACGGCCTTGGCGGCTTCAATCGCCCTTGAGATCGCATCGAGATCGTTACCATCGCCGACCTTCTGCACATGCCAGTGATAGGCTTCGAAACGTTTCTCTACGTCTTCGGTGAATGACAGCTCCGTCGGCCCATCGAGCGAGATCAGGTTGTCATCGTAGAGGAAGATCAGCTTGCCTAGTTTCAGCGTCCCCGCCAGCGAAGCTGCTTCATGCGAGATGCCTTCCATCAGGTCGCCATCGCCGCAGATGCCATAGGTGTAGTGATCGACAATGTCGAAGCCAGGCTGGTTATAAATCGCGGCCAGATGCTTCTCGGCAATCGCAAGCCCCACTGACATCGCGAGACCCTGGCCCAGCGGACCGGTCGTAACCTCGACACCATCGGTATCGCCACGCTCCGGATGCCCTGGCGTAATCGAATCATACTGCCGGAACTGCTGCAGGTCTTCAATCGTGACGTTGTATCCGGAGAGATGCAGCGCGCCATACAGCAGCGCCGAAGCGTGCCCATTCGAAAGCACGAAGCGGTCGCGGTTAGGCCAATGCGAATTCTTCGGATTGTGCCGCATGTACTTGTGAAAGAGCAGATACGCAATCGGCGAATCGCCTAATGGCGCGCCCGGATGGCCGCTCTTGGCCTTGTCTACGGCATCGACTGCAAGAAAACGAAGTGCATTAATTGAAAGCTGGTCAATCTCGCTCATAACTTCACGCTCCAAAGAATTTTTGGCCCAGGTGTGGGGCGATTTCCAAATTCACAACGCGCCCTGAAGATGTCGTTGTATGACTCAAAATCACTTGATGATTCTCATCCCGGCCGAAGCACGCCGTCCCGGCATGCGCAACGGAGGGAACCGCAATTCGCTTCAGCTGTCATAAATCTTCGTCGTTATATTTGTATAGATGCCCGCCATCTCCGGCCGGTGTCAGGAAGCAGCTTCAATTTCCACATCGAAATTGCGCCCTTCCCAGCGATTTTCCTCTATCCAGAAAAGAGTAAACGAAACTGCGCCATTCTGCTTTGGCACCGTCGGGATATCCGCAAAGGAGCCCGCATGGCCGACCGCTGTACTATCCGTCACCTGATTCGTCTTCCATGCATCAGCGGTCCAGATTACCCGAAAGCGGCTGTGCGCCGTGATCCGCAGCGTCTTTCCAGCTTGGATCTTTTTCACCTGCCGTCGCAGCTTAAAAACTTCTAAATGACTTTTTTTGTGGCTCTTGCCGTATCGCTCCTCAACCACTGAAATGCGATCGAATACCCGTCCATCAGTCGTCGATCGAAGCAGCTTCAGATATTCCGCATGCGCCCACACCAGCGGCATCGCAGCGCCTGCAGGCTCGCCGAAGATCAGCCCGTTCCGGTCCGGCTCATCCCATATCTGCTCTGGAAGCAAGCCCCCGGTCGAGGCGAAACGCTCGATGGTCTGAATGTATGGCTTCACATCACGCCCTGCGGCCAGCTCATAATGCGCGCGCTCACCCGTCAGTAGCGGCCATGGCCGCCCTTTGCCCCACCCCTGAAATGGACCGCCGTCTTCCCGCTGCCCATACCCGTCATGGTTGTACCGGTACCAGCATGGCCCCTTCGGCGTATCGACTTTCAATACCTTATCGATCACCTTCAGCGTATCGACGATTAGTGGATCATCCGCGCGCCTGACGCCGTACCGCACCAGCTCCAGAAAACCGCAGTCCACAATTTCACGAGCCTCAAACTCGTTACTCATGCCCGGCCGCCCGTTGGCGATCCGCACGATCTCGTTGCCGCACTCTTCATGCGCGTATGGCTCACCGCACTCCGGCGGACGAACCCGCACATAGTACCGCTTCACTTCGGGATGGAGCACACCGTTATTCGTAACGGTCCAGTTTTCCAGATGGCTCTCAATCCAGTCCGCCTGCTCTTCCAGAAAATGCGCCAGCTCCAACGATTCATTCGCGCGCGCAATATCGGCTGCGCAAATCAGTCCCGCAATCACCGCCGCCAGCGTCGAAGGCGAATACCCTGGAGCCTCTTCCCAGCGCTCCTGTTGCGTCACCGGCGCGTAGCGCACTAGAAATCCCGCAGCTCGCTCCACAAATGGCGCAATGTCGAATTTGCCCAGCCCATTCAGCTTCCAGAGCCGCCACGCCAGCATGATCGGGAACGCCACTTCGTCCAGCTGAATCCCCGTCCAGTAGGGCGTCCCATCGATCCAGAAATTTTGCGCAAAACTGCCGTCCGGCTTCTGCGTGCAGGCAAGATACACAAGCGCGCGCCGCGCCGTCTCTACGCGCCCGCAGGCCAGCAACGCCGTCGCGCTCTGCACCATGTCGCGCGTCCAGACGAGATGATAGCCACCCAGGTCGTCGTCGCCTTTGGCGTAGCCCCATGGAATCGACGCGGAAGCAATGAATGCCCCGCCATAGGTCTTGTCCTCATGCGCCAGAATCACGTTATGGCTGATCTGCATCAGCCTGCCGTTATCCGTCGAGCTCGGAATCAGCTCGTGCGGACTCGCGGCCCGGCGCCATTGCTCGATGAACCGCTTCACATGCTCTTCAAACGGCTTGGACAGCGCACCCATCGTCGCCGAAAGCGCCGCATGATGCCCTTCGCCAAATCCCAGCGCGACCGTAAAGTCGCGAATGTGTTCGGGCTCGATCTCGCCCATCACGGAAACGTTGCCCTCAAGCGCCGACCCGAACTCCCAGTCCATCTGAAAGTTGTGTCGCAGGTCCTGCCAGCCATCGCTTGCGCCTACATATCCGCAGCTCGCGCGAGTGAAGCCGCAATCCGCCGCCAGAACCAGGGACGTGTGGTTCTTCCATGCCACCGCCACGCGCTCCCCAGCAATCTCGGCAATGCGGACATTGTTGCCCATGCCTCCGCCTTCGATATGCGGCGACAGCAGCACATAAATTTTCAGCCGCTCCAGCAGCGCCGGATCGCCATCCAGCTGCACGCGCGTCAGCACCACCGGATAATGCGGATCGTTAATGATTTCCTTCGTAATTGTGTAGCGCCCATCCCGGTCGCGGTTGCGCACCCGGATCGCCAGCGAATCGGCATCGATATATTCGAAATCGTGGTCCAGATCGCGCCGCTCTTCGTGGAAAAACGTCTCGCCATCCGTGATCAGGAATTGCATGTCACGAATCTGGGGCCGGTCAATCGTCGGGTAGTAAACCTCGTTCAGAATGCCGTGGGAGACCGTGTACCACGCGCGGCTTGACGACGAATACGCCGTCCCCACTGCATCCTTGGCGCTTGAAGTCCAGCGCGGCTGCAGCCCAGGCGCTCCAAATGCCACTCCCTGCCCGTCGATCCATCTATACTGCGGCGCTAGTACCGTCATCGCGTCAGCAATCCCTTCTAAAATCCCCGGAATAAGCAATCTACTCCAGTTTGATAAAAAGCATGGAAAAAGGTGACAAAGGATTCAGTTTTCTCAATATCCGACCGAAAAAAGGTGCCCCATCCTGAGCCGAAGGCGAAGGGTGAGAGTCACAATATCAGCACGAAAAAGGGTGCCCCATCCTTTCGCGCACTTTGCGAAAGGGTGGGAACCACACATCCCACCCAGCCCTCACAATACCTGCGTATTCGCATCCGGGTCAGGATGGAACTGCACCTCCCGCATCGCATGCCCCACCTCGCGGTTCTTCATGAACTGCTCCCACACAAACCCTGAGCGCAGATTCTCCGCCATCAGCACGCTGATCCCCTGGTCGATGCCAAGAATATCCTGCGCATACCAGTTCGCTTTTGGATTGAAAGCATCCACAAACCCGTACCTGGTCCAGATCCTGTCGCCATACTTCTGGCGCATGGTCAGCAGCACGTGAGAGCACTCGGCGGGCAGAAACGGCAGCGAGCCCGCGCATGCCGACGGCACCACCGTGCCATCCAGCGGTCCCATTGCCGGAGGACCGCCCCACACGCGATATCCGTCCCGCGAATCCGACGCCGTAATGCCCCACAGGTCCTGGTCGATCCAGGAATACTTCCCACCCAGAGTCATGCACCACAATTGGTGCACGCGCGTCGCGGCAATCGAATTGGTGAAGTAGTTCGTATGCAGATCGCGCTGGTCGCGGTAGTCGCACCACGCATGCGCATACTGGTGGATAAAGAGCGGTGCCAATCCACTGATGTAGTCAATCCCGCCATACTGCACCAGCGGCCGCTGCAGCGCATTCCATGTCTCCACCGTAATCGGGTGCGTCGGCGATCCGATCGCCAGCAGGTACATCGTCATCAGCTCTGCATAAATGTCCCAGCGATGTTTCAAAAATCCCTGATCCGGCAACCATCCCATCGAAAGCGTGGTGCCGCCATTCAGCATCCACTCCCAGTCAATGCGCCGGTAAAACGTAGTCGCCAGCGCTTCAATCCGCGCGTTTCCGGAAAAATACTGCCGGCACGTCAGCACTCCGCAAAGCAGCAAGGCCGTATCAATCGACGACAGTTCGCTGCCGAACATTCTCTGGCCGCTCTCCATGTCGATGAAGTGATACAGAAATCCATGTTCATGAGGACAATCTTCGAGCAGGAACGCCAACGTCTTTTCGACACGCTGCTCACATTGCAGCTTCGGCAGATAGCTCCGCTTCGCCGCAATACACATTGCAGTGAGCCCGAAGCCGGTAGCGGCAATGCTGGCCACGCGACTCAGCGACCGGCCCGCAGCCGGTGCGCGGTCACGCACCAATCCTGTCTTCGGACTCGCTTCGTTGTAAAAGAAATCGCAGCCGCGACCCTCGAGATCATCGAGCAGCACATCGGCCTGCTTTGAAACCTGCGTCAGCGGACGGTTGATGAAGACGCCGGTGCCGCGCTGATACTGCTCTGCCGCCTGCGCTTCGGTCTGCGGCTCCTGGCCCGGCTTCACCGGCGGCGGCTGCGGCTGGTTCTGGAAGCCCTCGGCTACGCTGACTGCAGGCGCACCCAACACCAGCATGCCGGAGGCCCCAGCGGTGCGCAGAAGTTGCCGACGGGTTATGCGTGAACGACCCAAACGCAGAAAGTCTCTAGCAGTCTCTGGTGGCAAGAAGCTTCACGCCGCTTGCCTGATTTGTCAGCACCGAGGACTTTCTTCTGTCCTCTGCGCTCTCTGAGGTGAAAATCTGGGTAGCTCCATCCCTTTCGCGCAATCTGCGCAAGATGGGAAACCGCAAATCTATCGGACAGGCTCCAATTTGCAGTGTATCGAAAGAATAGAGATGTGTTCCACACCACGCCGGGATGGCTATCCTATCTCTATGATTTCCATACGTCCTTCCACAGTCATGGATGCAGACCCGGTGTGGAAGATTCTCGAACCCACCATCCGCGCTGGAGAAACCTATACTCTTCCCCGCGACTTCACCCGCAAGCAATCCCTCGACTACTGGTATGCACCCAGTCATGACGTATTTGTTGCGGAGGAAGATGACGACCAGGGAAAAGAAATTCTTGGCACCTATTATCTCCGCGCCAACCAAATGGGCGGCGGCAGCCACGTCGCCAACTGTGGCTACATGACCGCATCCTCAGCCACCGGTCGCGGCATCGCCAGCGCCATGTGCACCCATTCGCTCGATCAAGCCCGCGCACGCGGCTTTCGCGCCATGCAATTCAACATTGTCATCAGCACAAATGAACAAGCCATCCGCCTCTGGCAGAAATTCGGCTTCGAAATCGTTGGCCGCCTGCCCGGCGCCTTCGACCACCCCGCGCAAGGCTACGTCGACGCCTTCGTCATGTACTGCAGCCTTTAAAGTTGTCATCCTGAGCGCAGCGAAGGATCTGCTTCTTCTCAGCAGGAGCACGCGTAAGGGTGCCCCATCCTTTCGCGCACTTCGCGAAAGGGTGGGAAAGCACGATCTCACCTAACTCGAAAATTAAATTTCCTCAACAACATACCTGTACCCGAACATACCTTTCGCGCATCCCTTATGATTGAGGACGCAGAACAAAAGGGTGCGCCTGCACCCGAGACATTCACGGTCAACCGACCACAAGACCAGGAGGAAAGCTTTGGCACACGAAGTTCCACCGCTACCGTATGATTACGCCGCTCTCGAGCCCCACATTGACGAAGCCACAATGAAGCTGCACCACGATAAGCATCACCAGGCCTACGTCACCAATCTCAATGCGGCCATCGAGAAGCACCCCGACCTCGCCAAGCACTCGGCCGAAGACCTGCTGCGCAATCTGAACAACGTGCCCGAAGACATCCGCACCGCCGTCCGTAACAACGGCGGAGGTCATGTCAACCACAGCATGTTCTGGACCATCATGAAACCAAGCGGCGGAGGCGAGCCCACGGGCCGCATCGCCGAGCAGATCCGTAAAGACTTCGGCGACTTCGAGGCCTTCAAGAAGCAGTTCAACGAAACCACCGCCAAGCAATTCGGCTCCGGCTGGGGCTGGCTCACCTGGGACGGCGGCAAGCTCAAAATCAGCACCACCGCCAACCAGGACTCGCCGCTCTCGCAAGGCCTCTACCCCATCCTCGGCAACGACGTCTGGGAACACGCCTACTATCTCAAATACCAGAACAAGCGCCCCGACTATCTCGCCGCATGGTGGAACACCGTCAACTGGGACGAAATCAACAAGCGCTTCGACCAGGCCCAGAAGTAATTTCTAATTAAAGTAAGAAACCGGGTGCCCCAGGTTCGCGAAGCTAACCTGGGGTATTTTTCTTTTGTACTGTGGGCATTAACTCACGGGTTGTCATCCTGAGTGCAGCGAAGGATCTGCATCTCCTCAGCATCAGCACGAAAAGGGGTGTGCCCCATCCTTTCGCGCAGTTTGCAAAAGGGTGGGAACCACAACCCCCACCCAACCGATGTCATCCTGAGCGGAGCCGAAGGACCCGCAGCTAAGCTGCGTCCCAATCCGCGCAAAGCGCGCACCTTCCACCGCCACTTTCCCAAAAAATCCGTGTTACACCAATCAGGGAGGGAACACTCCAACAATGAAGCGATTGAAACTTTTTCTCTGCGCCGCTGCCCTTGTTACATCCGCATCCTTTGCGCAGACCACGACCCTTACCCCCGGCACCGTCAGCTACACCATCCAGCAGGACGGCAAGAACCTCGGCGCCGCCAGCTACACGGTTCAGAACGCGCCCAACAAGTACGTCCTCACCTCAAACGGCAAGATGACCGAGAGCAAATTCAGCTACGCCTTCTCGAACACGCAGAAGATCGACACCGCTCTCAATCTCATCACCGCCCAGCTCAATGGAGTCGTCAGCGGCAAAGCCGTCAGTTTCACGGCCACATCTGACCCCACCGGCCGCCAGTTCAAATTCGACATCTCCGCCAACGGCCAGCAGCAGACCAACACCGTCGACCGCAACCTGAACACGGTCATGCTCACTGACCTCGACCCCGCCGGCTACATGCTGCTCACGCAAGTCGCCATGCGTTCCCCGGCGAATGCCTGGGTGCTCATCCCAAAAGAAAACGGCTTCCTCGTACCGGTAAAGTTTTCGCCCCAATCCGATACCCCGGGCCGCCTCAACGGTCAGCCTTTGTCGGTCAAACATACCAGCGCCGCCATCAGCTCACAGAACGCTATTACGGTAGAGCTTTTCTACTCCCCTGATGGCAAGCTGCTTGAAGCCGACCTGCCCGAACAAAATTTCTACGTCATCCGCGACGGATTCAAGCTCACCAACCGTCCGAAGCCGCCAGCACCACCCCACGGCCAGGCCCCGCCGCCGCAAGACCAACAGCAGGACCAGCAAGGCCAGCCGCAGCAACAACCACCGCAGCAGCAATAAGCGGTAGCAATAAACAGATGTCATCCTGAGCGCAGCGAAGGATCTGTTTTTTCTCAACATAAGCACGAAAAGGGGTGCCCCATCCTTTCGCGCACTTTGCGAAAGGGTGGGAGCGCAGAATCTGAACCAACCGCCGTCATCCTGAGCGGAGCATAGCGAAGTCGAAGAGCCTGCCCTGAGCTTGCCGAAGGGACCCGCAGCGGAAGCTGCGTCACAGTCCGCGCATAAGCGCGCTCCTTAGCGAAGCAGTAAACTCCCAACATGCCCACGCAAGCCGAAAAAGCCGTGATCTTCCAGTTCCTTCACAATCTTCCCAAGCCACTGATCGTCGCCAACCCATGGGACGCAGGCACCGCGCGCATCCTCGCCGCTCTCGGTTTTGAAGCCTTTTCAACCACGAGCGGGGGCCTGGCCATCACCCTCGGCCGTCGCGATGGAACCGCCAGCATCACCCGTGATGAAGCCCTGGCCAACGCGAAAGCTATCGTCGAAGCCACCCACGTTCCAGTCGCCGCCGATCTCGAAAACGGATATGGCGACTCACCCCAGGCAGCCGCCGAAACCATCCGCCTCGCTGCAGAAGCAGGCCTCGTCGGAGGCTCGATCGAAGATGCCACCAACGACCCTGCACACCCCCTCTACGACTTCGATCACGCCGTCGAGCGTGTCTCCGCAGCAGCCGAAACCGCCCGCTCCCTGCCTTTCCCCTTCATGTTCGTGGCCCGTGCCGAAAACTACCTCCACGGCAAACCCGACCTCGACGACACCATCCGCCGCCTGCAGGCCTTCGAGAAAGCCGGAGCCGAAGTCCTCTACGCTCCCGGCCTCACCCGCGCCGAAGACATCAAAGCCGTCTGCGCCGCAGTCACGAAACCAGTGAATATACTGGCAGCACTCAAAGGAGCGCCGCACCTCAGCGTGACAGAACTGGCAGCCTTAGGCGTGCGCCGCATCAGCCTCGGATCAGCCCTCAGCCGAGCCGCCATGAGCGCCTTCATCCGCGCCTCCCGCGAGATCATGGAAAAAGGAACCTTCACCGTCGCGGCAGAAACGTATTCGCTGGGTGAAATCGGCGATCTCGTCATCCCCTGAATCTTCAGCCCGCCAATCTGAATCTCTAACTAGAGCCAGACAAAGATCTGGCCCAACCAACGCATCACCAGATTTCGCCACACATCGCCACCGAACAAATGACATCGTTACGTTACAAACATGCGTGGATCATCGTCCTGCTGGGCCTGCTCAGTGTCGTTACGCCCTTTGCTATCGACATGTACCTCCCGGCCTTCTCCCGCATCGCCGCCGATTTCGGGACGACCACTTCCCTCATCTCGATCTCGCTCTCGACGTACTTCATCGGCTTCGCCCTCGGGCAAATCCTCTACGGCCCGCTCCTCGACCGCTTCGGACGCAAGCGCCCGCTCTACTTCGGCCTCATCGTCTACATCATCGCGTCCATCGGATTAGCCCAGGCACACAGCATCCACGCCTTCATCGCGCTCCGCTTCATCCAGGCCATCGGAGGCTGCGCCGCGCAGGTTGCCGCCATCGCCATGGTGCGCGACTTCTTCCACGCGAGCGAAAGCGCCAAAGTCTTCTCCCTGCTCTTCCTCATCATCGGAACCTCGCCGCTGCTCGCTCCCACCGTCGGTAGCCTGCTCGTATCGACTCTGAGCTGGCGATGGATATTTCTTCTTCTCGCAGCGAACGCGACGTTGATTTTGACGCTGACCTTCACCCTGCTGCCCGAAGGCCACACACCCGACCGCTCCATCTCGCTCCGCCCGCAGCCCATCCTGCAAGGTTTTTGGGCGATCCTCCGCCAGCCGCAGTTCATCACCTACGCGCTCGCCGGAGCCTTCTCCTTCGCCGGCCTCTTCGCCTTCGTCGCCGGCTCGCCCATCATCTTCATGGACGGCTACCACCTAGGCGCCAAAGCCTTCGGACTCATCTTCGCCGTCTTGGTCATGGGCTTCATCGGAGGCAACCAGGTCAACGTCTTCCTGCTGCGCCGCTTCACGAGCCAGAAGATCTTCTTCTACGCCCTCGCCTTTCAGGTCTTCATCGGACTCATCTTCTTCGCCAGCGCACACGCCCATGTCCTCGATCTGCCCGCCACGCTCGTCCTCTTCTTCTTTTTCCTGCTGGCTATCGGACTGACCTATCCCAACGCCGCCGCTATCGGCATGGCGCCCTTTTCCAAGGACGCAGGCAGCGCGTCAGCCCTACTAGGTTTCCTGCAAGCCGGAGTAGGCTCCGCCATCTCCATGGGAATCGGCGTCCTCGGCGCAACCGCGATCGTGTCGCTGCTATCAAGCACGTCGTTCATAGCACTGCTCGTCCTGCTGATCGGCCGCACCCGCATCTCCGCCCTCATCGAAACCCCAGAAGGCGAAACCGTAGCAGCAATGCACTAAGTAATTTGCCTTCTCAACCTAAGCAAGAAAAAGGGTGCCCCATCCTTTCGCGCCGTTTGCGAAAGGGTGGGAGACCACAAAAGCCTCGGTAGCCTCCGCAAAGACCAGGCATTACCTTAGGCTGCCCCATCCTTTGCAAAGCAAAGGGTGGGAAAGCACGAACCTTCGCCTAACCACAGTAAAATCCAGCAAAACCATGCCAAGCGGACTGACCCGCTACTACGGCGGACACGATCTCCATTTCATTACCTTCAGCTGCTATCACCGCCAACCATTTCTTAACACAGTCACATCACGCGACATGTTCGTAGAAACACTAGAAGAAACCCGCCAAAGATACGAGTTTCGAGTAGCAGGCTACGTAGTCATGCCCGAGCACGTTCATCTACTCGTAAGCGAACCGAAGACCGGAACCCTCTCCACTGTTCTACAAGTCATAAAGCAGCGCACCACTCGAAAAGTAAATAACGTAATCAAAGGCCAGATGTGGCAGCGACGATTCTATGACTTCAACGTCTTCACCCATGAGAAGCAAACAGAAAAGCTCCTCTACATGCACGAGAATCCAGTCAAGCGCGGGCTGGTTGTGTCCGCCGAAGATTGGAAATGGAGCAGTGCAACATTCCACAGTTCCGGAGAACAAGGCACAGTCAAGATTTTGGAAGAAATAATCCCTATGTATAGCCACTCGTCCCGCGGCTAGAATTGTGCTCTCCCACCCGTTGCTCCGCAAAGGATGGGGCACCTAGCTGCCCAAATGTAATCTAATCGGTTGCAATCGCCGGGTGCCCCATCCTTTCGTGCAGTTTGCGAATGGGTGGGAGACCACAACTCTCGACAGCTGTAGAAAAAAAGGAGGTGCAAAGCACCTCCAGGTAGAAGCCGGGGACTTTAGCCACGGAAAAAACCCGCCTTCGAGAGACGGCGCACCTTACTGCCGTAGGCTCATCCGCTCAAGGTCGAAGACCGCAGCGGATCACTCTCGCCGCGCAAAGCGCCACCTTATTCCGTGCCTTATTTCTCCGCCCGAAATGTCTTTCCCAGCTCCGTCTCCGCCAGCCGGAAATAATGCCGGAAGTTATAAATCAGCGGCGACCACTTCTCCGGATTGACATAATGCCCGCCCAGCACAAACTCCTCGTCCACATGCACGCGCATGATCTCAACCTCGGCCGCCACGCCGCCTCCCAGTTCCTTCAGCTTGCCACCGCTCATCGCGTGCAGCTTCTCTACGCGCGCCTCCATCTGCACCGGACATTCAGCGGCGCGCATCGGCGCGACCGTCTCGCTCGGCATCGGAGTAAGCCCAGCCACTTCAAATTTCTGATGCTCATAACGAAACTGCTTCGCCTTGATCTCAGGTACAGGGCTCTTCCCGGTCAGCGGAGCCAGCTTCTCCACCTGCTGCCACATCTCCGGCGACGGCAGATTGATCACACACTCAGCATGGCGGGCAAAGTTCTCCGCCGTCTTCGTCTCATCCAGCAGCCCGAGCATCAGCGTCCACCCCAGCGCCCAGAACGAAGACATCGGCGCAAGATTGGTGCTGCCATCTTCGTTCAGCGAGCTGATGAGCGCCACAGGCGTTCCGAAATACAGAATCTTGGGTTCAATCGTGACGAATTTTCGTCCCTGCATACGCAAAAACCTCCCAAATCGCTGAGATGCGAACGCCCAATTCAATTTTTCGCCTCTTCGACAGTCGGAACGCACACGGCGGACAGGTGGGTGTATGTAGAGATAAGCGGGTTATCAGTCCAGGCAAGGAAATTCAGGATCAATCATGAGGGCTGTGCGGTTCTGCACCCGAAAAACCTTGTCAAGCCCCCAAATCATCCGCAAATCTTGCAACCAATACATTCCAAACGAATTAAAGGCGAAGAAAGTTGGCATAGCATTATGCCCAAAATTGCTATCCTGAATAGAGAGATCAGAATTTTTGAGGGATGAAGGTAACGGCCGCAGCCGATTACCTCGTAAAGTATTGAAAACACTGGAAACGGCTTAACCAATTGAAGAATCAGTGAGATAGCAGGGGACGATCCCCCGCTATCTCACTGAAAACAAAAGAAAGAGGCTACCCACCAGGGAGGGAGGGGTAGTCTGCCGGAAACACCGGTTGTACCACGTCTCGCTTTTGAGACGCGGTCAGAATAAAAAAAGCTACCGCTTCGCTCCAGCCGGATGTTCCGACGGCTGCGGCTGCATTTGCGGCATGGCTAATCCAAGCTGTTCGAGCAGGCTCAGCAGGTTCCAGTCCACCCAAATTTCCGCAACTTTCCCGCGTTCCATCCGGTAGATCGTCGTGCCGGAAACGGTCGCGCTTTTGTTCGTCGCGGGCATGCCCAGAAATGACCCGCGATGCGTGCCATGCGCCTTCCAGTGATGCACCACCTCGTTGCGCTCGGCGATGCTGTCCTCCATGGTGAATTTCAGATCGGGAAAGCCATTCCTGCAGTTGCGGATATGTTCCTTGTAGCTCTCCGCTCCAGAAGTGAGCGATGGGAAGACCGGATCGTGGAAGCGGCATTTGGGCGACATCAACTCATCAATGACTGTTTCCTTTCCCTTGTTCCAGCCATCTTCCAGGAGCCGCCGCGCAATTTTCTTATTCTCTTCAGACATAGCCGTACTCCTTTCAGCCAACAAGAATAGTCCTGAATTCAGATTTGTGACACGGCTGTTTTCCAGTATTTTTCGCGCTGGAGTGCACAAAAATCGCACAAGACGACAAGCGCAGCATTAACTTCAGCATCGCTCGCAGGAAATAAAAGAGCGGCCCAAGAAGGGCCGCTCTTTTGCTCGTGTTGGCAAGAACGACTTATCGATTTGCCGAGATACTCAGCGTCATCATGTCCCGCTTGCCAGCGCGATCGTTTATTAAGTTGCAGTTCTAACGTTTCGGGTTGCTATCTTTTACGGATTTTATTCTGCCGTCATCTCCACGCCTTTTGCTTCCCTGCCGAAGCTGGTCACGATCGCTAGATAAATCGCGCCGATTAGTACCGTCGCGGCCAGCACGACAGCATAGTTTCCATGGCGTTCAGCGGCTCGCGCCTGGAGCACTGCGCAACGCGAGGCCAGCAGATTTCCAAGTTGATAGGCAAGTCCCGGAAATGTTGCGCGCACCGGCCCTGGAGACAGCTCAGTAAGGTAAGCAGGGATCGCGCCCCATGCGCCCTGCACCATAAACTGCATGAGAAATGCTCCAATGGCCAGCACATAGAGCGAATGTCCGAATGCAAAGAACGGAATTACAGGCAATGCCAGCAGGGTTGCGCTGATAATCGCCCGCTTGCGGCCATAGCGCTCGGAAAGGCTCCCGAAAAAGATACCGCCCAGCAGCGCGCCAATCGTATAGACAATGGCAACGCCTCCGGTAAGCGCAGCGGAAAAGCCATGGTCTTTTTCTAAAAACGTAGGATATAAATCCTGCGTGCCATGCGAAAAGAAATTGAAGCCAGTCATCAGCAGAATAATGAAGAGAAATGTCAGGGCATACTTTCGGATGCCGCTCGTCGTAGAGATGGACGATTCCCGGCGGTGTTCTCGGCCTGCTCGCCACACCGGCGACTCCTCGACTTTAAGACCGATGTAAAGAACCAGCACAGCAGGCAACGCACCGACAATGAAGAGTCCGCGCCAGCCAATCACATGCCCTTGCCAGACCATATGTGTAAAAGGCTTGTAGAGCGTCGCATACACGGCGGCTGCCACCAGATAACCAACGGCATAGCCTTCCTGCAGCAGTCCGGAGAAAAATCCGCGCCCTTCTTTCGGTAGCGTTTCAAAGGCCAGGGCAGCGCCCACGCCCCATTCGCCGCCCATGGCGATCCCAAAGAGTGCACGCAGAATCAGCAATGCATGCAGCGACGGCGCAAAGGCGCAAGCCAATTCTAAAATCGAGTAGCAGCCAACGTTGATCATGAGCGCGGGACGGCGGCCGAACTTGTCCGCAATCGTACCGAAGAGAAACGCCCCAACCGGACGAAAAGCGAGCGTGAGAAATAATGCCTCGGCCACCGCCGACGTGCGCGCGTGAAAATCCGTGGCAATCGCCGAGACGCAAAAAACCAGCAGAAAATAGTCGAAGGCATCCAGTGACCAGCCCAGGAAACATGCAATAAAAGCATGCCGCTGTTGCGACGTCAGCGACCGGAAGTGCGAAAAGGAACGAGTTTGCATCAGCTGGTCCGGAAATTGGAGCTTAACAGAGTCGGTGACATGAATGTTTCATTCACTATGGCGAAAATATTTGTTGCAACGAATATCGTTCGGACTTATCTAAGAAAATGCCGCTGGTGAATTCAACGCCAGGCGAAGAAACACAGGACTGGAGAAAGAAAATCGTATGCAAGCACTATGCAAGACAGCCATTTTCACCGCCATTTTGGCCCTCACCTCCATTGCCGCTTCAGCTCAGATATCGAAGTGGCAGATCGATCCTGCCCACAGCGAAGCCGATTTCACCGTCAAGCACATGGGCATCTCGAACGTGCACGGACGCTTCGGTAACGTCAACGGATCGCTCACACTGGATGACAACGGCATCACCAAATCCAACGTCAATGCCACAGTAGACGTCACGACAGTAGACACAGGGGTTGCTCAGCGCGATACACATCTGAAAAGCCCCGACTTCTTCGATAGCGCCAAGTATCCGGAGATGACTTTTGTGAGCAAAAACCTTTCCAGCGTAGATGGACAGCTGCAGCTCACTGGTGATCTAACCTTGCATGGCGTCACTAAATCGGTAACACTCGCTGTCGAGGGCCCAAGCAAGGAGCAGCTCGATCCGTATGGCAAGACGCGGCGCGCCTTCTCCGCAACCACCACCATTCACCGCCAGGATTTCGGACTCACGTGGAATGGCAACCTCAAATCGGGTGATTCAGTTCTCGGCGACGACGTAAAAGTAGAATTGGACATCGAACTGATCAAACAGTAAGAATCCAGGCAGTAAAATCTGGCAATACAAGATCAGGGTGCACCCGCTTGGGACGCACCCGAGACTTTGCAAAGGCGCCTATGGCAAGCAAGTTACAGGAAGAGATCAAACAGACACGCCCCTTCGCAAATATTGAAGAAGAAGCGCTGCTCAATATCCGTCGCACCTCGGACAAGCTGCAGCATCACACACAACAGCTCTTCAAGCCGCACGGTGTTACGCCGACCCAGTACAACGTGCTACGCATCCTGCGGGGCGCGGGTGAAAACGGCCTGCGGTGTTCAGAGGTAGGCGAGCGCCTGGTCAGCAGTGACCCCGACATTACGCGCCTGCTCGACCGGTTGCAGAAGCAGAAGCTCGTTCGCCGCAAACGCGACGCCAAAGACCGCCGCGTGATCCACACGATGATTAGCGCCGAAGGCTTGCGTCTGCTCAAAGAAATGGACCCCCTGGTCAATGACGGGGTCAAGCAGATACTCAAACATATGAGCCGGGAAAAGCTGACAACACTGGTCGCGCTGCTCGAAGAAGCTCGTCAGGCGCTGCCGGTGGAAGGATAGTCAATTTGCGCTAGAGCTTGGCCGTTTCTCCCAGCGAAGCCTCAATACTGGCTCTGGGGTCTGCCTCTAATCCCTTGGTGTGAATCTGATGGTGGAGACAGTAAAGCGCCAGTTCGAGCCGGTCCGACACGCCCAGCTTGTCATAGATCTTGCGCAGGTAGTTTTTGATCACCTGCTCACTGGTCCCGAGCTGATAGGCAATTTCTTTATTGCGCTTGCCCTGCGTGATGCAGTTGATGATGGCAAGCTCTTTCGGAGACAGGCGCGGCTGGTTCTTCGGACTGGTGAGCGCTGACGCTTGCGTACGATACGCCTCGATGACCCAGGTCACCGACTGGTTGTCAATCCAGGTCTCGCCCGCAGCGATCTTGCGCACGCACTTCACCAGCAGGTCAGGTGAAATCGATCGGGGAATAATGCCGCGGACGCCGCGGCGGTAGAGCTCCACGGTATGGGCTTCGTCGGTCGAAGTAGCCTGCACGATAATCTTGAGTTCCGGCGCGTGACGCAGGATGTCGGGAATCGCATTGGCTTTGCCCGCCAGCAGATTGCCCTCCATGACAAGCACGTCTGCCGGGTGATGCGGTATCGATGTCTGCAAATTGGCCAGGCTATCGACCTGCGCAACCACTTGTATATCGATCTCCGCCGCAAAAACCTTGCGCATGCCAACGCGATAGATCGCCTGCGAGTCGGCCATGATGATCCGAATCATCGGCTTGCTGGAAGAAGATTCGGCAACACCATTTGCAACCGGCACAGAGCCTTCAACTGTTTTCTGCTTTGCTTCCGTCGTCATTGTTTTTTCCACTTACCCGCTTTATTGGAAGCGATACTCGTCAATCACCGCTGCCGCAAAACAATTTGAGTGTTCCTCGTAGGAGCGAACAACCCGCCCAAGACAATGAACAGCAGCGGTGTTCTCCCCACCCAATCCCTCTGCAGAAATTTCCAGCAGAAATTCAACCGGCGCATCGACTGTGAGGTGTTCCTTCAGACGAAAAAGCACCCCATTTGCCGAAATATTCTCGGTTGTCCCTGCAAACTCGCGGTCTTCAGAGAGGATTCTTACCGGCAAATGAAGAGGAAAGCGCACGGAGGAACGTGTTCCGTCTGCATCAATCTCAAAAGGAGACGAATGTTCCGACATCACCGATACCCCGAATCTCTCGCTGCCCAACACTTTTCTACCTTACCGAAAGATAAGGTTAACCCTGAATTACGAAAGTTTACACCGATTATGTAACTAAAGGACAACAAAAGATGGACACTGATTTTCTTCGGATGCCATTTGGGGAATCGATCCCCATTCCGGCGATACAGATTAAATAAATGAAAAATAAGACTTTATTAGCAAAAATCGCTACAAAAGGCGACCTTTTAAATCGTGGAGAAGCTGTATCGAATCCTATTCCTAAAGTACCCAAGGCAAATTAAATACCCGAAGCATATTGGCCAACTTAGCGACGAATGAACCGATCAGGGCAATCCCTCAACGACGGTAATATGGCTTCCGGGCATCGCGCTCGTCCGTGATATCCAACCCGCGACTATGGCGCAAGCCTGACGCTGCCCTACCTATAACGGGGATGGAACCTATACGGCGGAATCGGTGCAGGAGGACAGTAATTTCGGCCAGCCAACCGCGGCCTAATCTCCAACCGGTCCCGGCGGACCTCGCGTGATCCAGCTAGGTGCGAAGGTATACTTCTAGCCTCTCAGCTGGCCTCCTGATACATTTGCGGGCTGCATCGATGGATGCAGCCCGTTTTTTTGTTCAAGCTCCCATCGTGGCTTACGCATTCCGTCCAATGACGCAGAATACGGAATGTTCTTGATGGATATAAACGCATCCCGCATTCGCTATTGCTATCTTTGCGTCGCATGTAAGAAGCTGGCAGCACACATCTTCTATCGATCAGGGGTCCCGTGAAGCCGGAAATGCGAATCAAGTCTATCTGCCTCCTCTTTCTCTTCGTCCTGTCGCTTCATTCTGCGCACGCGCAAGGCACCGTGCCCACGTTCACGCACACCGTTGGCCAAAGCTCTTATACCCTCGTTGGCGGCGACCCGGCACAGGGAAGCATCACCACGATCCCCACCGTGCTTGTTCCCATTGCGCTCTCCTTTGACGCGAAGAAAACCGATGGCAAGCCCTTCCTCATGGACGCAGCCGCCGATGTACCGGCCATTCTCCATTCACCCATCTTCTCCAAGTCTGCATTCCCGTCCGGCGGCACTACGCAGTATGCCGACGCCATGCTGCGCACCACCTTCCCCAAGGCTGAGGGCTGGCACACGTTGCTCGGTAAGCCGGAAGTGAAGCTGTTAAAGATCACCGTCCCCGTCGGCTACGGCTACATCCTTACCTCAAAGAAGAGCGGTCGATCCTTTGCCATCGTGGATGTTGTGTTTTTGCAGAAAGAGATCTTCAAGCAGCTTCCGAAGCAAGATGGCAAGCTCGTCGTCGCCGTGACGCGCAACGCCACCTACTACGCGGATGACGACGCAACCGAATGCTGTTCCTGGGGAAGGCACGGCGTCGACGAGGCTACGGGAAACTCCTTCGTCCTCGGGTCCTATCTCCATGACGCGCCTACCGTTGTCACAGATAGCGATGTACAGCCGCTCACCCAGCAGCTCGCAGAGTTCATCAACGATCCCCTGCACAATCCTCTGTCCACCGACCACCACGTCAATACTCCGGGAAACACCTTCCCCGCATGGATGCGTCTCGCCTCCGTATCTGCGGGAGATCAGGGCCGCTGCGGCGGCACAGGCGTCGCCTCTGCGTATTTCCTTCTTGAACCCACAAATACCAATCCCAAAAACAATATCCCCGCATCGAAGCCCTTCGTCGCTCATGCGGACGGGGCCACCTACCATCTGCAGAACGTGGCTTTACTGACTTGGTATACCGGCACCTCCGACGATCTTGGCAGCACGTACAGCTTCCCCGACGCGCAAGTGTTGCCTGATGCTGCGAAA
>JABDHA010000063.1:0-2554 GCA_013285705.1 Acidobacteriota bacterium
CGCCGCGATGCCCTGATCGAACGGGGGGTCGCAATTTCGCGCGTGCCCACAGCCCTGACCATTGCCGGCGCGATCCTCTTCATCGGCCTTCACTATGACTTCCCCTATTTCTTCCCCTCGCACCGCGTCTACCTGAGCATCAGCCGCTGCGTGACGATCATCCTGATCGGGACCAGCATTTCGCTGGTTGCAGCCATTCTGAGCCGGAACGTCATACGCGTCCTTCTGCATGGCGACATCTTCCGCCGCCGCATCCTGGTCATCGGCACCGGGCAAAGGGCCAGCCATATCGAGGCCATCAATCGCGCTCATGGCTACCTGCAGGAGATGCACTTCATCAGGGCGGAGGTCCTGCTCGATCCGGAAGCAGCTGCTGGCCCGGCCAACCCGTTGTCGCGTGCCTCCCTCGATGAGCTGGTGGACAAACTAGCGGTCGATGAGATCGTCGTCGCGGTTGACCACCATTCTCGTATCCCGCTGGACAATCTCGTGCCGTTGAAGACGCGCGGCATCCCGGTCACAAGTTTCAATTCTTTCGTGGAACGCCAGACCGGCCGCATCGAAATGGCCTGGCTGGAAGTGCCATGGCTGATCCACACTCCGGGATTCCAGTTCCGTTTGATCGACGATGCGATGAAGCGGTTCACCGACATCGTGATCAGCTTCGCCGCCCTGATCGTTTGCCTCCCCGTGCTGCTCATTGCCATGGCGCTGGTCCGCCTGGATTCGCGCGGGCCTGTGATTTACCGGCAGCAACGTGTCACCAGGGGCGGCAAGATATTCTGGCTCTACAAACTCAGAAGCATGCGCCCGGACGCGGAAACGAACGGCGCCAAATGGGCCGACAAGAACGACCCGCGCATCACCAAGGTCGGCAGCTTTTTGCGCCGCACACGGCTGGACGAGAGTCCCCAGCTGTTCAATATCTTGAAGGGCGACATGTCCATCGTCGGTCCCAGGCCCGAGCGTCCCTGCTTTGTCGAGGAGCTGTCGAGCCAGCTGCATCTCTACAGCCTCCGTCATACGGTAAGGGCGGGTCTGACCGGTTGGGCGCAGATCAACTATCACTACGGGGCATCGTTCGAGGATTCCCAGCGCAAGCTTGAATACGACCTTTTCTACATCAAGAATTTCAGCCTGCTGCGTGATTGGGCGATTATGCTGCAGACCCTGCGCGTCATCCTCTGGCCCGACGGAGTTCGCTAAGCACGGCGATCACTTCCCGTATGTTCCGAAACCTAGACCCGACATTATTGGTGGTACAAGACGCCGAGGACATTCAAGTGATGAGTGCAGTCTGATCGTGTTGTACAACTGTCAAAGACTTCATGCCAGTATCGAATCAACGCCGTCCATCAGCCAACTCGGCCTGACCGGGAACAACCTGTTGAGGCTCCACGGCTAGCCATCCCAGTCCCTTACCTCGACACTTTGTTTACCCAGGTCGCGATCGGGGAACTGCGAGAAGGAAGTTCCCGCATCATGCAGGTAGCGGGCAAGTTGCATACGAACTCCGTTAGCCGAGTTCATATGCGGTTCATCGAAGATGTTTTAGTGTTTCGTTTGATGAACCGATTAAGACGGTACTCAAGGCGGTGAACATCGCGATTGCACCCACCGGAGGCGCCACAAAAAACGGCGCGGCTTGTAAAAAGCCACCCCGACAGTGTTTTTTATGTCGGGAGGAAGTTCGCGTCGGAGCCGATTGTAACGGCGGTGGATTTATCCCGAAGTGGCGCGTTGTGATCTGCAACCGTTGCCTCGCCGAGGCATGGAATGGCAGTGAGCCGACGGAGACGCTGCGGGGCAAATTGAGGTCTGCCCAGCTGATCATCAGCTACAACGAGCGTAGCGGACCTGAAACGGAGGCGTCCTAGCGACTTCAAAGAACGTGTCGAGCGTGAATGGGGGGCCACGAGTGACGTTCCATGCCGCTAGAATTCAGCGGGCATCCGGTTTTTGATCAGGTGACCGAGTCGGTGCGATTTTCTGGGTTCCCAGTTTCAAAGCCCTGGCAAACGCGGGTCGTCATTTGTTTGATAACGAGAGGAGCTTTGCAGGAGTTAGCGCAAGAGACGGGATCAGAACCTGAGGAGATGCTCGCGGCTTTTGAGAGGAACACAAAAACCATATATGAGATTGCTTCCTCGGAGTTTGACTCCGGTAATTGGCGACCTACCATCACTGAAGAAATGATTTAATTCTGACCAACGCCTAACTTGCGGGGCTGGCGAGCGCGTATTGACTAGATGAAAAATCGCGCTGCGGCCTTCCTCGCCACGGCAATGGTGTTTTGCGCTTGCCAGCCATCGGTAGGGCCTTCTACCCATTTCCATCAAACGCAAGGCTTTGCAAAATATGATTTTTCTGTGATCTGATGCGCCGTGGATTGGAGTTTATCGAATATGCATTCTGACCAATTTAGCTCAGATATTGGCGCCGCAAGCTGGCAAAGTCCGTCCGCTGTCCGCAAATGACCATCACTAATCCATCTGCGGAGCAACGGATTGAGGTCTGTGTGAGCACTGACATCTTCGTTGGCAAGGTGGGGATT
>JABDHA010000063.1:2564-24940 GCA_013285705.1 Acidobacteriota bacterium
GGATTGGACCCTGTCTGTCAGCGACATGGCGTGGGGATGCCGGCAAATCCCGTCAGCGCGAAGGCCGGTGTGGGCACCGGCGTCGTCCAGGCGCTGGCGAAGCAACTGCGCGCCAATGTCGACCGGATGGATGCAAATCCTGGAACCACGGTCTCAATCGTTCATACACACGTCGCCGTTATTGCGGACATCCGGTCGAGGAATCGGCGAATCGGGCCATCTGAACGTGGAGAAGCATGTCGGTGCCAAACCCATCCTCTTTCCGGCTATTTGAACATATAGTCCAGGAGATCAGTGCCATGTCGGCGGCGATCAGCGCGGCCCGAGACACTCCCCCACGCGAATGCCTTGCCCAGCCGGAGCCGACGGCGGCAATCGAACGCCAAACTGGAGCTGCAGACCTTACCGAAACAGACCGAAACGGAGTGGCGCCCGGTCCCCCCATCGCCTGAAATGCTGACGATCTAGCCTTCTGATCGATTCACATCACCGAAACGATGGACCCACTCCGATGAAAGCGCTTGTTTATCAGGGACCTAGCAGGAAGGCTTTGCTTGATTACCCTAAGCCGGAAACCACCGCGCCTGGCGATGCCGTCATCCGGATTGTGAAGACGACTATCTGTGGTACGGATCTTCACATTCTCAAAGGCGATGTGCCGACCTGCCAGCCTGGCCGAGTTCTTGGTCATGAAGGTGTTGGCATTGTCGATTCCATTGGAGCCGCTGTCACGGCATTCAAGCCGGGCGATCGCGTTCTGATTTCCTGTATCAGCGCGTGCGGCAAGTGTCTTTACTGCCGCAAGTTGATGTATTCCCATTGCGCCACGGGCGGCTGGATTCTCGGCAACAAAATAGATGGAACGCAGGCCGAGTTCGTCCGGATACCCCATGCCGATACCAGCCTGTATCCGATTCCCGAGGGGGCGGACGAAGAGGCCCTTGTCATGTTGAGCGATATACTTCCGACCGGATTTGAATGCGGTATTCTGAACGGCAAGGTTCAGCCTGGTTGCACGGTCGGCATTGTTGGCGCTGGACCGATAGGCTTGGCAGCGCTGCTGACGGCCCAGTTTTACGCGCCCGCGCAGATCATCATGATCGACCTGGATGATGGTCGGCTTGCGATCGCCAAGCGCTTTGGCGCCACCGCCACGGTCAATAGCACCGATGGTCGAGCTGCCGAGATAATCCGAAAGATGACGGATGGGCGTGGGGTTGACACCGCCATCGAGGCGGTTGGCATCCCTACCACTTTCGAGATCTGCGAGAAAATCGTCGCACCAGGCGGGGTGATCGCCAATGTCGGTGTGCATGGTACCAAAGTAAATCTTCATCTGGAGGATCTCTGGGACCGCAATATCACGATCACCACCCGGCTGGTAGACACAGTCAGTACTCCGATGCTCTTGCGTGTATTGCAGTCCAACAAAATCGACCCAAAGCAACTGATTACCCATCATTTCAAACTCGACAAAATACTCGACGCCTACGAGACGTTTGGGACCGCCGCCGAATCGCACGCGCTCAAGGTCATCATCGAAGCATAGCGAATAGGCCCGCATACGCCCGGCAGCGTTTCCACTGGGCGCCGTTCTTCGTAGTTGGGCCGACTGTCATCGACTCCCAACCGGCTCCGACGAAGTGAATGCGATCTGCGATTCGCAAACACGCAGGGCCGTTGTTAGGAAAGGACGGTCCTTCCCTGGATGGCGCGATCGCCGCGCTAGCCGCGCGTCCCCGTTGTCGGCGGACATTGGTCAATGTTCCAGGTGTGGAGAGCGCGCTTGTCCACAATCCGGCGCTTGTGCCGGTTTAGCCTGATAGATCGCCTTCAAATAGCTAGGTCGTTGGCGGGTTGGTTACGCTGTGCAGGTCGTCGCAAGTGTCTGTTTCTGCCACGTGAGTACCCGCGTGATGGGCATTGGCAGCTTCCAGGACAGCGAATCCAGCGACTTCCAGCATCTGAACAGCCGCCATCCGAATGAGGACTTCGTCCTCGACAACCAGAATGACGGGTTTTTCCTCCATGCGATCCGAGCCTTATCATTGTTGTTGGCGCGGAACATTCGGATATGTGGGACTCGCCAGGTTGATAACGCCCCGAACCTCGCTTCGGGCACACGATTGGGTGGGGCCTATTGCGCAAATGCAAATAGGAAAGCTGTGATGGTCTTTTGATCGGTACCGCGGCGATCCTAGTCGGTTGCATTTTGACCGGAGCACCGTTGGCCGGCCCATTGCCAGGGCGAGCAATGCACCGAACAGCGACGGCGGGAGCTTATTTGGCGCAAGCGCGTTACCACTGCGCCGTATTCCCTCAATCAGATTTCGGTGCGTCCGCCCCCAGCCGCCGGCTGTGGGACCAATCTTTATTTGTGGAGAATTTCGTGAAAAACAGAATTACACTATTGGCGGCTGCCGCGGCCTTGTTGGCGACGGCGCTGCCCACGGCGGCCCAGGATTACAGCCCGCAACGAGATCCGGATGGCTATTACAGCCAGGCGGACCAGAGTGGCTATTATGATCGAAATGGCACCTATCGCCGGATGCGCGCGCCCTATGATCGGCGCGGAGGCCAGGACGAAAGCCAAGGTTATGGCGCCGTCACGCGTTACGACCAATCCGCCAACTACTATCGCCAAGGGGAATATGAACAAAGCTGCCGCAGCGGCAATGTCGTTGCTGGGACGATCTTTGGCGCCGCCGCGGGCGGTCTGATCGGTTCGGCCGTCAGCCATGGCAATGGCGGCGCGGTCGTTGGCGGCGCAGTGCTGGGCGGGGTGCTCGGAAACACCGTGTCCAGGGACATAGACTGCGACGATCAGCCTTATGCCTTCGGCACTTATTCGGAAGGCCTCAATGGCGACGTCGGCCGCCGCTATGAGTGGAACCATGGCCAGTCCCGGGGCTACTTTCAGCCGACCCGCGACTACCAGCGATCAGGATTGTCATGCCGCGACTTTACCGAGACCACCTATCGCGGCGATCGCGAACTCACACACAACGGAACTGCTTGCCGTTCCTCCGACGGCCAGTGGCGCTTTGACTGACCTGTAGTTCTTCTGCTGTCCGGTCAACGCGCTACCGCACGGGACAGCGGCCGGCGCCTGATGCGATTTGAGCATAAGAAGGGCATCTCGACAGAGGAACGAAGTGAAGGAGGAAGTGATGAAATCGCCCGGCCGCGATCTGTACGATAGTTCGAGCGTGCTCTCGAATTGGGAAAATGAAGGGGGTGCGCGCGCGTCCGTAACGGAAACTGTATCCCGATACGCGTCCGATGACATACTCTGCAGTTTCGGACAAAGCGTCGTAGGGCATTGGAATGAACTGCCGCATGGATTCAAACAAGCAGTGTTTCGGGAAATTGTATCCAAGTTCAAAGAACCGGACCCCGGGATGAAGGAGCGGGCCGCCCGTTTCCTGCATGACGATAGCTCACAGCTCCTGAAACGCGAGAGACGGCCTGCCTGGATAGGCAGGGGCACGTCCCAAGTCGACCCCTCAGAAAAAGAATCCGGGATTCTCAATGATTTCGATACCAAGGAAAAATATGATCCATCATAGCCCCTCTCGCGCTTCCGCTGCGCTTTTTAAAGATCAAGTCAAGGCGGCTACGCCGAAGTTGCACACCAAGTCAGCGAACGCGCTGGCCCCGTGCCGAGCGATGCGCGTGGTGGGCACATTGCATTTGCCAGTTCTGGGGCGGTCGCGCTGATGGAAAGGATGCGCTTCCTCGTCGCGTTTCTGACGCTGACCTGCGCTCTTGCAGGTACGACCAATGCCGGCACCAGTCCGGACGCCCAGGGTTGGAACGGCCCAGGCTGGTATGTCACCGGATCCCCGCCGCCGACACCGCAGCCCGTTGCAGCGCCCGACTACATTCTATTCGAAGGGCCACACACCCTGCCGACCGAATGCCTTGCAATCTACGACCGTTTCTATTCCCCAATCGGCATTTGCCGCTTTCTGAACGAACCCCCCCCGGGGTCCATCTTGCGAGAATAACCGTTGCTCATCGGACGGCCGCTCTAAAATCCGGTTCGGAAGGTGAAAACATCAGTGCGAGAGTTGTAACACCCAACTCGAACAGGGCCCGCGATTGATCGGGCTCGCGATAGCGCAACATTATGCGAACCACGGATTGAGAATTGATCATGTTTTAAACACCATTCAAGTGACCCGATCCCGCATAGGCTGAATTCTGCCGCCTATCGGGCTCCCAATGGAATTTATGAGGCCACATTCAGCCGTGCAGCCGGCCGGGATATTTCAGCGCCTGAGCCTTCTTGCTGAAAAACGCGCCTCAACCCCGATTGTCAATGCCGCTTTCGCGGGTTATCGGCGGATATTGTCTAATAATGATTGCTGCCAAGTCGGTGAGCTGTGTTTCGGAGGTTATCAACGCAGGGAAACCATCCGACTGGAGGATGCGAATTTCATAATCCGGCCCAGGCAGTCTCACGGTACAGGGGAGGGGTCATTGACAGCGTCGCGCCACGTAAGCGCTAGTGTTGCGGCTCTTTTTTCAATTGTCTCGGCTCTTTGGAAAGCAGCCGGGCAAGGGTTTGATATTTGCCGTCCTCTGTTTGTGCGTTCAGCATCTCTTGAAAGTTGCCGCCGCTCTGCTTGGCCACCCAATCGGCCCATATTTGCTCTTTGGTTTTTTCTATCATGGCTCGTCTCCGCCATCTGTGATGGAGCGCGGACGCCTGAATAGCAGGCCCTAATGTCTCTCAAGCGGGGCGGGGGCCCCGACAGGACGACGGTCTCCCAGTTGTCGGGGAAAATCTGAGCTAGATTGCACATCCGCGGCCCGACGGCTGGCCTATTGTCTTGGCTCCCGGTGAGACCGCCTGTCCCATCCCCAGGCCTCCCGCGGCATAGCTAACCCGGCGGTCCGGCTGTGTCCTCTGCCGGGTTAGCTTCTTGCCACCCAGCCAAATAAATCTTCAAACTAACCATCTAACCGCATGTGCAATCTTTACAGCATCACCAAGGGCCAAAGGGCGATACGTGACCTGGCAAAGGCCATGGTAGACCATGCTGGCAACATGCCCTCGCTCCCCGCCATCTTTCCCAATCGCATGGCCCCAGTGGTGCGCGCCGCACCCAGGGCCAGCGCGAGCTACTGATGATGCTGAGGGGCTTCCCCACTACATCCCAAGCCGGAAACTACGCAATCCTTACCTGACAAACGTGCGAAAGACTGACAGGCGCTATTGGCAAACCTATCTCAAGGAGCCCGAACATCGCTGCTTGGTGCCCGTCAGCAGCTTTGCTGAGCCCGACAATCGGACTGGCGATGACAAACCGTCGATCTGGACCCGGTTAGCCCGCGACGAAAGCCGCCCGCTGACGTTCTTCGCCGGCATCTGGCGCGAATGGGAGAGCGACCGTGGCACCAAGGTTGCACCCGACGCGGGCAAACATCTGGCTTTCAGTTTTCTGACGACGGACGCGAGCCCCGATGTGGCGCCGTTTCATCCCGACGCCACGCCCGTTCTGCTGCTCGACCAATCAGCGCGCGGCCAATGGATGGCTGCACCGTGGGAAATAGCCTGCGAACTCCAAAAGCCGCCCGGCGCTGGCACGCTGCGGGCCGTCGCGGCCGGTAAGAAGGAAGATGCATGACCATGGCATTGATACCACCAACCCTAGGAGACGTGGGCCTTATCTTGTGGGGCGAAGCCTGGGGCGATCCTATGGCCGTTTCGCTGAACCTGAGCGACGAGGAACAGAAGGCGTGCGAAGATGACCCAGACAATATTCCAGCAGGCACCGAAGCGCGGCTCCTGAAATTGTGCGTCATTCCCAGCCAGGAAATCGGGATGATTCACGATGTGCCGCATGCGGCGGGCCTGCGGCGGACGCCTGCAGACTAAGGATTTTAATAGGAATCCGCATGATGACGAAAATGGACATGGCCTTTTTCCCGACCGTCAAGGGCTCTATGACGAGCGAAGACGGGCAGACTTTTATGCTGCATGTAAAGCGCCAAACGGGTGGTGACTTGCTGCTAGGGTTTCCACACGCAGAGATTCCCAACATTGTGGAGAATGCAGCGATGCAGGCCACACATGGTCGTGACACGCGAGGCCGAAAGACTCAAATAGCCCTCAAGACCACCTCGATCCAGGTTGGAAGGGGTGAGAACGGGGAGCCGGTCCTTTCGATGATTGTGGGGGCCGCCGGCAGGATCAGTTTTCTATTGCCAGACGATTTGCCTGGGAAGTTGAGCCAGGCCCTGCGAAAGCTAGCAAACTAGAGACATGCCCTATGTCGAGATGACATATGGAAAAAGAACCACGGCTGGCGGATAGCACTGCCCTGCATCGCGGCCTTCTGTGGGCTTTGCGGGCTATTATCAGCGGAATGTAGAAGCAGTCGTCGAGGCGTGACCTTTTCACTGAAGGGCGCGTTACCATTTTTGACCCTTTGATCCTCGCTAGCGGGCGGCTGCTTTATGTCCTTTGTCATCCAATACTTCCGGCACGACCACATGGTCTGTGAAACCAGCTGGATTCCGGAGATTCCTCCCTCTAGCCGTTTCATCCGGTCCAACTTCGCAGCCCACGATGCTGACAGGGCTGTAATCCTAGGTGGCAATGGATTTGAACTGATCGTTGAGGAACGGCAGGAATTCGATGCCTAAAGAACACCAAGGCCAGAAGACCACGCCCCCAAAATCAAAAAAGCCGCCTCGGCAGCGACCGGAAGATGCCGTTTCACGCGCCGTTTACAGGCAACCCAGCGATGCTATGGGTGCCTTGATTTTGATCGCCGGTATTCTTTGCGCCCTGCTTCTGGTGGTCGGGGCGCTCGGTGTGGCCTGAGCGTTTTAAGCGCCAATTTTGAGTCAAGAAGTCTTGGCAAAAAGCCAACAACTAACCCGACGGAGGGGCACTACGCCGGGTTAGCTATTCACGGGAGGCCAGTGGGGGCTGGGGAGCCGGGTAGCCTCACCGTTGTCAAACTATAACCCATACCCTTGGGGTCGTTCTGAGCAACATTGCTCAGTTCTCAGGCATTTGCCTCGGCGACTACTGCTCGCCGCGCTTGGCCCAAATGCGAAAGTGCGGATCAAAGCTGCGTCCGAATTCTTGAGCAAGGTCGGCGGACGCATCCTGGACCCGGCCGTCCAGTGAACACGATTCCTGAAAGGAAATCCTGCATTAAGGGCTTGCGACAAAACTCACCTGCAAGCGCTTCCACCACATAGCGATGCAGGTCAGCTCTCGCACGATGACCAATCGAGTTCCAGCACTACGTCGAGGGTGCGCAGGAACTTCGTCCAGTCAATTACGTTACGTGCGCGTGGATCTGGTCCACCTACTGCCGACCATCAGAGATTGGCAGGGCTAGCAATAACAACAATAAAAAGGTGACCAACATGCACCGCCTTTCAAACATTGCTCTGGGTGCCGCGATGCTGGCGGCCACCGCGAGTGCGATTGCGACAACTCCCGCCGACGCGCGCGTTTCGGTTGGCATCGGGATCGGCGGTGGAGGATACGCGGGATATCCAGGATACCAGGAATACTATGGCGGCGGTTACTGCGACCGCTTTAGCCGCCTGTACAACCCGTACCGCTGCAACAGTTATTACGACTCTGGATATTATGGACCGGGGTATGGCTATGACACCGGATTTTATCTCGGCGACTTCGGAGGCGGTTATGGGTATCGCGGTGGTTACGGCGGCGGCCATTATGGCAGCTACCATGGCGGTCGAGGTGGCAGTTCCCATCGTGGCAGCCCCCGTGCTGGCAGTTCCCATGGTGGCAGCGGGCATCACCGCTAATTCCTGAGCTTCCCATCAAATGAAATGGTCTCGGTCTGTTCTGGACGATTTTTCTGTTCGGCTTCTGCCACATGCGCAGATCGTAGACTGCGGCGGTAGATGGCCGAAGGTTTGCGAGGAGAGCGCCCAAGGCTCATTGGTGTCATGGGTCCCCAACCACCCAGTGTAAGTTAGCCCAACCGCCGCGGAACTCTCACTTCTATTTTTGTAAGTTAGGCGGCCAATCCGAAGTGCTTTGGCCAGCACCCGAAATTGAGGGGCCGCTTTCATCGTGGGGGCCTGCCCACTGGGTCACAAATCTGGTAGCGGTCTAGAAGATCAAGTGCCGCAACGCCACCACGGCGCGGCCACCGTAAGCTGCAAGGTCAAACCAGCTGACCATGGTTGCCAGGGCATACAACGATGCCAGGCAAGGGTTATTTGTCTGAACGTTGCGATATACTCCCTGGGTCAGGGGCCCCAGTTATGAGACCTAGGACAAGCCATGGCGCCAATCTGCTTAGAGTGCTCAATCATTTGTCGTTTAGAAGGTCCCAGTAATAACGCTTTCCAAGCGCATACAGTCCTCTCGATTCTGGTTGCGGCGTCGAGTGTCAGGCGCTTTCTCTGCGTCTTCGACGGGCCGGCACGCGCTTCTTCAAAAGAGATGCGCCATTGCCTTCAAATGAGAAACGCACTGCTCGTCAGCTCACACTTGGACCTTAGCAATTAGGCGGTCCGTAATCGGACCGGGACTGCTCACCTCAAGAAACAACGCGCGCCCAACGCTGTCGCAATTGCCTTTGTTTGCAGCGGGGGCAACCTATGGGCGTTCAACACGTTCCCTTTCGTAATCAATACAGTTCGATAATTTCCGTAGGAGGAATTTATGTCCTTGCGCGAATTCAACGCCACCGATGACCGTCCTCTCGTTTTGCAAAATCAACCTTCCGGCAATGGTGCCGGTCTGGGCAATTTTCACACCGTAAATCCTGAAGATGCGCAGCCAAGCAACATGCCAAAGTTCGTGGGTGTACTGGCGGTCGCGCTGATGATCGGCACGGCGGGTGTGGCTCTTTACCCGCGCTCGACCTCACCCTCGCAGCCCCAGCCCATTGCGGCCGCCAATAACCTGCTGGCTCGGCCCGCTGCACCTGCACAGCAAGCCGCGATAACGCCCGATGCCAACATTCCGGCCGCCGCGCCGGCGCCGTCGCCGTCTGCGCAGGCCACGAAGGCTGCGAAGGCCGCAACGGCTGATCCAGACAGCTTGCGCTCTGCAATGGTCAAGACGCATTCGCCGGCGAAAATCGCCAGCACTGCCGGCAGTCATGTTGCCTCCGGTAGCCGTGCAGCATCTGCCCGTGCGGCGGCCGATTCCAACCAAACCAGCCAACCACAGCAACAGGCCGCGACGCCCCACGTGGCCGCGCTGCCGCCGCCGCCGTCTGAAGTCGGCACTACCAACACCCAATCAAGCGTAGCGGAATCGGCTGCGACTCCCGACATTGCGGCAACTCCCCAGGCTCCAGCCGAGGACCAGCAGAGCGTGCCGACTCCCGCTCAGCCGCCAGCCCAGTCGGCCGGTCAAGTAAATCAGTAGCGTAGTTGTTGTGAGAGGCGCCGCGTTCCGGTTCATAGCTGGGGCGCGGTTCTCTTTGTGGCCCGCTGCTTTGCGATGCACGCAACGTTGGGGCCCTCGCTGGCGCTATATGGCGCTAACGCTAAAATCGCTCCACCGGATTGACCTGACGGATGCTTTGTACCATCGGGACTGGCGTGGCGGGGAATCGATCACTGCCAAGGAAGCTTGGCCACATGGCCGGCCCACACCAACATTGGTGTCCCACGGATCGGCGCTTACTGCGCCGTTTAGAAGAGTCCCTGCGCAAGCGTGAAGCTTCTGATCGAGCTATAACATGCTGTGGCACGCGATAGTGCCGCGCAATATCGCAGAGGTGGGTCAAAGATGGGCTTGCAAGGCTTCTTTAAGTCGCGTCGACGCCCGCTCTTGGCCGTCCGTGATTTTCTTTTCGGCGGCAAATGCAGCTTCGTATACTGCTGCACAGGCCGCATCCGTCGTTGCATTGATATCGGCCAGCGTCGTCTTGATAGCCTCTTTTAGTTGGACCGACGCCTGCTCGGCGGCCTTGATGACAATATGGGCTAAATCCTCACCGTCGGAGGATGCTTCTTCCGCTGTGTGCGTCTTCTTGCGGTATTCCTTCAATTTTTCAGCAGCCAGCTCAGCGGCACGCATGGTCTGTTCTGTGACAGTTGCGGCCAAGGCCTGCACCTCTTGAATCGCGATGGCTCCTGTCTCGCGCAATACTTTAATAGCGACCTCGGCATCCCGTTGGATCTTTGCAACCGACTCCTTGGCAGTCAAAATCAACTGCATTGTCGTATTTTTGCCTATTTCCAACAGTGCAGCTTGCACGACTTCTCTTGGTTTTGTCAGAGCTTCGTTGGCGCACTTAGAAGCCTGCACTTCCGCCTCCGCCAGCAAACGGGTGGCCGCCAGCTCGGCATTGATCAAGACTCTCGCTGATGCAACCCGGCTATCCGCCTGAACGCGGGCGCCGGCGATAGCGCCGATACTGGCAATCGCGGCAATAGCCGCCTCTATATCGTTATGGAATGTGGCCTGCGCGGCGTTGGCTGCATCAACCCGGTTCTTGTCAATGAGGGCGTAAATCTCATCAAGGCTTCGGGTTCGCTTCAGATAATCACTGGTCATGTGGGCGCGCCTTTTCGACGATATTGCACTGGATCGACATGGTGCCGCTCACAGCGCCCACGCACGCTCAGCTGTTGGTGTGCGGTTGTTCGTGAAGCACGAGATTCAGCAGGGACCTGTGAACCTCAATGTGGCCGTTATAGCTGATGAATCCCAGCTTTCGAAAACGGTTCATGAAGAAACTAACGCGCGATCGTGTGGTCCCTATCATCTCTGCCAGGGTCTCCTGGCTGATTTGGGCGAGAATCGGTTCCGGCTTTCCATCATTGCCATAGTTCGCCAGCAGCAGCAGCAACCGCGCCAGCCGCCGCTCGCTGGAATTGAACAGCTGATCGTGCAGGTCGGCCTCGACCCGGATGGTTCGGTTCAGGACATGGGTCATGAACATCTGCGAGAAGCCCGGTTGTTCCTGGATAAGGCGAACCATTTCGAGTTTTTCAATCCGCGCCACGACCGCGCCCGTCATGGCCGAAACGGTCACAAGGCGCAGTGACTGGCCCGCCATGCAGGCTTCACCGACGAACTCGTCCGGGCCAAGGATTGCCGCGACCGCTTCCTTGCCCCGGTCAGACACGACCGTGACTTTCAGTTTGCCCTTCTGGATATAGAATACGGCATCGGCTGGATCACCCTGAGAGAAGACGACCTGTTTCTTGTGATAGTTGGTGATGCTTCGCCCCGTGCCGGGCTGGGCGAGAAAAGACGCCGTGTCAAAATCTGACGATTGGATTATTGCCAACCTGGCTCTCCTATGAGCTCCGCCATCGGCTCATCAGTATTGTATACCACCCACACTAGCTTACCAAACTAACAGATTCGCCTGAGAATGTCGGCAAAGATGCACTAATGGCGCCTGAATAACATGGCTCCGGTGGCGGCAAGGGTAGTGGATGGCACGGCGGAGACTTTCGCGGTGGCAGCTTCCATGGCGGTAGTTGGCTTCACGGCGGTGATGGATTCCACGGCGGTGGACACCGCTACGGCTCATAAAGGTTGAGAAAGAGGGCCCTGGGCAACCAGGGCTGTTCTCCTGAGGGCTCCCTTCACACGAGTTGGACGCCGCCAAGGTCCAGTCGAAAGCGGACAGCGCAATAGCTGACCCGACCCCGCAAACGCGCGAAGGCATCCCTTGGGCCACATGGGGTTGGGCAACGCAAAGGCGCGCAGGGAACCCTCGCGCGCCTTGTTCCGTAGGCAGATTGTCTCAAAGCCGCTCGTCGGCCATATGGCGCAGGTCGTCGAACCTGAGATCAGTTATCACCACGCCGTCGGCGCGATTGTAGCGTACGTCCTGACTGTCGATCCAAACCACCTTGTCATTGTCGAGCCGCACCAGCAGTGCTTCGACATCGCCATTGGCGCCGTGTGCGGCATCGACCACCGTGCCGACACGATTGCCGCTGATCAGTTCGACACGTTCGCCGATCACATTTGCGTCACGCTCCACGATGACCCAATGGCGTCCGGGCCACAGATCACGATGATATGCCGCGCGCTCCGCAGCGTAGCGGGCACGTAGATTCTGGTACATCGCCGTCCGGTTCTCATACTGATTCTGCGCCGCCTGATGCTGCTGCAACTGGTCCTGATATTGCTGCTGTTGCTGCTGATACTGCTGTCGCTGCGCCTGATATTGTGCGTCATTAGCGTTGCCCGGGGCCGGCGCCTGGCTGTCCGTCACCCCAACTTGATTGTTGATCGTTGCAGTTTCCGCCTTTTCCTGCGGCGTGGAATGGGTGGTGGGCATGCCATTGCCATCCACCCTATCACCACCTGGCGTGGGGTAGCTGCCTTGGGCGCCGGCCGGAGATGAAATCAAAAAAGCAGACAAGGCAACGCCGCTCACAGCGGCCAGAGTGCGAAGTTTCATGGTGCGAGGCTCCTTCAAGGGCTCGCGCAATGGAACGTGCGGAACCGGCGACAGTTCCGTTACTCTCGCCATTGGCGGAGCTTCGGCTCCCGAATGAGCCGTCGCGGGATTTTGGTAAACCGACCAGGGCATACGGTACCGTCGGTCCAACCCTAAACTTTCTCCGCATTGGGGCAATCTTGGTCCCCAACACTTTAGAGCGCCTGCGCTGCCACCTGATCCGCCGATCCAAGGTTCGCCGCTTTCGAGCCGAAGAGTTCTAACGAACGCGAGGTTGCAGCTAGCGACGGCAACTGTATCGAATTGACCACTTCAAGCGCTCTAATTCTGATAGGAAAGGAATATTCGGTCGGTCTCGTGCTCAAGCCGGACAGAAACCGAATAAGGACAAACAAGATATTTGTGCATGTATGTGCACTGTAGCCGCAGGACAATGGTGATGCTCTGGAAGCTGCTCGTAACGCTTGTCTTTGTAGTGCTCTTCTTGCCCCACGAACCCGACCTCCGCATGGGAAGGCCGACATCGTTTTCGCCTATCATTCTTGAGCGCATCCAGACAGCACTGTTCGACGCGCTGGACAAGGTTCGGGCGGACTTGAAAGCCAATCGGGGTGATGGACGATCATACAGGCTCAGCAAGTGTATTTATGCAGAGGCTCGCGTTTTCGTGGCATCGGAGTCTATATCTTCAAGCAAGGAAGACAGCTCATGCGCACACCAAAATATCTTATTGCCGATTTGCCGATCTTAGCTTTCGGCTGCGGCGTGTTTTTCGGTTCAGCACCGGCTCTGGCTTACACAGCGTGCAACGGCAATGGCGATTGCTGGCACACTGATGCCAGAGTGAACTACCCGGATGTGAAACTAACATTCCACGATGACAAATGGCAGGACGCACACAAGAGTGACGCCCAATATCATTGGCATGAAGCCGAGGCCGACCATGACGCGGCGCACGGTTATTGGAACAACGGCGAGTGGCATCACGAGTAAAATGCTTTGGCCCCTGCTGGAGAAATCCGGCGGGGCCATTTGGGAATGGTAACGATGCCTAGACTATCGCGAATGTCGGCTGACACGTACGTCACGAGAAAGTGCTTGCGCCTGATCTGCCACTGCCTGGACATGGAGGAGCGGCGGCGCCTTTGCATGGCATTGGCCTTGCGCGAGGAGCGCGAAGTTCGGATGGCGGAATTCCGCCATCAGATCTGGCTGATGCTTGCCCGGCCCTGGATGACCTTCAATAGGTAAATGAAGGCGCTGACAATGCGGCGGAGCGGGAAGGTCTGTGTTCTGCCGATACAGGGGCTAGCCCCGACCAATAACCTTCAATCCCTTCGGAATTTCAAACCATAACAGTGCCCCAACCCGACACTTTACAGATGAGGGTTGTGTGTGAGCAATTCGGGACAGTTTTGGTTTTGGAGCGGGAGTAGATTTCGTGGTCGGTCCTAGGGGCCGCTTGAGAGACGTGAGAGCCTGTTACGCGGGCCGGGCGCTCCCATCACGAATGATGGAGATGAGCCATGACGGAAAAGACCAAAGAACAAATATGGGCAGAATGGGTAGCGACGCAAGATATTGGTCACTTTCAGGAAAGGTTGAATGCAGAGACCGAGGACGGTAAACACAAAATCCTCGCTCAACTGCTTTCCAGCGAGCTATACAAAATCAGACTCAAACCCCGATGCTAGGCTTTACCAAGTGCATCATCTTGCAGCGCCTCAAAGGGTCAGCATTTTCTCCTAGGTCTTCCTGACGTGATAGCGGGAGGATGGCGAGAACGCTACCTGCTTGATTGGAGTATATTGCGCACCAACGCATATCTCGCTGTGGATCGACTTGACCCCACCAACGATCTCGTTTCGGACGAGTGTGTCATGCAGATCGAGGACGAAATTTGGCAACGAATTCGAGCGGCAAAGGTCTGGGACAAGGATGCCAAGCTGGAGGATTTCCAGATTAAAGCGGCCGGAAACGGCTATGTCCTGATCAATCTCAAGACTAGGCGCGCTCAGTTGGTCTATGATGAATTTAGCGAACTGCACGATTTGGAGCAGCTTTTCCCGGAACGCTATGGCTGGAAATGATCGACCTGCTGTTTGGCGTGGGCTTACTGTAAGGCTAACCAAGGAACCGAATTGGCGTATATCTCACCCTCAATCAATTCAGGCGTATTGCGATGGCGGCTGGCCGAGAGCGTAAGAAGGCGAAAAAGACGGTAGCGAAGGCAAAGACGGTCAAAAAGTCCAAGGCACCAGCTAATAAGGTCGCTAAACACGCTGTCAAGAAAACATCCACGGTTACGTCACCATCCAAGGCGGAGGCGAGGGCCCCAAATCCCACGGTCAAGGATCTCCTTCCTCGCGATGAGCCGGGGTTTATCTCCAATCATCCGCTTTTGGAATGGTAGGCCCATGGTATCAGGAGCACGATGTGAGTGTTGCGGTGAAACAAAGGTGCCATTCTTGCCGGATCTATATACCCTTACATATGCGATTGCGCCGCCCGCCGTGGATATGCAGGCTTTGACGTGATGTAGAAATCCACTGCGTCGATTTCGCTTGCGATTTCTCCGGCCCGGCAAGTCGCGACAGTTACGCTCTCGGCTGCCACCGGCAT
This sequence comes from Acidobacteriota bacterium, assembly GCA_013285705.1. GTDB lineage: Bacteria > Acidobacteriota > Terriglobia > Terriglobales > Acidobacteriaceae > Alloacidobacterium. The sequence goes on from JABDHA010000063.1 coordinate 17,582, forward strand.
TGTTCGAATAAGCGCGCCCCCAGCATCCAGAAACCGAACCTCAAAATCCGTCAACTCGTCCATGTCTCCCCCAAATCGCAATCGCATTCCCGTCGGCAAAAAACAGAGATCCCAACTAACGTCCCGGAGGATGCAAATTCTCTAAGGTGAATAGTATGGAGAAGCGCGCACCGCGATTTTCGGCACCCCGCTCGATGCGAAACTCCCCGCCAATCTTTTGAACAAGAGATTGGACGATTTTCATCCCTAAGCCTTTGAACCGGGTCGGGTCGAAGTCATGTGGTAGCGGTTGACCATCGTTCGAAACGACAAGCGCGTAGCGCCCGTCAGAGTTGGATTCTAGACCGACAGCAATTTGCCCCTTCCCATACTTGACCGCATTCGTAATCAATTCATTGGCGATGAATCCCAATGGTATGGCTTTGGCGGTGGGCACCTCGATTTCGGTTCCATCCACCAGAATTTCGAGAGTAAGCGCAGGATCAAAAGAGCTTATTGTCGAGAAATCCTGGCAGAACTCGCTAAGATATTTTCGCATCGCCACGGTCTTTGTTCCGTCATGGAAATGAAGACGGCGATGCACTCGTTCGATGGTCGCGACGCGATTTGCGGCCACGCAAAGCTGAGTTGCCACTTCTGGTGTGGCCGCAGCCCGACTTTGCAACGAAAGCAGGCTTACCACCATCTGCAACCCATTCAGCAGACGGTGATCGGATTCGGAACGCAGAAATTCCTGTTCCGCGAGCAGCGCATCCTTCTCCAGAAGTAACGCATCCTTCTCCTGAAGAAGAACATGCTCGCGCTCAAGCGCAGCTTTCAGCACCTTTACGCTAGATATTTGTAGATGCTGCTCGCGGGTAACTTTGCCCGCTAATGGACGCAGAAGACGTTTAAAATCTAATATTTGGGTCGGAAATGCCCGGGCACTGGAACTTTCGGATTTCATCGCGTGAGCCTTTGACAGTCACCCGAAATGGATTCAGCCGGGCGCGCCACTCACATTCTACTCTGATGGAACTAATTTAGCTGTGCTGGATTGCTCACAATTCGCCGGGCGATGCCGAAGACATGAAAAAATCATATCTCATCGGGGAAGATTAGCGATTGATATGAGGTTGTTCGTGAAGAACGAGATTCAACAGGGACTTGTGAACCTCGATATGGCCGTTATAGCTGATGAAACCCAGCTTCCGGAACCGGTTCATAAAGAAGCTGACCCGCGACCGGGTGGTCCCTATCATCTCCGCAAGCGTCTCTTGACTGATCTTGGCGATGATCGGCTCCAGCTTGCCCTCGCTGCCATAGTTCGCCAGCAGCAGCAGCAGTCGTGCAAGCCGCCGCTCGCTGGAATTGAACAATTGGTCGATCAGGTCGGCTTCGACCCGGATGGTGCGATTCAGAATATGGGTCATGAATAACAGCGAAAATGCCGGTTGGTCCTGGACCATGCGGATCATCGTGGGCTTTTCGATGCGCTCCACGACCGCTTCGGTCATTGCCGACACAGTCACCAGACGCAGCAACTGACCCGCCATGCAGGCCTCGCCGAAAAACTCATCCGGTCCTAGGATGGCCGAGACGGCTTCTTTGCCCCGATCCGACACGACCGTTACTTTCAATTTTCCCTTCTGGATATGGAAGACGGCGTCGGCTGCGTCGCCCTGGGAGAAGATAACCTGGCTCTTGAGATACTTGATGATGCTTCTGCCCTTGCCGATCGGTGCGGGCGGGAATTCGGAGCTACGGGCCTTTGGTTTCTTGGCAACCACTTTGGTCTTTCTAGGAGTTCTAATGTTGCCGAATGCCGCGCGCATTCGATGCCGCGCTCATCCCAAGCGAAATCGGAATGATTGTTATGATGTCTGATTTGTCGGTGAGCGCCCTGGCATTTGCCATATCCGCAGGACAGTCTGATCACTCGGAAGCCATTGTTTCATGCAAGGGTGAACCGGGGGCGACAGACCATCGCTACCTAACAAACGCTTAAGCGCGCGGAAAGTTCCCATCGGGCAGTATCTACCGAATCGAGGCGCGGCCTAAGTCTGCCATCGGACACCCTGTCTCAATGACTTTAAAGTCCCTGCGCGGCGTATCTTGCCTTCAATCAATTCAGCGGTATTGCAATGGTGGCTGGTGGAAAGCGTAAGAAGAAGACAGCATCATCACTGCCTCTAGGTAATAGTCGAACGCCCCGGTGCCTGGCGACATCGTGTTTGCGGCCGGCGCGGTTCTGATGGCTTGGGATTTTGTTATCAAGCTGGGACCGCTTCTTCCTAATTGGATGAGTGGCGAACCGCGCTCTCTGGCGCAATAGTTGTCCGGCAAATAGCTGCGGGCAGGCCGGAGCTATTTGATGCGCGATCGACTACTTCAACGCGTCGCGCACGGCGTCTTTGGCGCCGCCAATGGCGTTTTGGACTTTGCCGGCCGATTTCTCTGCACTTCCCTCGGCCTCAAGCTTGGCGTCGCCGGTTACTTTGCCGGCAGCTTTTTTAATTGCGCCGCCAGCCTGCTTGGCCGATCCAGCAATGCGATCCTTGTCCATGTCGTACTCCTGTTTGGATACGATCAGGAACACTCCTGGCGACGGTCTGTTCCGTGCAATCGATGGTTTGGCCGATAATCGCGATGCACACAAACGGAAGCAACCACCGGCGGGGGGCCCGGAGAATGTCTTTGTTATTGCCCCGAACGCCTTTCAAGCGCCAATGCCCAAATAGCGGCAAGCGACGCCAAAGCTTAGCATGAATAAGTGAACTGTACGAATCCGGCGGAAAAGACTGCTATTGTCCCGCCCCACTATCCGTCAGAATTGCCGCTCTTACCGCGTGGGTGGGACTGACAGTTTGGGGTGTGTGCAAAGCCGTGAATAATCGTCGCTTTCCGTCCGGCAATTCGCGAGACCAGGCATATGCGCGAAACGCTCCACTCGTGCTGCCTCTCAAGTCGAAAACCGAAACGTCACCGCTCCAGATCGTGTGGTCTCCCCGCTTTTCATGCACCGGCACGCACTGAACGAACGTCGCCTTGCCGCCGTGCCGGGATTCCACCGCCTGTTTGAGTTGGTCATGGCCGACTTCAATCATGGGTTACTTTGTGCCACGGCACAGTATCGTGCACAGCCTGGACCATGGTTTTCGGCAAATAGGGCTTGGCGACAAATCCAAATGCACCGGCATTGCGGGCTCGCTCACCGGGGGCATTGGCAGACACCACGATGGAGCGAATGGCCGGATGATCGATTTGAACCCGGGCGACGAGTGCAAGCCCGTCCATGAGTCCCGGCATGCGCACGTCTGTCATGAGGACATTGGTTTCGGGATGCCTCGATAATATTTCCAGGGCTTCGACACTGTTCTTTGCCTCAAGGACCAAAAAGCCTGCGTCCTCCAACGTTGCGACCGCAGACATGCGGATGAAGATTTCATCTTCGACGACCAGAATCGTTCGCTGACTTGCGGTCTGGTCCATGCCGATAACAAATCACGAAGGCGGGAATAGTTCCATTTTCCTTTGACTTTCAATAAGTTAGGGGTGCAATGGGTCGACAAGTCATTGTGGACGCGAACATTTCGGATGAATTGTGGAAATTTCCGGACGCACGAGGATTCCATCGGCGTCGAAGTGGCTCTCAAAAGGTTCGATCGCTTATGGAAGAAACCCCATGAATTCACGTGCCAGCTCCCACGCGGGGTTCTGGCCGGCGAAATGCATAGGCGCAGACGCAGCGTCGAACCGTTCTGCCGCTCGCTTCGGGCGACTTGAGCCGGGGTTCTTTCTGCCATAGGTCGCACGCTGGCCGGCGGAAATCCGCGTTTGCCGATCCTCGGAAATTCAACCGCGCGCGAAGCGGATCAGGATTTCCATAGTCCTGTTTCAAGCGCCGCGCCGCGCCCCGACGGGAACCAAATGCACCCGCGAACGTTGTTGGCATGAGGGCGCGTTCCGACTTCAAAGGAATCATTTGTGCCAAGCAAATTGGCCGTGGGCACTCATCGTGTTTGTCATCTTCAGAGGTGCATCCAATATCCTGCCCGCATGCAACACTGTCGAAGGCGCCGGCAAGGACGTTTCGAGGGCCGGCCACGATGTTTCTGAGGAAGCCAATGAATACAAATAGTCTCCGCTAATATCCAGAAATTTGGCCGCAAATGGAAATGACCTCCGCGGTTGTGAATGACGCGACCCGCGACTTACAGGAGCGTGCGCGCAAAGTGCGATCCATGGCTGTTGGTATACTGTGTATCGCCCTGGGCGGGTTCGCCGGCTGTGCGACGCCGCCGGATATTGCCACGCCCCAAGCATCCGGCAAGACATCTCCTCAGATCGTGGGGCGGCGCGGGCCGCTCACGGCAGAGCAAAGCAAGACGATACTGGAACGGCTGGGCACCGATGCGGGCGATGACGCGCTGCTCAAGCGCCATACCGCATATGAAGAAGCGATATCGGAAAGCCCTCTGATCGCCGGCAACCGGACCCGACTATTGCGGGACGGACCTCAGACATTCAAGGCCATGTTCGCCGCGATACAGGGCGCGACCAATAACATCAACCTGGAATATTACATCTTCGAGGATGTGGAGAGCGATGGCGTGCATTTGGGCGACCTGCTCATTGCCAAGCGTCAGGCGGGTGTCGCCGTCAATGTCATCTATGATAGCTACGGATCGGGCAGCACGGCCGCGATATTTCTGGACCGGTTGAAGCAGGCCGGGATCAATCTGGTTTCGTTCAATCCGGTCGACCCACTGGAGTCGAAGGTACCCTATTCCTTCAACGACCGGGACCATCGCAAGATTCTAGTTGTGGATGGGAAGATCGCGATTATAGGCGGTGTTAATCTCAGCACAGCCTATCAAAGCAATCCGATCGGCAAGTCCGGCGGTCCGTCCGGCTCGACCCAGGAGCAGTGGCGCGATACCGATCTCCAGATCGAGGGGCCTGCCACCGCGGAATTGCAGAAGTTGTTCCTGGATCACTGGATCAAGCAAAAGGGACCGCCGCTGGACCAATCCGCCATGTTTCCGACCGCGGCGCCAAGAGGCAATGCCGTCGCGCGCGTGCTGGGAAGCACGCCTGACAACGGGATTCCCTTGTATTATGTCACGCTCCTCACCGCGATCAGAACCGCCGAAAAGAGCGTCAAGATCACGACCGCCTATTTCGCGCCCACCGAGCAGGAAATGGAGGCCCTGACCCAAGCAGCGAGGCGCGGCGTGGATGTCCGCCTGATGTTGCCGGCGAGCAGCGATTCCCCATTGTCCATCGCCGTCGCCCACGCCCGCTATTCCGAGCTGCTGGACGCGGGCGTGAAGATCTATGAGATACACGATGTGGTCCTTCACTCAAAGACCGTGGTGGTGGACGGCGTGTGGTCGGTGATCGGTTCGTCCAATTTCGATCACCGAAGCGTCATCTTCAACGATGAAGTCGATGTCGTCGTTCTGGGCAGTGACGCGACGCAAGAACTGGAAGATCTGTTCCAGGCTAATCAAGCTGCCGCCGAGCGCATCGAGATCAGGGCCTGGAACTCTCGCCCGATATGGGTGCGACTGAGGGAAACATACTCTCTTGCGTGGGAGAATCTGTTGTGAGGTTGCATCACGCGGCTCTCGCGGTTGCCTTGTTGCTGGTTGAGTCCCCCGCACAGGCCCTGGGTCCGCAATCACCCTGCGCCTTGGCAGGGGCGCCTGCTTATCCGTCGCCCGATGCGCCGCCAACCATTCGGATTTGGCAAGGTAAAGAACTGGATCAAGTCAATTGGCACGCTCCGAGCTGTACTGGTTGGCCTGAAGAGTCACGCTCAAGGCTTATCGTCACCCTGAGCGGCAGCTTCCACTTTGATGGTCCGATGAGCGCGCTGTTGGCGCGGGTCGGGACGATCTCTGCCTTGCGAAGCATCCAGTACTGGTCGACGACGGATAGAAAATGGGGACCATTGAGCAATGATGCGTCCGCGCTCACCGGGCCGGATTCGAAATCCCGCCGCGCCGATTTTTCCGCGTCGGAATTGGTGAAAGGCGCGGAATTGTATTACTGGGAGGATGATACCCGCACGGGCCCTGCGTTTATCACCTACGAGTGTCTGAAAGCGCGCCCGAGCGCTTTATCATGTCTAGCGAAAACGTTACGCCCATACGGCGGTACTGGTTCACCTTGTTCAAGCCCGGCGCCCTTCAGTCGGTACTCGTTATCGAGCATGTAGCGCCGGGTATTTTCGGTGCATTTGTTCTCAACAGAAGTGGGGACGGCGCAAGCGCGCTTACGGCGGGGCACGAAAGTTCGTATGTCAATCGCGCCGCCGCGCTCTATCGCGAGCTTGCCGGCATCAAGACGGACCAGGAGCCCCCCGCGGCGCCATAAAGAAGAGCTTACAAAAGTCTGCGAATGCACGCCGAGCCAAGAGAACGCCGGCAACCCCTCATCCGACCATAGTTTTCATGAGCGCGGAAATCTTGATTGACGCGAAATTGGAGAAGGTATCGGAGACTGCATAGGGCATTCAGTGTTCCAGCGTCGCGGAGCTGATGGACGAGGTTCCGTATCACGAGAGAATGGACCAGGTTGTAACGAGAAAATGTCGGCGTCTGCGTCTCGAATGGCCACAGTGAAGACGTGTCCACTATGATCAGGGGGTGCTTGACATCCGGGCACTAGCGCGCGACGGGGTCGGCACTGCTGACATCGCCCGGCGTTTGGGTATCCGGAGTGGGCTGATTATCGCGAATGCCATTGTAAATTCGCGCCCAACACGGCCCCCCCGCGATGTCTTCCAATCTCATTGAATTGATTGCGCAAGATATGAATGGGAGGGGTCGCGTTTCGCGTCCAACCTCGACTCCGGCGAAATTTCGGCTTTGCACGCATTCTCAACGAGATCCTCGTATTCTGAGTCAACCCCTGTCAGGATTCAAACACGTAACAAGCTCCCCATTCAGGCACTGTCAAAGTGGTGGGACAATCTCGAAAATAAGCATTGGGAAACATCGGGAGGGAAGGGAGTCCCACTTTCAGATAACCTATTGAAATAGCTCAGTTACGGAACTTCCCTAGGGCGCGCCATTCATCGCCACGCGGACCGCGTGGCGATGAATGCCAAGGCCGGGCGCGCGTCAGCGACTTGAGCCCGGCTGCGGCGTGCCTTGTTAGCGAGCGCAGCGAGGTTACAAAAACTGAGCGCCTCTTCGAGCGGCGAAGCCGCGAGGGAGGCGCCATGCTTGCCTGCCATCACGGGCGCAATTTCTGGGTCCCCGCCTTCGCTGCGCCAAAAGCAGTCATTCGTGGTGCGGTGCGTGAAATCAAGATTTTCTCTAACGCCTCCATCAGCCACAATTTTCTAGCGAAGCACGCTGATGGGAT